>DATAED010000480.1:0-19067 GCA_036258195.1 Ktedonobacterales bacterium
ACGCAGATGGCATCCGGCGCGAAGCTCGCCATCGCCTCCTGCGTGGCGGGATCACGCAGCCGCGCGATGCTCAGCAGCGGCGCGCCCGCCTCGGCGGCCAGATCGCGCAGCGTGCGCGGCAGCGGCGCGCCACCCGCCAGCGGCAGCAGCCGCGCGGCGCGGACCGGGCGCGGCTCCAGGCGGAGAAATGGCTGATCGGCGGCCTCGCCCAGCGACATCCCCGGCTGGGCCAGCGTGACGACGGCGCGCAGATCGGCTCCGGCGCGCAGCAGCGCCTCCAGCGGGAGCCGCGAGAAGACGCCGCCCAGCCCGAAGAACACCATGCGCAGCCTGCTCAATCGTCCTTCATGCGCCACAGACATCTCTGGTGGCATCACATGTCCTCACATCTAGCCAAGGAAAGGAGGTCGGCCCAGCAGCTACCCCTGGGCAAGCACAACTCCCCTCGCCCTCTGGGAGAGGGGCTGGGGGTGAGGGCCGCTCACCTGGCCATCGCTTGCAGCAGACGTGCGCTGACGAGGCAATCCTCCAGCGCGCGGTGGGCGTGCTCGTGGGCGATGCCCATCTGGGCGCAGGCGTCGCCCAGCCGGTGGCTGCGATAGCCGCCGCGCGCCTGTCGCTCGCCGCGATAGCTGGCGTAGGCGCGCATCAGACAATCCGAGCCGATTGGCGACCAGTCCAGCCCGCAGTGCCGCTGGACGTTCTGGCGCAGCATCCGCACATCGAAGGGCGCGTTGTACGCCAGGATGGCGCGGACGCCGAGCTGCTGGGCTAGCGTCTGCTCCCACGCCAGCCGAAACGATGGGCTGCCCGCCACCATCGCATCGCGAATGCCCGTGAGCCGCGTGATCTCCGCGGGGATGCGCCGCCCTGGCCGGATCAGGCAGTCAATCAGCGTCTCGCCGCGCGGCGTGACAGCGGCCACTTCGATGATGTCGTCGCTGTTGGCGAATCCGGTCGTCTCGGTATCCAGAATCATCCAGCGGTCATTGGCGGCGAGGATGGTCTGCGCCCAACGACGCATGCGCGTGCGGCCCGACTCCGCCCGCATCGTGGCGGAGGGCGCATAGGCTGTGCGGCGAATCCACTGATCGATGCGCCGCGAGATCTCGTCCTCGTCGTCGCTTGCGTCCATTGCGCTCTCCCCCGGCGCGTCCTGGCGGCCCATCGTCGGCGCGCGCTGTCTCTGTTACCATCGTCCAGAGCTGATGGCCCCTGCCTTGAAGCACGGGGATTCAAGCCCTGTCGCCCGCAGGCAACGGGCGCCGCTCATTTGACAGCACCCATGATTTACGTCTAAATTGCCAGCATGCGTAAGACGTTCAAGTATCGCATCTATCCGACCAAGCAGCAGCAGCGCCTCCTCGAGCAGCAACTTGAGGAATGCCGCTGGCTGTACAATCACCTGCTCGCGGATAGGCGCGATGCGTGGGAAGTGCGGCACGAGTCGCGTCGCCTGTATGACCAACAGGCGACGCTGCCCGCGCTCAAAGCGGAACGCCCGACGCTGGCCGGTGTGCACTCGCAGGTCTTGCAACATGTCGCCGTGCGCATTGACCTGGCGTTTCAGGCGTTCTTCCGCCGCGTCAAGGCAGGGGAAACACCGGGCTATCCACGCTTTCGTGGTCCGGGGCGCTATGACAGCATGACCTTCCCCCAGGTTCCCGTAGGATGCAAGCTGACGGTGGAAACGCAGCGCCTGCGTATCGCCAACGTCGGGCTGGTGAAGGTCATCTTGCATCGCCTCGTGGAAGGCACGCCCAAGACGGCCACCATCAGACGGAGTAGCACCGGCAAATGGTACGTGTGCTTCGTGTGTGAATGCGCTGAGCCTGCGCCCTTGCCTGAGACTGGACAACAGGTCGGCATAGACGTCGGTCTGAAAACATTCGCCACCCTTTCGACGGGCGCCGCGATTGCCAATCCACGCTTCTTCCGTCAAGAGGAGCGGGCGCTTGCCAAGGCACAACGTCGCCTCGCGAAAGAAACGCCAGGCACACCGGAGCGCGCCAAGCGCCGCAAAATCGTGGCGCGCGTGCATGAGCGGGTGGCGTGGCGACGGAGCGACTTTGCGCACCAACACAGCCGTTGTATCGTCAACACCTTTGACCTGATCGCCGTCGAGGATTTGTCGGTCAATCGGATGCTGCACAACCACTGTCTCGCCAAGAGCATCAGTGACGCCGCGTGGAGTCAGTTCACCTCCCTCCTTTCGTACAAGGCAGCATGGGCCGGTCGGAAGTATGTGGCGGTGAACCCCGCGTACACCTCGCAAGATTGCTCGCAGTGTGGACATCGGCACACGCTCTCCCTCGCCGACCGCCTCTTTACCTGCCCTTGCTGCGGGCTGGTCGTAGACCGTGATCTCAACGCGAGCCTGAACATTTTGAGACTGGGGCAACAGTCTCTGGCTTCGGCCTAGCCGAGGCCGAGAAGCCCCCGGCTTGAGCCGTGGGGAGTTGTCACGCTATACTATACAAAGTCAGCGCGGCATGGCGCCCGCACGCTATCAGGAGGCAAGAGCATGATTCGCATGGTGACGTGCGCGAAGTTGAAGCGGCGGCTACCCGGACTGGCGAAACCACCAATGCCCGGTGAGTTTGGCCAGCGCATCTACGACAACATCTCGCAGCAGGCCTGGGAGATGTGGCAGGAGCACTCGCGCCTGCTCATCAACCACTATGGCCTGAACCTCGCCGACCCCGACTCGCGCCAGATTCTGCGGCAGGAGATGGAGCGCTTCCTCTTCGGCGACGACGAAGAGAAGCCGGAGGGCTGGGAGCCGGAAGATCAGAGCGGCGCCAAAGGCAAGGGCGCGCCCGTCGGCGCCCGCAAGAAGTAGTAGCCCGTCGCGACTCCACATCTACTCAGGCGGGTTACGGGAATATTCATGCTCACCATCTCCACCCTGCGCGCGCCCGGCGCCATCGCGCTGGTGGCGTGCTACGAACTCGGCCATCAGCCGCTGAGCCTGGCCTCGCCGCTGGCCACGCTGCAAGCGGCTGGCTTCGCGCCACACGCCATCGACACCTCCGTCGAGACGCTGAATGACGCAACCTTGCGTGCGGTGCGGCTGATCGCCATCTCCGTGCCGATGCACACGGCGCTGCGGCTGGGCGCGGCGGTGGCCGAGCGCACCCGCACGCTGCATCCCGACGCCTGCATCGTCTTCTATGGTCTCTACGCCTCGCTCAACGCCGACTATCTGCTGCGCGACCACGCCGACGCCATCATCGGCGGCGAGTACGAGCAGGCGCTGCTGGCGCTGGCCGAGGCGCTGGACGCGGGCGCCACAGCCGACACACTCAACGTCCCCGGCGTGCGCACGCGCCAGACCGCCGCCACGCCCGTGCTGCAGCGGCTGCCATTCGCGGCGCCCGCGCGCGCCAGCCTGCCACCGCTGCGCAGCTACGCGCATCTCGTGCGCGACGACAAAGTGATCCCGGCAGGCTATGTCGAGGCAACGCGCGGCTGCCTGCACACCTGCCTGCACTGCCCCATCACGCCGGTCTATGGCGGGCGCTTCTTCGTCGTGCCGCGCGCCGTCGTGCTCGCTGACATCCGCGCGCAGGTGGCGGCAGGCGCGGGCCACATCACCTTCGGCGATCCCGACTTCCTGAATGGGCCAGGGCATGCGCTGGCCATCGCGCGGGCGCTGCACAGCGAGTTTCCAGATGTCACCTTCGACGCGACCATCAAGATCGAACACATCCTGGAGCAGCGCGTGGCCATCGCCGAGCTGGGCCAACTGGGCTGCGCCTTCATCGTCTCGGCGGTAGAATCGCTCAGCCCGCGCGTGCTGGAGCATCTGGCCAAGGGGCATACGCGCGCCGATGTGGAGGAGGCGCTGCGCATCGCCGACGCGGCGGGCATCCCGCTACGCCCGACGTTCGTCGCCTTCACTCCCTGGACGACAGCCGAGGACTACCTGGAGCTGCTCGATTTCGTCGCCGCGCAAGGACTCGTCGAGCATATCGACCCGATCCAGTACGCCATCCGCCTGCTCGTGCCACCCGGCTCCGCGCTGCTAGGGACGCCCGACGCCGCCGAGTGGCTCGGCCCGCTGGATGAAGCCGCCTTCAGCTACCGCTGGGAGCACGCCGACCCGCGCATGGATGCCCTGCAGCGCGAGGTGGCTGCGCTGGTGGAGCGCGCCGCCGCCCAGCATCATCCCACGGCGCAGACTTTCGCCGATGTGCGCGCGCTGGCCGAGCAACGGCTGGGCCGCGAAGCCACCGCCAACGCAGCCGAAGCGCCCGAAGCTGGCGCCAGCGCGCGACGGCGCCCCGTTCCCCATCTGACCGAAGCGTGGTTCTGCTGAGCGGAGCCCACTGCGGATCAGTTAGGTCCCCTCACCCCGAAGCTGTAGCGGCTTCCGCCCGATGGCGGTGGCCGCGTGCTCGCCTGCGCACGCTACAATACACAAATGGCGTGGAACCTGCGCTATCGCTGAGCCGTACACCAGTCGAGCGCGCCCACGCCGCTCCGCCGCCATTGGAACCACCAGCGCGCCATCTGCGCTGCGTGCCATAGCGCCACAAGGATTGCTCACCTATGACGATGCCATCATCGCTGCCCGACCAGACGCCGCAACCCGCCGCGTTTCCGCCGTCGGACGCCGCCATCGCCACGCTCGCCCTGACACGCGCCTTCGGCGAGAAGCGCGCGGTGGATGGCCTGACGCTGGTCGTGCGGCGCGGCGAGTTCTTCGGCTTCCTGGGGCGCAACGGCGCCGGCAAGTCCACCACCATCAAGATGCTGGTGGGGCTGCTGCGTCCCACCTCAGGCGAGGCGTACGTCGGCGGGGTGAATGTGTGGTCGGAGCCACTGCGCGCCAAAGCCGTGATGGGCGTGCTGCCCGAGCAGCTCAACCTCTATGAGCGGCTCTCGGGACGCGAGCTGGTGGAGTTCGCTGGCGCGATGTACGATCTCCCACGCGCCGAGGCGCGACGCCGCGCGGGCGCGCTGCTCGACGCCCTGCTGCTGGGCGACGACGCCGACAAGCTGATCGTGGACTACTCCGTCGGCATGCGCAAGAAGGTCGCGCTGGCCGCCGCGCTGATCCACCGACCCCAGGCGCTCTTTCTGGATGAGCCATTCGAGGGGGTCGATCCGGTCAGCTCGCGCGTCATTCGCGACATCCTGCGCGACCTGACGGGCAGCGGCGTGACCATCTTCTTCAGCTCGCACATCATGGAGGTGGTGGAGAAGCTCTGCACGCGCGTCGGCGTGATCGAGAATGGTCGCCTGATCGCCGAGGGGACGCTGGCCGACCTGCGCCAGCGCGCGGGCGGTGGCAGTAACGCGGCGCTCGACGATGTCTTCCTGCAGTTGGTGGGCGCCGCGCCGCACGAAGGGAGCCTGGAATGGCTGAGATAGCCACGACCCGCGCAGGCGCGCTGCCCGAGCCGGAGGTATCAGCGCCGCTCTCGCAGTGGACGCTGCGGCCTCGCCAAGTGGGCGCGCTGCTGGCGGTGCGCTGGAAGCTCAGCGTGCGCATGTATCGGCGCAGCATCTCGGCGCTGATCGGACTGGTGGCGCTCTCCTTCTTCATCCTGGGCTTCGCGGGGCTGGCGGGCGTCGTCACCGCCCTGGGCTATCTCAACCTGCCAGCGCGCGCCGCCGCCGAGATCCTCTTCGCCGCGCTGGGGCTGCTCTATATCGCCTGGGCGGCGCTCCCCGTGCTGCAATACTCCGTCAACGAAGGGCTGGATGTCAGCAAGCTGCACGCCTATCCCCTCTCGCGAGCGGAGCGTATGGTGGGGCTGACCCTCTCGACGCTCTTCGATCCGGCGACAGTCATCATCCTGGCGATCTTCGCCGCTGTCATCGTCGGCTGGCATGCCAGTGTATTGGCGACCATCATCACGGTGGTGGCGCTGGCGCTGCTCTATGTGCACGTTGTCGGGCTGAGCCAGTGTACGCTGGCCGTGCTGGTCGGCCTGCTGCGCAGTCGGCGCTATCGCGACCTCTCGGTGATCGTCTTTGCCATGATGAGCGTGCTCTGCTCGCTCTCTGGCCAGTTCATCACGGTGCTCGTGCGGCATATCGATGGCCCACGCGCGTTCGGCCAGCTCGATCTGGGCCAGTATCTCCAGTGGCTCCCGCCGGGCATGGCGGCGCGCGCCATCATCGCGGCCAACACCGGCGATGTTCTGGGCGCGGCGCCGTGGCTGCTGGCGCTGCTGGCGCTGACGCCCGTGCTGCTGGTCGTCTGGGCGTGGGTGCTCGATCGCGGCGTCACGAGCCCCGAAGGCGGCGGCGAGCGTACCCGTCGGCGGCGCGTGGTCGCCACTCCGGCGGCTCCGGCGCTGTCTGCTGGCGCGGGGCTGAGCGGCGCGCTTGGCGCGGCTAGCGTGGCGCAGGCGACAACACGACAACGCAAGCGGCTCATCTCGCCCGTCATCACGGCGGTCGCACTCAAGGATCTGCGCTACTTCTGGCGCGATCCGCAGATCAAGGCGGCGCTGCTCAGCTCGCTGGTCTTGCTCTTCGTCGTCTTTGCGCCCAGCCTGACCCACAGCGCTGATCCGCATCCCAGCTATTTCGCGCAGCGCATGGCGCACTACCAGCCCTTGCTGGCGCCGCTGCCCGCGCTGCTGATCGTGCTGACCCTCTCGCTCAACGCCTTCGGGCTGGAGCGCCAGGGACTCCAGACGCTGCTGCTGACTCCCGCGCGCCCGCTGGAGGTGCTCTGGGGCAAGAATCTGGCGGTCGGCGTGGTGGCGTTCACGGCGCAGCTCTTGCTCATCACCGCCGTTTGCGCGGTGACCGGCGACTGGAACGCCATGCCCCTGGCCATCATCGAGGGTGGGGCCGCCACGCTGGCGCTGCTGGGGACGGGCAACCTGACCTCGGTGCTGCTGCCGCTGCGCGTGCGTCAACTGCGCATGGGCTCGAACAACCTCTCATCTGAAAATGGCTGCCTGCGCAGCGTGATCTCGTTGGCGGCGCTCTGGGCGACGCTCATCGCGCTGACGCCTGTCTTCCTGCTGCTGCTGATACCGCTCTTCATCGACCACCTGCCTTTGCTGGCGTTCATGGCGCCGCTGGCGCTGGTCTACGGCTTCTCGCTGTATCAGGTCGCCACCATTCTCATCGCGCCCCGCCTGATGAATCGCGCGCCCGAGATTCTGGCGGTCGTCGCGCGCGACGCCTGACGGGCTCAGGCTCCGCGCTGGCCTCTCGAATCTCCCAACTCTGCCGTTTCGTATCGCGGCGCGATGCGTTTGGCACGCCCTCTGCGCCTCAGGGAGATGCCGCTGCGTTGAGCGGCGACCAGTCGTGCGACGTCCGGCGGAAGGACACGTCGGAAAGGACAAGGACAACGATGTCTGGAGCGACAGGTACCACAGGCGCAACGGGCGCCGACAACCGGCCATTAGCAGATGGCATGGGGACGATAGGCGAGTTCTGGACAAACTCTGGGACGATCAGAGGCCCATTGCCACGCGCGGAGACCGATGCGGTTCTCGAGCGCTCGCAAGCGGTCGTCGCTGATCCGGTTCCATTGGGGCTGGCGGGCTTCGCCAGCGCCACGTTCACCATCAGCTCAGTCTTCGCAGGCTGGTTCGCCATGTCGGCTGTCGCCGTGGCGATTCCGGTGGCGCTGATCTTTGGCGGCATCGGACAGTTTCTGGCGGGGATGTGGGCATTCCGGAGGGGCAATCTGCTCGCTGCGACTGCCTTCTCCTGCTTTGGCGCGTTCAACACCTCCTGGGCGATCCTGGAGTGGTTGACGCTGGCGAAGATTCTGCCCGACTCATCAACGGGCGGTAGTCCCGCTTATGTCGCAGGCATTTTCGTGCTCTCGTTCGCTCTCATCGCCTTCTATCTGGGGATCGCGGCGCTGGGAGATCACCTGGGCGTCGCAGCGGTCCTGCTGATCCTGTCGTTCACCTATCTGTGCGACGGCATCGGCGTGATGGTCGGCGGCCACAATTTCTTGCTGGCGATCGGCGGGTATGCAGGTATGCTGACCTCGCTGTTAGCGTTCTACATCTCGGGCGCGATCGTCATCGATAGCGCCCTCAAACGGGAAGTGCTTCCCATTTGGAAGAGAAGTGTGCTGCCCATCTAACGGATTGGACGGGCAGCTAGATGTCCCATCGGCGCGTCGCACGACTGACAGACGGCTGGTTGGCGTCCGGGCGGCAATGATGCGCCCGGAGCCAGCCAGCCGCTTCTGGCAGACCACGAACTGACCCCTGGTTTTCCATTGACTTCGGGTTCACAAATCGAGCAAGGCGATCATGTCTGCTATACTCTGTTCCAGAACGGCGCTAGAGCAGGCGCCGTCGCAAGCTGACCGTTGTGTAGTGACAGGCGAACGTTCGCATGGGCGCCGTGCCTCTCTTTGCCGCGTTTCTGGCTGGCCTGCTCTCCTTTGTCTCACCCTGTGTGCTGCCTCTGACACCCGTCTATATCGCGCGGCTGGTCGGCCCCAGCATCTGGGAGGGTCAACAGTCCGACAAGACCACACGCGCGGCGCTCCGACGCGCCACGACGCTGCATGCCGCCGCATTCGTGCTGGGCTTCACGCTGACCTTCATCGCGCTCGGCGCGACCGCCAGCGAACTGGGAGCCTTTCTCTCGGAGCGGCAGCTCGCGCTGCGCGAGATCGGCGGCGTGCTGCTGGTGATCCTGGGCGCGCACGTCGCGGGCCTCATACGCATCCCCGGACTGAACCTGGAGCGGCGCTTTTCCGTGCAGGTGGGGCAGTCCAGCTATGCGGCCTCGCTGCTGATCGGGTTGATCTTCGCGCTGGGGTGGACACCGTGCGTCGGGCCGATTCTGGCGAGCATCCTGGTGATCGCAGCGCAGTCGCAGGGGCTGGGCGCGGGCGTGCTGCTGCTGGCGATCTATTCGCTGGGGCTGGGGCTGCCGTTTCTGGCGCTGGGGCTGGCGTTCGACCGTCTCGCCCCGCTACTGAAGCGCCTGACGCCGCATCTGCGCGCCATCGAGCTGGTGACAGGTGGGCTGCTGGCCTTCATGGGCGTGGCGATCTTCTTCAACTGGCTGTTCGTCCTGAACAGTCTCTTCGGTGGCGTCACGCTGCGCTGAGGCGCGCTGTTCAGGGAGAGCAAGGAGCAGGGCATGTCAGCGCAGCCCGCGCCACCACAGATCAAGACACCACAGCGACGAGCGCCGCGGATATGGGATCCGCCGACGTGGGCGCTGCTCGCCTTCGCCGCGCTCTATCTGGCGGCGCTGGCGGCGCTGATCTTTCTGCCGGGCGATACGCTGCTCGACCGCCTGCGCGCGCTGGATGGTGGCATCTGCGCACAACTGCCGGGCCACTCGTTCTATCCCGCCGGACAGCAGCTCCCACTCTGCGCTCGCAACACCGGCGTCTACCTGGGCTTCGCGCTCGGCTTCCTCACGCTTCTGGGAACAGGGCGCGTGCGAGCGGCGCGGCTGCCGCGCTGGCCAGTAGCGCTGCTGCTGGTGGCGCTGGTCGGCTTCATGGGCGTGGATGGCTTCAACTCGCTGTTTCTCGATCTGGGACTGCCACACCTCTATCAACCGCAGAATCTGTTGCGCTTGACGACGGGACTGGGCGCAGGCGTGGCAATGGTCGCCTTCATCACGCCGGTGGCGAACAGCTTGCTGTGGCGCTCAGAGGATGTGCGCGCTTCGTTCCGCTCCTTCGCGCAGGTGGGCGTTGTGGTACCACTCTTGCTACTCGCCTTCCTTGCTGTCGGCTCACAGATGGGTTGGCTGCTCTATCCCATCGCGCTCCTCAGCTCGGCGGGGCTGGCGCTGGCGCTGACGCTGGTGAATCTGGTCTTCCTGCTCAGCTTCAGCCCGTTCATCGGTCGCTTCGAGCGCTGGCGACAGGCGCTGCCGGTCTTCTCGCTAGCGCTGGCGCTGGCCGTGATCGAGTTGACGTTCTTATTCAAATTGAAGCTGGCGATGTTGCATGCGCTGGCGCTACAATTGCTGCCAACGGCGCCGCTACATTGAGGGGTCAGGGGGGGTCGCTGCTATGACGATGCGAGAGATGACGTCAGCGCTCGCCTGTGATGCGCCCGTGAGGCCGGGCGCACGATGCTACTTGCCCTCGGTGAAAGCTGTGGACTATACTACGTTCGAGGCGGAAGAATGCGCCCAGGCGCGGTCGTGTCTGCGGACTGCTCCACGGGGGTCGTGAACATGCCCAACCGATATCAGCGCGAGATCGAAGAGATTCTCAACCGGATGGAAGAGTCCGAGCCACAACCGCGTGGCCCGGGCGCCCGCCCACGTCCCATGCGTCGTCCCCCGACTCGCTCGCTCCCCTCGATCCACATCGCGCTCAGCCCGCTCCTGCTGCTGGTGAGTGTCGCGCTCACACTGATCGCGACTGGCTGGGCATTCTACGATGGCGCCGCTGATCTGCTGACCGGAGCCATCGGAGCGGCCGCGCTGATCGTCTTCATCATCGGGATGTTCGTCGGCTGGCGGGGCCAGGTTCGCCCGCAGCGCACGACGCAGTGGCGCCAGGCAGGGCCTTCGTCCGCCAAGCCGACACCGATCCACCGCAATCCCCTCAGCGCCCTGCTCACCCGTTTCCGTGTCTATCGTCTGCGCCAGCAGTATCGCCGCTCCCAGCAGCAACACGACGAAAGCTGACGCTGCGCGCCGCGCTCCACGACACTATGGCCCTCCTTCGAGGGAGTAGGCGGTATAGCACGCCCCTGCAGGAACCAATAGCAGCATGGACGTCATGCCCTGTGGAACCGGCGCGCTCAACACCGGATGCGCCGGGCCAAGCAGCGTCGGGAGCTGCGAGACGGCATGCAGCGGCCACGCGCCTTCCCGCTGGAGCCGCGACGACGACCAACAGTCGCCCGCTGAGCTATAGTGGCGGCCAGCATACGCGATGCGGCTGGGCAGGCCCGCGTCTCCCGGGAGCGCATAGCCGAAGTGATTGGCGATGCGCGCATTGAAGGCCAGCGCGCCACTGCCGATCACGAGCAGCGTGGCGCAGAGGACGATGAGGATAATGACGCGACATGTGCGGCGCATCTTGCGGCTCCTTCGATCTCGCAACCCGCGACCTTCCACCAGTATAGCGGGCAAACGACCGCGCGGATGGTGAGGCGTGTCACAGCGGCTCCACGTACCCTCATGGTTTCCGTTTTCTCTCTGCACAAAAGGAATATGTTACGCATCGGATTTCCGGCGCGGCTACAACCGCCAATTCGCCCATACAACCAGACATCTTGGGCTACTCAGCCTAGCCCATTCTGGGCGCCTGCTGGATGTCTTTTTGGGCGTTTGATTGGGCGGCGCGGCGTCGCTTCGATACAATCTATGAGCGTGTCCGTGGCTGTCCGTGGGTGGTCGCACAGGGGGACAAAAGACGACACGCCTGCTTGACGATGTCGTACAGACGTTCTATACTGAGGGGACTATCCCTGCCAGCGCATGTGTTCGTAGGACGCGCCGATCGCAACGTCGCGGGGGCGTCTGACACGCGATTGTGAGACCGGAGAAAGCTGAACCCATGCCGCTTGATCATATCTCGGTGCGTGGCGCGCGCGAGCATAATCTGAAGAATATCGATGTCACGATTCCCCGCGATAAGCTCGTCGTCATCACCGGACTCTCTGGCTCAGGTAAGAGCAGCCTTGCCTTCGACACCATCTTCGCCGAGGGGCAGCGTCGTTACGTCGAGTCGCTCTCCTCCTACGCGCGCCAGTTCCTCGGGCAGCTCGAAAAGCCCGATCTCGATCACATCGATGGCCTCTCGCCAGCCATCTCCATCGACCAGAAGAGCACGTCGCGCAACCCGCGCTCGACCGTTGGCACCGTCACCGAGGTGTACGACTATCTGCGCCTGCTCTTCGCGCGGGTGGGGCATCCGCACTGCCCGAACTGCGGGCGCGAGGTTAGCCAGCAGACGGTCCAGCAGATGGTGGACGCCGTCATTGATAAGCCCGATGGCACGCGGCTGATGCTGCTGGCCCCGCTGGTGCGCGGGCGCAAGGGCGAGTATCGGCAGGTCTTCGAGGAGATGCGCCGCGCGGGCTACGTGCGTGTGCGCGTGGATGGTGAGGTGCGCGACCTCAGCGAGACTATCGAGCTGGACAAGTACAAGCAGCACACCATCGAGGTGGTCGTGGATCGGCTCGTCATCCGGCATGAGGCAGAACAAGCCGTGGAGAGCGAGCGGCGGGTGGCCGAGGCCAGCGTCAGCTACGCCACGCCGCACAGCGCCGAGGCGACAGGCGATCCGGAGGCCAGCCAGCGCCAGCGTGTCACCGACTCCGTGGAGACGACGCTCAAGCTGGGCAGCGGCATCATCCTCGTCTCGGTCATCGGCGGCGAGGAGACGCTGTACTCCGAGCGGTTTGCCTGCGTCTACTGCGGCATCAGCCTGGAAGAGATCGCGCCGCGCAGTTTCTCGTTCAACAGCCCCTACGGCGCCTGCCCGGACTGTACCGGTCTCGGCACGAAGCTGGAGGTAGACGCCGAGCTGGTCGTCACCAACCCCGACCTCAGCATCAATGAGGGGGCAATCCTGCCGTGGACGCGGCTGGCGGGCGTCAGCGCGTGGTATGCCAAGCAACTCGGCGCAGTGGCCGATCAGCATCACTTCAGCCTGGATATGCCGTGGAAGGATCTGCCGGAGTCGGCGCAGCGGCTCGTGCTCTATGGCGCGCCGGGCGAGATTTCGTTCTCGTACACCAACCGGCAGGGCGTGCGGCGCACCCATCGCACGACCTTCGAGGGTGTCATCCCCAATCTGGAGCGGCGCTATCGCGACGCCTCAGAGGGTGGCCGCGAGGAGATCGAGCAGTACATGTCGGCGCGGCTCTGCCCCACCTGCAAGGGCGCGCGGCTCAAGCCGGAGATTCTGGCGGTGACGGTCGGCGGGCGCAACATCTCGGAAGTGACAGGCTTCTCGATCATCACGGCGCTGCGCTTCTTCGATGCCATCACCATGTCGCCCGATGACGAGGCGCCGCTGGCCTATGCGAACGGGTCGAACGGGCGTAACGGCGCGAACGGCAAGGCCAGCCAGAACGGCAAGCAGGCCATCGCGCGCGGCGGGCTGCGGCTGCTGGCGCCCGGCGGCCCGGACTTCGCCGATGCGCCGACGCTGACCTCGCGCGAGATGACCATCGCGCGGCAGGTGGTGAAGGAGATCAAGGCGCGGCTGGGCTTCCTGGTGGATGTCGGGCTGGACTACCTGACGCTGAGCCGCAGCGCCACCTCGCTCTCTGGCGGCGAGGCGCAGCGCATCCGGCTGGCGACGCAGATTGGCTCCAGTCTGATGGGCGTGCTCTACATCCTGGATGAGCCGAGCATCGGCCTGCACCAGCGCGACAATGCGCGGCTGATCCAGACGCTGACCCGCCTGCGCGATCTGGGCAACACGGTGCTGGTGGTGGAGCACGACGAGGACACCATGCACGCGGCGGACTACATCATCGACATGGGGCCGGGCGCGGGCGAGCATGGCGGCTACATCGTGGCCGAGGGTACGCTGGAGCAGATCAAGGCGCATCCAGAGTCGCTGACGGGCCAGTTCCTCTCTGGCAAGCGGCGCATCCCCGCCCCTACGCAGCGGCGCGAGGGCAACGGTCGGCGCCTGACGATTCGCGATGCGCGCGAGAACAACCTGAAGGGCATCGATGTCTCGATTCCGTTGGGCGAACTGGTGGTGGTGACGGGCGTCTCTGGCTCTGGCAAGAGCACGCTCATCAACGAGATCCTCTACAAGCGGCTGGCCCTGACGCTCAATCGCGCCCACGAGCGGCCCGGCCTGCACGGCGGCATCGACGGGATCGACGCGCTGGATAAGGTGATCGACATCGACCAGTCGCCGATTGGGCGCACACCGCGCTCGAATCCTGCCACCTACACCGGCGCCTTCACGACCATCCGCGAGCTGTTCGCCCAGGCGCCAGAGGCGCGGCTGCGCGGCTATCAGCCGGGCCGCTTCTCCTTCAATGTGAAGGGCGGGCGCTGCGAGGTCTGCAAGGGCGAGGGCATCCTGACCATCGAAATGAACTTCCTGCCAGATGTCTACGTGACCTGCGAGACCTGCAAAGGCAAGCGCTACAATCGTGAGGCGCTGGAGATTACGTTCAAGGGCAAGACCATCGCCGATGTGCTGGATATGACCGTCAGCGAGGCGCTGGAGTTCTTCGAGTCGATTCCCAGCCTCAGGAACAAGCTGGCCACGCTCGAAGATGTGGGGCTGGGGTACATCCACCTGGGGCAGCCCGCCACGACGCTCTCTGGCGGCGAGGCCCAGCGCATCAAGCTGGCGACGGAGCTGTCGCGTCGCGCCACGGGCCGCACGATGTACATCCTGGATGAGCCGACGACGGGACTGCATTTCGCCGATGTGGAGCGGCTGCTGGCGGTCTTGCAGCGCCTGGTGGACGCCGGGAACACGGTGGTGGTGATCGAGCACAACCTCGACATCATCAAAGCCGCCGACTGGCTCATTGACCTGGGGCAGGATGGCGGCGAGCGTGGGGGCGAGGTGATCGCCGAGGGCACGCCAGAGGCGATAGCAGCCCACCCGACGAGCTACACCGGAAAGTTCCTCGCCCCGCTGCTGGGCGCGCTGGCCCGCTGAGCCTGCTGGCGAGTAGCGCTTTTGCCGCCACACGGTAAGGTTTGGCGCTGGTCGTGCGTTACACAGACAGGCAACGCGCGGGACGCCAGGTGGGGCGCCCCGCGACGCGATGACAGGGCGTGTGTTGGAAGGATGTAGCGAGCATGATCCCCATCATGGACGCAGTACCCGGCACGCGGCGCCATACCCGACACGTCATCGTGGAGCTGGCGGACAGCATCCGCGCGCGCGACCAGGTGACGTACGAGCACTGTCGGCGCGTTGGCATCTATGTGAACCGGCTGGCGCGCTTCATGGGCTGGCCACGCGCCGCCGCGCGCGAGCTGGCGCTGGCCGGGCTGGTGCATGACCTCGGCAAGACGTGGGTGCATAACGAGGTGCTGCTGAAGCCAGCCGCGCTCTCGCAGTCTGAGCGCGACCTGATCGAGCGACACCCGGTGATGGCGGCGCAACTGCTGTGGGCCTTCGACATGCCCGATGGCATCCTCGACGCCGTGCTGAGCCATCACGAGCGCTGGGATGGCCAGGGCTACCCGAATGGGCTGGCGGGCGCGGCGATCCCGCTGGGCGCGCGCCTGTTGAGTGTCGCCGATGTCTTCGACGTTATCACCACGCCGCGCCCCTACAAAGCGGCGATGTCGGTGACGGAGGCGCGCGCGCGCCTGCTGGAGAGCGCCGGGACGGCATTTGATCCAGAGGTGGTCGCGGCGTTCACGCGCCTGCTGGATGCGCGACCCGACTTCCTGCTGGCGTCGCAGGCCCGCCCTGTCGAACCAGAGAGCGGTGATCCGTGGGCGGCGCACGACCGCGGCGAGTGAGAAGATCCGGCGGATGTGGCGAACAGGGGGCTTGCACGTGATGAGCGTGGTGGCGGCTGGACGCGACCAGCGGTTCCAGTTTCGCCCGATGGGCCTGCGCGATGCGCTGGCCGCCCATCGCTGGCGCTACCCCGGCGAGTACGCCATGTACAACCTCGCGCTGGAGCCACTGCTGATCGCCACACTGCTGCGCGGCCCGCTGTCTGCTGCGGCGGGCGTCTCCTATTACGCGGTGGCGCTCGACCGCGATCCCCTGATCGGCGTCTTCTCGATGCAGCATCGCGCGGGCGATGTGGAGATCGGCGTGGGGCTACGGCCCGACCTGAACGGCCACGGCTTCGGCCTGCCCTATCTGCTGGAGGGACTGGAGCTGGCGCGCGCCCGCTACGCGCCGCGCACCTTCAGCCTGACCGTCGCTACTTTCAACCAGCGCGCCATCACGGTCTACACGCGCGCGGGCTTCGTCCCCGGCCCGCTCAAACCCTTCATCTACCAGGGCAAACCCTACGACGAGATGACCATGCGCCGCCCGGCGTAAGTGGTCAATTGTCCTGTACGTGCGCCGTTCGAGAACCACCTGTGACACGCTGACGCCGACCAGTGAGCGAGATGTGAGCGCGGCGCGCCATGGTGTCTCAGGAAATAGCCCAGTCGCTTGCCCTTCAAGGCGGCGTGGAGCGCCCTCACGCGCCGCCGCGCTAACGCCAACCGTGGCGGCGCGGTGGCATCAGCCGCCAGCCACACGAAGGGTCATCGAGGAAGGAATCAACGGCATGTGGCGGCGAACAATCAAGGTCGCGCTGATGGTGGCGGCGCTGACATTCACTCTGGCGGCCTGTGGATCGACCACCACAGGCGGCGGTGGCTCACCCACTCCAACGGCGACCGCTCGTCCAGCCTGTACAACCTGGCGGATCATTCCAGGTTCCGCCACTCAACTCGCGTCGAGCCGACTGACCGGGATCAGTGCGCTCTCGCCAGCAAACGCATGGGCAGTCGGAGAGAGTGTCGCTGGCAACGGGAATACGCTCGCGGCGAGCCTGATCGAGCGTTGGGACGGCTCAGCCTGGAGCGCCGTCGCTAACCCCGGCGCTGGCATCCTGAACAGTGTCGCGGCGGTGTCAGCTCAGGATGCCTGGGCGGTAGGCGTCAAGTATTCTCCTGTGTCCAGCCTCCAGTGGTTGATGGTCGAACACTGGAATGGGGCGCAATGGAGCATCGTTTCTGCACCCATTCCGGGCCAAACCAACAGCGCATTCAACGGTGTAGCGGTACAATCGGCGAACAGCGTGTGGGCGGCTGGCTACTACAATGGTCTGGGTTTCAGCCCACAGCCACTGATCGAGCGCTGGGACGGTTCAGCGTGGCGCGTCGCAACCACCTCACTGCCAGAGGGCGCGACCGCTGCCAGCCTTGACGCGCTCGGCGCTGTCCCTGCGTCGAATCAGGTTTGGGCCGTCGGCTCTGTTCGTTATGGCGTTCCTTCCGACGGCGGGCGCGGCTACTTTCAACCGCTGATCGAGCGCTGGGACGGGAGCGCCTGGCGGTTCGTCGCCAGCCCGACGCTGCCCGCTGGGGCATTGGCAGGCGAAGTGAAGGGCGTGGTGGCGCTCTCCACAACGAACGCCTGGGCGGTCGGCGAATACACCGCCAGTGACCACACCATTCGCACGCTGATCACTCACTGGAATGGAGCCTCGTGGACAGTCTCCCCCAGCCCAGATGAATGGGGCTCGCTCTCAGGCGTCGCGGCCACAGGGGCGCGCGATGTGCGCGCAGTGGGATATCACCAGACTGGCGCTGAGGGCAGCGCCCAGATTGGCGTTGTCGAGCGATGGAACGGCGCCACATGGAGCCTGGCCGAAAGCCCCACACCTCAGGGCGTGACGCATTCCAGCCTCGACGCGATCACGGCGGACGGAGCAGGCGGATACTGGGCGGCCGGCTACTATCCCAATGCGGACAGCGTTGCGCAGGCGCTCATCGCGCGCTGCTCATAAGCGTTCGCGTGGCGGCCAGGCGCGGCTGCGAGCTGCCGCCTGGCCGCCAAATCGTCGAGCGCAGCCAGACACGGACAGCTTGGCGTCTCCTCGCGTTCTCCTGTCTGCCCCTGCCCAGTTTTCCACATGGTTTTGGAACTCCTGCCCCAACCCTGTGGAGAAATACTGAGCGCGCGCACTTGCCTCTACCCTTGCGCGCTGTGCTATGATGTGTTCGTACCCCTACCCAGGGGGTAGGGGTGCCAGGGAGGAGCGAACACAATGCGCGCTGATAAGAGCGACGTCATCAAGCGACTGAACTATATCGAAGGGCATCTCGGCGGCATTCGCAAGATGGTGGAGGAAGACCAGTATTGCGTGGACATCCTGCGGCAGACCTATGCCGTGCGCAAGTCCATCGAGAAGCTGGAAGCCGTCATCCTGGAGAATCACCTGCACGGCTGCGTGCCGGAGGGCATCCGCGAGGGGCGCGAGCAGGCCGTCATCGACGAGCTGATGCAGCTCTACAACCTCGCTGGCAATCGCTAACATGGGCGCTGTGGGTACGACACCGCCACATGGGGAGGAGAACGCACGGTGGCTCAGATAGAGGAGCAAACCGCAGCGTCAGAGACGCTAGCGGCGCCAACTGCGGCAGTGACGAGGGCGACGCTGGCGCTCGAAGGCATGACCTGCGCATCCTGCGCGATGCGCATCGAGAAAGGTCTGAAGAAGCTGCCCGGCGTGTCCGAGGCCAATGTCAATCTGGCCACCGAGCGCGCCACCGTCAGCTACGACGCCGCGCAGGTCAACGTCGATGACCTGATTCAGAAGGTCAGCGCAGTGGGCTATAGCGCCGCGCCGATCAGCCTGGCGACCGCCCATAGCGCGCCCGTCGTGGCGGAGGCTGCGCCCGCTGCGGAGCCTGTCGCCGCGCCACCAGAGACGCCGCCGACGCCGGAGAGTGGCTCCGCGACCGCGCAGCTCCACGAGCGCCGACGCGCCGACCTGCGGCGCCGGCGCAATAAGCTGGCGCTGGGCGTGGCATTGACCATCCCCGTCGTCATCCTCTCGATGTTCTTCATGAACGCCTTCCCGGGCGAGAACATCCTGCTGCTGGCGCTGACGGCGCCCGTGTGGGGCTACGTCGGCTGGGAGTTCCACCAGACCTCGCTGCGCGTGCTGCGGCACTTCGGCGCGAATATGGACCTGCTGGTCAGCCTCGGCTCGACGGCGGCCTTCCTGATGAGCGTGGTGGCGACCATCTGGCCGCAGGTCGTCGGCGGGACGACCTTCTACGACACGACCGCGCTGATCATCACACTGATCTACCTGGGCAAGTATCTGGAGGCGCGCGCCAAGGGCCAGACCAGCGAGGCCATCTCGAAGCTGATGGGGCTGCGCGCGACGGTCGCCCACGTCATCCGCGATGGGCGCGAGCTGGACATCCCGGCGGAGCAGATCGTGACGGGCGACACGCTGGCTGTGCGCCCCGGCGAGAAGATTCCCACCGATGGCGTGACGCTCTCTGGCGAGTCCTCGGTGGATGAGTCGATGCTGACGGGCGAGAGCCTGCCGGTGGAGAAGCGCGCGGGCGATGCGCTGATCGGCGCGACCATCAATCAGACGGGCGCGCTGCGCATGCGGGCCACGCGCGTCGGCGCCGAGACGATGCTGGCAGGCGTCATC
>DATAED010000481.1:0-3224 GCA_036258195.1 Ktedonobacterales bacterium
ACAGCCCGTTCTTGGGGCGGTTGGAAGAGCCGTAGTGCTTGCCGCCTGAGGGAATCCACTCATTGGTGAGCGGGTAGTCGCTTGGCCCCGGCTGCAGATGCGTCAGATTGAGGATGTTGATCTGGCTGGTCGCCGGGTTGACCGCCTGCGCTGGCACGCTCAGGCGCTCGCCGTCCGTCGCCACGTCAGAGACACCGCTCTGCATGAGCGCATAGACGTTGTTGGCGAACCACTTGGCCGGCTCGTACAGATCGTCGCCCACATACTTCGCCACCGCGCCATACCACTGGTTGACATCGGTTGACGGCGGCTTATTGCCGTTGTTGGTCGTCTTGCTGTCGTCCACCAGCACGGCAGCCGCTCCGGCGATGTTGGTCGCGGGATCGGTCTCGACCTGCGCGACGCTGACGCCCAGGTCAGCCGCCGCCTGGGCGACCGTTCCAGAGCCGTCGGGGCCGAGATAGAGCGACATCGGCCCGTAGACACTCTCGCTGGAGCCGCTGTCGCCATTGGCCACCGTGGTCGCCAGATGGGCGTTCCAGTGCGTCTCCGAGTAGGAGATGGCCATCAGCAGTTGCTGCGGCACGCCGTACCGCTGCGCGGCGCTGGCGAAGGCGCTGGCCAACTCGCCGCTCGGCGCGGCCTGCGCAGGCCGTGCGCCCCATGGCGCTACCAGCGCTCCCGCGATGAGAGTTGTCGCCAGCGCCACGCTGGCGGCCAGTGGGACGAAGCGTTTGGATCGCATCTTGCAACACTCCTTTTGCTCTTGGCTTGCTCTTGGCGCCCCTCTCCCGCCGTGGCGGGGGAGGGGTTGGAGGTAGGGGCCGCGTCGCTACCAGCTCCCCGCCGCGTCCACGGTCGGGGTCGCCCAGCCCTGGGGATAGATCACGTAGGCCGTGCCGTTGGAGCTGGTTTGCCAGACCGTTTCCAGGTCAGAGCGGTTGTAGACGATCTGCACCTGAGCATCGGTCGCAGCCGCCGGATCGTTGGTGATGACATCGCCTGTGGTGGTGAAGCCACGAATCACCATCAGGTGCCCTGGCGAGTTCTTGACCGGCTCGCCCGGCAGTTGGCCGTTGTTGAAGGCCACGCTGATGACGATCGGCACGCCCGCCTTGATCCACTGCTCCACCTGGCTCATGCTCGTCATGCGCGTCACGAAGGATGTCAGGCCGTAGCTGGCAGCGTAGGCAGTGTTGAAGGGCCAGTTGCCCGTGCCGCCATAGGCGAAGTCATACGTGCCCTGCGCGGCCGCTGGTACCGTCTGGTTGAGATCCGACTGCCCCAGCACATTCGACCAGTAGGCCATCACCATGCTGGTCGAGGTCGGACTGCACCACACCTCGCCGCCGCCGCCATAGCCAAGCCCCTGATACTGGGGCAGCATCTGCGAGCGCTGCGGCACTGGCAGATTCGTCCCCCAGACGGAGGGGTCGGCAGGCATGGACTGGAACTGCGAGCCGTCATACGACGCGATGGCGTCGATGGAGCGCACCAACGGGCTGAGGCTCGACGATGTGGAGAAGAGCGTCAGGCTGAGCTGGTAGGCCGAGGCGACCTGCCCGGGCTTCGTGTAGAACGTGTCGGTGGCCACGCCGCCAGACGTATCGCCCTGCCCGTTGACGCTGTGCCGGTGGATCGCGCTGAAATCGCTAGCCCAGATGGGCAGGATATACCAGTGCGTCCAGCCCTGGCCCTGCAACACACGAATGTGAATCTCCATCCATGTGCCATCGGGCGTCGTCGCATTCCACGAGGCGATGACGTGATTGATCGGCGCCGCCGTCGTGTGCACGGGCGAGAGGAACGTGCCGAAGTAGAAGGAGCCGCCGTTGTAGTAGTTCAACCCATTGCCGTAACTGCCGGGCGCCATCGGGTCAGTTCCGGCGCACAGGCCAGAGGCGCTGTCGAAGCTGGCGGCGCCGCCATCGATGTCGCCCGAAGCGCAGGTCAGCGCCGTCTTGCTGGGCGTCAGTTGCAGGGTGGTCGCGCCAGCGTGTGCGCTGGCCGTCACGCCATTCGATGTCCACGAGGCGAAGGCCGGAGCCGTGCTATTCCCCCAGAACTCATCATACTGGTGGCTGGCCGCAAAGGCCGTCGGCGCCTGCCGCGCCACCAGCGTCGCGCCCACCGCCACGATCGCCACGATGACAATCGCGACGCGGGCTGGCCAACCGAGCGCCCAAGTCCACTGCTTCCGGTGCGAGTGTCGCTGCATGGAGTTCGCTCACTCTCTGAGCAAGGTTCTCGACCACGAGAACCACCGCGCTACGGGTTCATCCTCCGCTGCATTGGCGTTGCGAGCGCCATTGCCGCCTCTTCCTTGCGTCGCACGATGCCTGCATGCGTGAACGTTCGGCGACGCGCTAGAGCATGCGTGCGCCACAACAAAGGCAAGCGTACCTGAGAAAAGAGGATGATGCAAGGGGGATATTAGAGAGAAATTGGCGCCTGATTGGCGGGAACAAAGCGGCCCGTCAGCCGCTGATCAGCGCTCGGCCTGGGGCAACGCGATGATCTCGGCGCTAGGCTGGCCATCGGTGATGGTGAGCAGTGCGATGGAGCAGTGCGGCTGGCGGCGGCGGTCGGTGGCGCTGCCGGGATTCAGCAGTAGCAGGCCGTCGTGATCCTCCAGCCAGGGGATGTGGCTGTGGCCGAAGATGACCACCCGCGCCGCAGGAAAACGGAGCCGCGCGGTTCGCGCATAGTCGGCGCGGTCGCCCAGGATGTGGACGACGCCGATAGCGCAGCCGCCCACTACCAACTCGCGCTTGAGGGGCAGCATGAAAACGATCTCATCATCTTCGACGTTGCCCTGCACCCCTTCGACTGGCGCATAAGCCGAGAGCTGGTCAATCGCGGCGCGGGTCGAATGGTCGCCTGCGTGGATGATCAGCTCCACAGACTCGAAGTGGCGCAGCGCAGCATCGGGGATGCGCGCCCCACGCGCTGGCAGGTGTGTATCGGAGATGACGCCGATGCGATGAATCTCAGGCATGCACGCAGCATAGCACGCCGCCCGCCATACGCCGAAAAGCCCCTCTCCCGCTGTGGCAGGAGAGGGGTTTGGGGAGGAGGCGCTTAGGCTACTCCCACTTGAAGAAGCGCGCCGCCAGCGCCGTGCAGACGATTCCCCAGCCAGCCAGCACCGCGACATCCACCCAGATGGGGAAGAGCGGCGTGCCACCGACGCTGATCTGGCGGAAGCCGTCGGCCAGGTAGGT
>DATAED010000482.1:0-2643 GCA_036258195.1 Ktedonobacterales bacterium
CGCGACGACGAGCGCGGGCGGGCGCTGCTGCTGGGCGACGCGGCGGGGCTGTGCGGCGCGGCCACCGGCGGCGGCATCTATCCCGCGCTGATCAGCGGGCGGCTGGCGGCGCAGGCGGTGGCGCAGGAGCTGCTGAACGGCTCGCCCGCAGGCGTCAAGACGTACCTGCGCACGCTGCCGCAGGCTGGGCGGCTCGGCCCCTACCTCCAGATCGAGGACTGGATTCGCTTCGCCCTCGATCACATGACCTCGAACGCCGACCTGCAAACACTGGTGCGCATCATGGCCTCGCCGGAGGGCAATCGCGCGGTGCGCGCCGCCCTGCTGGAGACGCCCATCATCGGCATGGACAAAGCCTTCTTCGCCATGGCGCGCGGCATGTTCATGCAGCACCCGCGCCTCTACGGCACGGCTGTGCGCGCGGCCTGGCAGCGGCTGGCCCTGCGGGCGTAGAGGCGAGCGGAACCTCTCCCGCTGTCCTGCTCCGAGGGGGAGAGGTTCCGCTCGCCACAGCAGAGAGACAGGGGGAGAGGTCGTCACGCCGGGATGTACTGCTCGAACCAGCCGACGATCTCGTTGAGGCGGCGCACACGCGAGCGCGGGTGGCCATTGCGCGAGAGGTCGTGCGATTGCCCCTCGAAGATCACCAGGCGCGTCGTCTGGCCCAGGAATTTCAGCGCGCTATAGACCTGTTGGCCCTGCTCCAGCGGGCAACGCAGATCGTTGTCGCTGTGCAGGATCAGCAGCGGCGCATGGATGTTCTTGACGTAGCTGATCGGTGAGAAGCGCATTAGCGCGTCGAGGTCATCCCACGGCGTCGCGTCCAGCTCGTCGATGGCCAGCGACCAACCGACGTCGCTCACGCCGAACATCGTCGCCATGTTGGATACGCAGCGCATCGTCACGCCCGCCTTGAAGCGGTCGCTGTGGCCCAGCGCCCAGTTGGTCATGAAGCCGCCATAGCTGCCGCCCGCGATGCCCACGCGCTCTGGATCGATGCCACCGCGCGCGATGGCGGCGTCCAGCCCGGCCATGATGTCGTCAAAGTCCTTGCCGCCCCAGTCTTTGATGACGGCGCTGGTGAACGTGCGCCCGTAGCCGGTGCTGCCGCGCGGGTTGACATACACCACCGCGTAGCCGCGCGCCGCCAGCAGTTGGAACTCCAGGAAGAAGCTGTGGCCGTACATCGCGGCTGGCCCGCCATGCACCTCCAGGATGGTCGGCAGCTTGTGCTCGCGGTCGGATTGCGGTGGGCGCAGTGTCCAGCCTTGCAGCTCCCAGCCATCGGCCCCCGTGTACGTGAACTCCTCCGGCTCGGCAATCTCCACCTCGGCCAGCAGCGCGGCGTTGACCTCCGTCAGGCGGCGCGGTGCGGCGTCGGCATTCGCGGCCAGCGACTGTGTGAAGATGTCGCCGGGGATGCGTGGCGTCGCGATGGCCAGCGCCAGCGTCTGCGCCGCGCGATCCTCCGTGAAGGCATAGACGTGGATGTCGCCGCTCGTGAGCTGGCGCGGCTGGCTGGCGCCATCGGCGGGGAAGGCGTAGACGTGGGTCGAGCCACGCGCCGAAGCCAGCAGCAGGATGTCGTGGTTATCGGCGCTCCAGCCCAGATGATGCACACCGTGCGCGCGCTGGTCGTCGATGCAGCTATCTGAGCAGTCAGGGGTGAAGTCGGCGCTGAGCTGTCGCTGCCCCGGCTCCGCCTGATCCGCCGCGACGACATAGAGGTCGGAGTGACCAAAGCCGCCGCGCCGTGGCGAGCCGACGAACGCGATCTGCTTGCCATCAGGCGACCAACTCGGCGCGCCCGCGCCCAGCGCCTCGTCGGTCAGCCGCTTGAGCGCGCCGCCGACCAGATCGAGTGTCCAGACGGAGGAGGCAGGCCACGTCCAGCGCTCGGCGTTGCGGTCGGAGGTGAAGGCCAGCGTGCGGCCTTCCGGCGACCAGCTGACCTCGCCGTCGTTCCAGTCGCCATCGGTGAGCTGGCGTGGCTCGCCGCCGCCCACGGGCACGCTGAAGAGATGCGAGCGCAGCTCGTAGATGTAGCCCTCGCCGTCGAGCTTGTGCCAGAGCTGGTCGATCGTGCGCACACGCGGGAAGGTCTTGTCGTCGAGGGCGGCGTCATCCACCGCCTCGTCGTCGGCATGCCCCGTCTGTGCAGCGAAGGCGATGGAGCCACCATCGGGCGCCCAGACCGCCGCGCCCGCGCCGTGTCGCAGCGAGGTGAGCTGGCGCGGCTCGCCACCCTCCAGCGGCAGCAGCCAGAGCTGCGCCTGGGTCTTGCCTGCGTCGCGCTCCTCGCGTGTCTTGGGCTGGGCGGGCGCGGCAGGCCCGCGCAGGAAGGCCAGCGTGCGGCCATCCGGCGACCAGCGCGGCGACGAGTCGCCCGGCCCGTTGGTCAGACGGCGCGGCTCGCCACCCTTGGTCGGCGCCAGCCAGATGGAGTGGTGATACTCGTAGCGGTTGCGGTCGATCTCCGCACGCACGAAGGCGATGTGTGCGCCATCGGGAGAAATCTGCGGGTCGTCGGTGAGTTGAATCGCCAGCACGTCGTCAGCAGTGAAGCCTCGTGTCATCTCACTCGCGCCTTTCCATTCGAGCAGGCTACGACCTCACCCCCAACCCCTCTCCCACAGGAGAGGG
>DATAED010000483.1:0-13224 GCA_036258195.1 Ktedonobacterales bacterium
CTTGAGCCAGGACTGATGGGCTACTGTGGGATGGTCGCCCGCGTCGAGGATGAGCCGATCTGCGGCGGCGCTGTCATGCTCCCCGCTGATCTGAGCGGCGGATGCGGGCGAGCGCTTCCCCGCGTCTGGCGCCGCCGAGGCTGTGATGGTCTCGGCATCGCGTTGTGTCGCGGTTGCGGGGGCCGACAAGCGCTCTGCATGCCTGGCGTCATGATCCATCGCGTCGGCGCCTCCTGTTCTCTCATCCACCCTGGCCGCTCTACGGCCAGTGGGCATGCGCGACCCTGCTGCGCTACCCTTGCCTGCCAGTGTGACGCAGCGCAGCGGCGCGGCGCTGTGATGCGCATCACAGTCTGCGCCTGCTTTTGTTGACGCCTGGCAAGCGCCATTGTTAACAGCGCCGCGCTGCTCCTGCTCATCAGTGTACTGCATGGCGCCGCTGCGAGCCTCATTAGTGTCAGACGAATGGCGACCCCGGCCCGCGCTCGCGCTACGTATTTTGGCGCTGGAAACGAGAGGGGCAGGCGGCGATTGCAGGCAAAATGGCAGCCGCAGCGGGCTTGAGAGCGCTGGTGTGTTAAAATGTCGTGAATAGGCTAACAGGAACTGCGCAGGTGGAATGCTCGCAATGCGACATGGCGCCTGGGGTGTGGGGATTAGGTGTATGCAGGACGAGACCAACGCCAGCGGGCAAAACCACGGCAGCCAGAACGGCGCCCGCCCTCAGGCGCCGCCCACCACCCTGCGCGCCCCCGAGCCGTATGCTGCGCCGGGCGAGATCATCGAGCTGGAGTTGACCGATCTCGCCTATGGTGGCGATGCCGTGGGCCGCTATGATCGGCGCGCTGTCTTCGTGCCTGGTGGGCTGCCGGGCGAGTTGGTGCGCGCGCAACTCCAGCGCGAGCGCTCGAACTATGCGCGCGCCACGCTGATCGAGGTGCTACGCCCGTCCGAAGAGCGGGTCGAGCCGCGCTACCCGGAGTTAGCTGATTCGGGTGGCTTCCAATGGCAACACCTCGCCTATCCCGCGCAGCTCCAATGGAAGGCGCGCATCGTCTCGCAGTTGCTCATGCGCATCGGCAAATTCACTGAGGCGCAGGTCTTGCCGACGATTGGCATGCCCGAAGAGGCCGACCCCTGGCGCTATCGTACCGTGGCGCAGTTCTCCGTCTCGCCCGAAGGCGCTATCGGCTTCCGGCGGACGGAGAGCCACGATACCCTCGATATGCCAGCATGCCCCATCGTGCACCCGCAACTCGACACGCTCTACCAGATGACGCGCGCCTGGATGCAGACGCACTGGGGCGGCCACGCGCATGACTACACCGAGCGCTTCACGCTGCGCGTCGCGGTAGGCGCTCCGGGCGCGCAGTCGTCGGGGCCGCTCTCGCTGGCGGGCAGCCATACGTATCGTCATGGCCCCACCGCGCTGCTGACTATCGAGGCGCGGCCCGGCGCTCCCTTTGCCGAAGATGGCGGGCCAGACGTGGTGGCGGGCGCCCTGCTCGACGCCCTGCCGATGCTGGCAGGCGTGGTCATTCTGGGGCTGCCTGGTGGGCGCGGGCGCATCATCGCTGGCCAGGACTTCGTCCACGAGCGGGTGATGAACCGCATGTTCCGCATCTCGGCTGGCTCGTTCTTCCAGGTCAACCCGACGCAGACGCCCGTGCTGGTCGAGCAGGCCCTGGCGGCGCTCAAGCCGCAGCCTGGCGACATCGCGCTGGATGGCTACAGCGGCGCGGGGCTGTTCTCGATCTTCCTCTCTGACCGGGTCAAGGCGGTCAGAGCCATCGAGTCACAGCCCAGCGCCATCGCCGACGCGCGCCAGAGCGCCACGCTCAACGGCATCGACAATATCACCTCCGAAGAAGGGTTGCTGGAGCGTGTCGTGGGCCAGATGCGCCGCCTGCGCGAGCGTGTGGACATCGCGCTGGTCGATCCGCCGCGCTCAGGCTGCCTGCCGCGCGCGCTGATCGAGCTGGCCGGACTGGGGCCGCGCACCATCGTCTATGTGTCGTGCGATCCTTCCACGCTGGCGCGCGACCTGCGCCTCCTCGCTGACCACGGCTACTGGCTGACGACCGTGCAGCCAGTCGATATGTTTCCTTTTACCTCGCATATCGAATGTGTCGCCACCTGCGAGCGTGTTGGCCGCTAGCAGTCGGCCGACCTGTCGCTCGCGCCTTGCCCACACGAGGTCACCCCATGGACATCGCGATCGACGGCGTCAATATCTTCGTACACGAAGCGGGCTCGCCGCAGGGCTATCCGCTGTTTGTGCTGCACGGCGGGCCGGGGCTGGATCACACCGAGCTGTCGCCCTGGCTCGATTCGCTCGGCGACAACTTTCGCCTGTTGTATGTGGATGAGCGTGGGCAGGGGCGCTCGCAGCGTGTCGACCCGGCGACACTCTCGCTGAGCGTCTTCGCGGCGGATGTGACGCGGCTGGCGGCGACGCTGAACCTGCCGCGCTATGCCGTGCTCGGACACTCATTTGGCGCGTTTATCGCGCTGGCGCACGCTATCGAGCAGGGCGGCGCCTCGCACTATATCATCTCTAGCGGCACAGCCAGCTTCACGAAGACCGCGCCAGAGATCGAGCGCAATTTGGCCGCGTTCGAGCCAGTGGCGCTGCGCGAGCAGGTGACACAGTCGTGGGCGCTGGAGCCGCACGCGCGCACACAGGAAGATGTGGCGCGCATCATGGACATGCAGATGCCGTTCCACTTCGCCAACGTCGAGAGCGAGGCCTATCGCCAGTATACGCAGGCGCAGACGGGGCGTGAGATCTACGCGCCTGACGTGTTGGCCTACTTCGCCTCACATGAGTACGCCATCGAGTACGACGGCCAGCTTGCTGCGATTCAGCGCCCCACGCTGATCCTCGGCGGGGAGCTCGACCGCACCTGCACGCCACGCGCCGCGCGCGAGATGCACGCGGGCATCGCGGGCAGCGAGTTGGTCATCATCCCCGAGGCTGGCCACATGACCTATGTCGAGCAGCCCGCCGTCTACTTTGAGGCCGTGCGAGGCTTCTTCGCTCGCCATCCGACGCCCGGCGCGTAGCTGGCTCCCACCAGGCTCCATTCAGCGCAATGCCCTGCAATCTGACCAGATCAGTTAGAGTTTCTGAGTGAAAATACCAAACCCTTGACTTTGACGTCCCATTACGGCATACTCTCACCAGGCGTCGAATATGTTCTGTCTACCTGGCATGCAGACGCCTTTTCCTCTCACAGCGCGGAAGGCTCCTGCGCTGTTGGATTTCCTCTCTTGGACGTGCTGCGCCAGTTCGGGCAGATGATCCTGCAGTTCCATTTTGGATGAGGTGATGGAGCAGAGAAGCTGAACTGACCGTGAAGGAGGCCGCGCAATGGCGGACGACCTCTTTGGCCTGCTGTTTCTGGGGTATTTCGCGCTGATGGTTGGCGTAGGCGTAGGCGTCTTTGCGCGCGGCGCTACTGGGATGGCGACCCTGCTCGTGATCCTGCTCGTGATCCTTCTCGGCGCCCCCTTCGTCGCGCTGCTGGCGCTGGGGATGAGCGCTGCGGCGCGAGGGCGCCGCGCCGCTTGAGTCGGGAGGTCGGACTCCCTCGCGTGGACGCCGCCCACCAGTCGCACTCTGGTGGGCGGCGTCGCGTTGGCTGGCCCATAGCGTGACCCCGGATGATACACTGGCTCTGCGGCGGGCCAGCGTGTTCCGCCTGCCGCAGCGTGCGTCAGTGGTGATCAGGCAGAGACGAGGTGAGCCAGATGGGCCAGATGAGTGAGCGGCGCCATGAGCGGTTGGTGAGCACCTTCTCGATTGTCGGGCGAGACCCGCAGACTGGCGATCTGGGCATCGCCGTGCAGTCGAAGTTCCTTGGCGTGGGCGCGGTCGTGCCGTGGGTGCGCGCAGGCGTGGGCGCCGTCGCCACGCAGGCCTGGGCCAACACCAGCTATGGCCCGCGCGGGCTGGAGCTGATGGCCACGGGCGCCTCGGCCCGCGATGCGCTCGACACGCTCACCGGCGCCGACCCGCAGGCGGAGCATCGCCAGGCGGGCATGGTGGACGCCACCGGCCGCTCGGCTACCTTCACCGGAGCCAGTTGCTTCCACTGGGCGGGCGGCCTGCATGGGCCAGACTTCGCCGCGCAGGGCAACATCCTCGTCTCCGAGGCCACCGTGCAGGCGCTCGCCGACACCTTCCAGCGCACGGCGGGGCCGCTCTGGCGGCGACTGCTGGCGGCGCTGCTGGCCGGGCAGGCGGCGGGCGGAGATAGCCGTGGGATGCAGTCGGCGGCGCTGGTGGTGGCGCGCGAGGCGGGCGGCTACGGCGGCTTCAACGACCGCTTCATCGATCTGCGGGTGGATGACCACACCAGCCCCATCGAGGAGCTGGCTCGCCTGCTGGAGATGCACGAGCTCTACTTCTTCAAGCCCGCGCCCGAGGACCTGCTGCCGCTCGACGCCCACCTGACCACTGAAGTGCAGACGCTGCTGGCGCGCAGTGGCGACTACGCCGGGCCGACCAGCGGCGCATACGATCAGGCCACCTACGAGGCGCTGGAGCGCTACGGCGCGCGCGAGAATCTGGAGGAGCGGCTGGCCCACGATCCCGCCGACAAACGCCTCGACCGCAAGGTGATCGAGTATATGCGCCAGCACAGCGGCAGCTGAGAGCAGGTCAATCCGTGTGACGCAGTTGCAGGAAATCCTGGAGATAGCCCACCAGCGTCGCAGTCGCGGGAAATAGCGCATGCGCTGACGACTGCGCGTTGGATGGCGCTGGGAGCGCCGCCTGTGCTTCCGCTGCGTCGAGCGCGGGCGTCAGGGGAGCGCCGCATTCCGCGCAATAGATGGCATCCTCGAAGTTGCGGGTTCTGCACTGCGGGCAGATCATGGCATATCGGACGGTGGGGGCGCCGCAGTAGGCGCAGAACTTCGCCTCGGCGGCCAGCGGCTCCCCGCACTGAGAGCAGCTTCCGTCGGTGGCCACCGGAATACCCTCCGCCGCTTCGAGCCTGCCAATCGACTCTTTCAGATTCAGGGCGCGCAGACGCATTTTCGCTGGATGCGCCTGGATCGCGCGATAGGTGTGCCAACTGACTGACATAAGGATGACAGCAGCGGCGCCGACGCCCAGGGGCCAAAATATGATGCCCCAACCAAATGCGGAAATGAAGGATGCCACAACCAGACCACCAAACGCGAGGGATAAGAAGATACGCATGGTTTCAACCTCGCTTTCACTGCGAGAGGACGCGCTCCGTCGCGCGACTCGTCTAGCTCATCTATGTCTCTTTATGACATATACGCGGCTACTCTGCTTGCGTTGCGGCGAAGCGCGGTCGCTATTGCCAGACCTCGACTCGTCCGCCGAGGGTGGATGCGCAGCGCAGGTCAGCGCGGTCGCCCTGCCCGTTTGTGCTACCATTCCAGTTGGCTCGGATCGCGGGCCAGTGAGGTTGTAGAGGCGCAGGGGCATCCATGGATTCCGTCAGCCAGCCAGTTGTCAGCGATGAACAGACGCCGCCCCTGCGCGTGGGGCAGCCGCTCAGCTTTCGCATCGTCAGCAGCAGCGCCGATTCGCGGGCGCGCGCGGGCGTCATCCGCACGCCACACGGCGTCATCCGCACGCCGGTCTTCATGCCCGTCGGCACGCACGCCACCGTCAAAGCCGTCGGGCCAGATGATCTGGAGGCCATCGGGGCCAGCATCATCCTCTCGAATACTTATCATCTGCTGCTGCGTCCCGGCCCGGAGCTGGTGGCGCGCTTCGGCGGACTGCACGGCTTCATGCGCTGGCCGCATCCCATCCTGACGGATAGTGGCGGCTTCCAGGTGTTCAGCCTTGGCAAGCTGCGCCAGGTGACGGACGCTGGTGTCACCTTCCGCTCGCATCTGGATGGCAAGCTGGTCGAGATGACGCCTGAGAGCGTCATGCAGACCGAGGCGCTGCTGGGCGCCGACATCATCCTGCCGCTGGATGTCTGTCCGCCGTACCCCTCCACGCCGGAGTCGGCCCGCGCCGACACCGAGCAGACGCATCGCTGGGCGGAGCGCGCCCTGGCCGCCCGCGTGCGCCCCGCCGAGCAGGCGCTCTTCGGCATCCCGCAGGGAGCGATGGAGGCCGAGCTGCGCGCCGAGAGCGCGCGGTTCATCGGCGCGCTGCCCTTCGACGGCTTCTCCATCGGCGGCCTCTCCGTTGGCGAGCCGAAGCCGCTGATGTGGCGCATGCTGGAGGCGACCATCCCCAACCTGCCCGATGAGAAGCCGCGTCACCTGCTGGGCGTCGGCTCGCCCGATGACCTGCTGGTGGGCATCGAGCGTGGCGTGGATATGTTCGATTGCGTGCTGCCAACCCGCACCGCGCGCACGGGTGGCCTCTACACCGCAGAGGGGCGCCTGAACGTGCGCGGCGCGCGCTACCGCGATGAGCAGGGGCCGGTGGATCCCACCTGCGACTGCTGGACGTGTCGCACGTTCAGCGCAGGCTACCTGCATCACCTGATCCGCGCGGAGGAGGACGAGAGCCGCGGCGAGCTGCTCTACTATCGCCTGGCCAGCATCCACAACCTGCGCTTCCTGATCCGCCTTGTGGAGGGCGCGCGCGCGGCCATCCTCGAAGGCACTTTCGCCGACTACAAGGCGCGTTTCCTGGCGGGCTTCACGCCGCCCGACCGCGACGCCGCAGACGAACAAAAGCGCCGCCGCGAGGCGAAGCGCGACCTCACCCCCTAGCCCCCTCTCCCGCGGGGAGAGGGGAACCGGAGGCCAAGCGATGTGGCGCGTAGGGCGGGCGGAACCTCTCCCCCTGTCCCCCTCCCCTCCGAGGGAGGGGGGACCCAGGCCATAGATACAGCGCGGGGCAGCAGGATTTCAATCTGGCGCCAGGCTGAGGGCTGTGGCGACGCGCGCGCTCACTGCGTCGATATCTTGCTGGCCGTCGATCTCGATCACATCCAGCCGCAGCGCCTTGGCCTCCGCCGCCAGTTCGTCCGTGAAGAGCTGGTCGCGGTGGAGGAGGTTCGAGAGGGCGCGCTGCGGCTGGCTCGTCTTGTTCGGAATCTCCCAGGTGAAGCCCCGTCGCTCGAAGGCGATGGCGCGAAATGCTGGCGTGGGAACGAGCCAGACGGCCTGGCGCGGCAGACTCAGCAGCGGCGCCACCAACTGGGGTAGCAGCCGGAACCCCTCCACGAGGACCAGCGGCTCCGGCGGCAGCGCTACCAGATCGTTCACGATCAGATCGAATCCCTCGCCTGCGAACCAGGGGAAGGTTGCAAGCATCACCTCTGGCGCGCGGTTGACCCAGCGTTCATCCATATCCATGCTGAGGAAGGCATGCAGCAGCGGCGCCTCAGCGGGAGTCAGGCGGCGGACATGCGCCGCTAGCGTGGCGTCGCAGCTATAGAGACGCAGCCCGTGCTCGGCGGCCAGCGTGCGGGCGATGGTGGATTTGCCCGCGCCGCTCCCACCGCCGAGCCAGCGGATATGGCGCAGTCGATCTGGAAGCTGCGCCTTGGCATCGCTGGCCATCGCACACGCCTCCTCTGCGCTGTAACCCTGGCCTGTGTTCCCCCTCCCTGAAGGGGAGGGGGCCGGGGGGAGAGGTCAGTCCTTGCCCGCGCTACAATGCCTGCCAGCGCTCCCCCTCTCCCCGTGGGAGAGGGAGCTGGGGGGAGAGGTTCGCCCCCCTACTCCTCCAGCACTTTGCGCAGGAAGCTGCGGGTGCGCTCCTCGCGCGGATTGCTGAAGATGTCGCTAGGCTTGCCCTGCTCCACGATCACGCCGCCATCCATGAAGATGACACGGTCGGCCACATCGCGCGCGAAGCTCATCTCGTGCGTGACGACCATCATCGTCATGCCTTCCTCGGCGAGCTGGCGCATCACCTTCAGCACCTCGCCCACCAGCTCCGGGTCAAGCGCGGAGGTCGCCTCATCGAAGAGCATCAGCTTAGGATCCATCGCCAGCGCCCGCGCGATGGCCACGCGCTGCTGCTGCCCACCAGAGAGTCGCGCCGGGTAGGCGTCGGCCTTCTCAGACAGCCCCACCTTGGCAAGCAGCTCGCGCGCGCGCCGCTCAGCCTGCTCGCGTGGCACGCCCTTCACCTGGCATGGCGCCTCCATGATGTTTTGCAGCGCCGTCATATGCGGAAAGAGGTTGAAACGCTGGAAGACCATGCCAATCTCAGCGCGCATGCGGGCGATGTTCTTCTCCGTGTCCTCGACGACCTTATCGCCTTCCTCGCGATAGCCCATCGGCTCGCCGTCGATCAGGATCTTGCCCTTGTTGATCCTCTCCAGATGGTTGATGCAGCGCAGGAAGGTCGTCTTGCCCGAGCCGCTCGGCCCGATGATGACCACCACCTCGCCTTTCGCCACGCGCATGCTGATGCCGCGCAGCACCTCGTTGTTGTGGAAGTATTTGTGGACGTTCTGCGCCTCCACCATCGCCGTCCCGTTCACGCTCATCGTCGCTGCCCTCTCTCTAGCTCGGTGTCATCGGTTTGCGGTTAGCGTCCGGGTCCGGCAAGGGGCGCGCGACGCATGAAGGGGAAGAGTGAGTCAGGCGTCAGTAGCCTCTCCCAGATGGACTGACTCCCCCCACCTTCGATATTCGACGCATTGAAGCGCCGTTCCAGCGATGCCTGGATGATCGTCCATACCGTCGTCATCATCAGATACCAGAATGAGGCGATCGTCAGCAGCTCCAGTGTGAGAAATGATGGGCTGCCAATGGCTTGCGCCGCGCCGAGCAGATCGTAGAGCGAGATGACTGATACCAGCGAAGTGTTCTTGAGCATGCTATTGAATTCATTGCCCAGTGGGGGCAGGATGACCCGCATTGCCTGCGGCAGCACGATGCGCCGCATGCCCGTCCAGTACGTCATGCCGAGCGACTTCGCCGCCTCCATCTGCCCAGCGTCAATCGAGTCGATGCCCGCGCGCACGATCTCTGCCATGTAGGCGCCTTCGTTGAGCGCCAGTGCGAGGAATCCAGCGATGAATGGGCGTAATGCGGCGGAGTAGCCAGAGGGGTCGAAGCCAAGCGCGGGGAAGACATCGGCCGCCTGCAATGGTCGAGCGATGTTAAGATAGCTGGTCGACAGGTACACGACCAGGATTTGCACGAGCAATGGAGTGCCACGGAAGAGCCAGATATAGACTTCGGCGATCCAGCCAATCGGCTTGAACCTCGCGCGACGCATGAAATAGAGGATGAGGCCAATGAGAGCGCCCGCTGTCTGAGCCAGAATCGCCAGCACGACGGTAATAATGATCCCCTCAATGATGAGGGGCGCATGCCAGTATTTCAAGACCGCGCCGCCATTGTAGGTCTTGAGGAACGCTTGAATCGGGTTCATTGTAGTAACTACCTCCATCTCGCGCGCCTCAGCGACTGCGCTGCGCATACCGGACTACTGTGGGACAGATCGCATCTGAAAGACAACCCGGGGAGCTGCCTCACCGGGTTGTCTCTCTGTCGCAGGCGCCAACCTGCGATGCGTAACGCTATTGACCTGGTGGGTACGAGGAGCTAGCTCGCCAGCGGCGGATAGGCGCTGCCGAGCTGTCCCCAATGCGTGAGGATGCTCTTGTACGTACCATCGGTGCGGATCGCAGCCAGCGCGGACTTCACCGCGTTCTCGAAGGGCGCGTTGTCCTTGCGGACGACGATGCCCTCAGGCGCCAGAGCGACCGTCACCGGGCCCTGCTCCACCTTGCCGCTATTCTGCGCGACGTAGTAGCCGCTCACCGGGGAGTCCTGGTAGCTGGCGTCGGCGCTGGCCGTCACGAGCTGCTGGACGACCACCGACTGGTCGGCGAAGTGCAGGATCTTGATCGGGTTGCTCTTGCAGGCGGCCGGATCACCGGTGCCATTGTTGCCGCCGTTGATGTCCTGCAGCTCCTGCAGCTCGACGGTGCCATCCTGTGCGGCGATGGTGTGGCCGCAGAAGGACGAGAAATCGCTGGTCAGCTTGGCCGGGTTGCCCGGCGGCACGATCAGCGACTCACCAGCCTGGAAGTAGGGGATCATGTCCACTTTGGCCTGGCGGGACGCGTTGATGGTGAACGACGAGATCGACATGTCGTAGGGCTGCTGCCCGAGCGCTGGACCAGAGATGTCCGGAATAATGGAATCGAAGTTCTGGGTGTTGTTGATCACCAGCGTCAGGCACATTTGCTTGGCGATTGCGGCGGCGATGTCCATGTCATAGCCAGTGATCTTGGTGGGACTGTTGGGATCAGGGAATTCAGCGGGCGCATAGGGCGAGTTGGTGATGATGGTCAGCTTGCCCGGCGCCACCAACTGCCAACTGTTCTGGGTCGCGGTCGATGGGCACGACGAGCCGGTCGTCTGGCTCGACGTGCCGCCGGTCGTGCCGCAGCCTGCCAGCGTGAGCAACGCCAGCGAGGCCGCCATCACGACGCCGCCGACACGACGTACTGCCATCTTGGAGAAGGAAGGCGCGGAGTCTGTCTGTCGCGAGTCCATGAGCGATGTACCCCCTACAGTGGACGTGGGAGATAGGAAGAACGACGACGCGGCGCAGCGCAAGACCCACCGCGCACATCCCGGCGCCTCGTTGAGTGCGAGGCCGGTTGTGGCGTTAGTGTATCACGTCAAGGCAAGCGGAAACCGCCCGCGCGCTCAGCCATGCGCTCAGTCGAGCGCACGGCGCAAGCAGCCGCGCCACCCAATCTATACGAGACTACGTCGCACAAGGCTTGCTTCTCTCAGCAAGCGATGGGAGACCTCACCCCAAACCCCTCTCCCACAGGAGAGGGGCTTTCGGTTGCCGCCGGGGGCGCGCTTCTGCTGGTGGCGAGAGGTGGGAGGGATGCTCGCTCCTCGCCTCAAACTCTGAATTGGGTTCCCCCTCCCACGGAGGGGACAGGGGAGAGGTTCCGTCTGCCCGCTACGACCCGCCGAATACAAGATTCCCCCTCTCCTCGCGAGGAGAGGGGGCCAGGGGGTGAGGTCTCCCGCTACGCCGTGGCGAAGGTGGCTTCCACTTTGCCGAAGCGCACCTCGTCGCCATCCTTGATCGGCGTTGGCGTCTTGGCGGGGAGCTTCTGGCGGTTCAGGTAGGTGGAGTTGGTGCTGTTCAGATCCTCGATCAGGAACTGCGAGCCTTGCGCATAGATCTTGGCGTGCATGCGCGAGACGCCGTATTCCTCACCCTTGTGCGGGGTCAGGTCAATATCCGGATAGATATTGCTGACGGGATCCTCGCGGCCCACCAGATATTCCGACTTGCCCGCGAGCTGGAACTCTGCGCCGTCGTCTTTGATCACCAGGCGCGCGGCGGTCGCCGCTGGCGCGACAGGCGCAGCCATCGCTGGAGCCGCATCGTAGGATGATGGGGCAGGCGCCGGACTGGCGTCGTAGGCCGGGGTCGCATCGTACGACGACGAGGCGGGCGCGGCGCCTGCGCTGGCGGCGGCTGCCCCAGTGTCGTCCAGCGCTTCGCCGCACTGGTCGCAGAACATCGAGCCGTCGGGGTTCTCGTGTCCCTGCTTACAATAAACAGACATCAGACTCTCCTCGTATCATCTGGCCGGTTGGTCGCGTCCGTCTGGCGCCGGTTCGCCGCAGACCGCTCAGCGGGCCGCAGCGCGCCGCATCTGTCGCCAGCATATCACAAGCGCAACCTGCGCTCGACGGCGCTCTCGGCCTTGAAAGGCCGAAGCACGGCGCGATGGGGCATAAATGCCCTCGTGCGGCTTTCACGCCGGATGCGGCGTGCGTGGGCTCCTCATGGCAGCGACATGCACTCCGGCTAGAACTGCTGGGTCAGCTTGCGCGTCTTCGAGCCAATCGTCTTGATCTCTTCGCCGCTCAGGCCGCCGCCCGCCTGAAGCTGGCTCAGCAGGCGCTGCGTCTCTGGGTCGAGCACGCGCGTCACGCTGGGGTTGAGCTGAATCGTCACCTTGCCGCTCGACTTGTACTCGTCCAGCACTTTGGTCACCAGGCGATGCGCGTTGGCCTTCTCGGCGTAGTTCATCACCTGCGGATTCGACTCGTCGGCTGGCACAGGGTCGGTGGTGTAGGTCACGATGGCATCGGTGCGCGTCACCTCGCGCTGGCCCGATGGCAGCTCGTACGATAGCTCTGCCTGCGCGATGCGGAAGACGCCCGCTGGCTTGGCCTCCACCATCAGCTCCAGCAGCACGGCTTGCGGCGTGTCGCGCTCGATGTCGCCCAGGCTGATGGTGACGTGATTGTCGCTCAGCACGCTCGGCCCCAGGTCAGCGATGAGCGGCAGCACACGCACCGCGCGCCGCGAGGTCACGCCGTTGTACAGGCGCACGGTCAACTGCGCATTGCGCACCACCACCGATTCGGCGCTCTGGAGCTGCTGCTGGAAGATGCCCAGCGCGTCCTCTGGCCGGCGGATGAACTCGGCGGGCAGCCCGCTGCTGCGCTGGCCGATGTTATCCAGCAGATCCTCTTCCCAGTCTGCGCCGATGCCCAGCGGATAGATGCCGATGCCAGAGGCGCCTGCGTCGTCGGCAATGCGGCGGCAGCGGTCGGCGTCGCCGTACGTCGCGCCATCGGTCAGCAGGATCATGCGATTGACCATCTGCGGCGAGGCGTTTTTGCGCAGCTCCGTCATGGCGACATTCATGCCCAGCGACATCGAGGTGCCGCCGCCGTCCTTGATGCCATCTATTGCAGCTTTGAGCAACTCGTGGTCGCGCACAGGCTGCGCTGGCGCCACCACACGCACGTTGTCATCGAAGATCACCACCGAGATGATGTCCTGGGCGGTCATGTGATCGATGACCAGCTTCACCGCTTCCTTCACGCTGCGCAGCTTCTCACCGCGCATCGAGCCAGAGTGATCCAGCGCCAGCGCCAGATTCAGCGGCAGCCGCGCCGCCGCGCCGCCCGCGCCGCCTTGCGCTGAGTTGGCCCGCGCCTCCACCAGCGCATAGGACAACTGAGGGCTGCCGGTCGTCGTCACACGCGGACGCCCCATCTGGCATGTCAGGGCAACCTCACCCGCCATCGTCTATCTGCTCCTCTCCTCGCCGCGCGCGTCGCCGTTCTCCAGCCGCTCCGGCTCTTCCGGCTCTCTCCGGCTCTCTCCGGCGCTGGTCGTCGTCGCGATGCGGCGTCAGGGCGCCTACTATCGTCTCTCACATGGGGTGTACGCAAGCGCCGTCGCTGAGGTTGTGCGACTCGCACAGCGCCCCAGGAGCCTCGCTCGGCGATCAGGCGTCTACCTGC
>DATAED010000484.1:0-14699 GCA_036258195.1 Ktedonobacterales bacterium
GTGGGGGAGGGTCGTCCTCTGTCGTGAGCTTGTGTATCATCGGTGTGGCCATCTCAACCGTACTGACTCAAACCCACACTCCAACCACTCCGAGGCGTACACACTTCATGACCGTTACAACCGAACCCGATCAGACGCGCGTTGCAGCGCAGACGCTCCCTGCAGAAACCCACCTCTTCCAACTTCGGCGCACCTTAGCCATCATCGCGGCAGTCTGCGTGCTGTTCGTCGTCTGCACGACGACGGCGATGTTGCTCTATCCCGGCGGCGCTGGCCCGACTGCGACCTCCCACGGCTACGAGTTCTTCGTGAACTTCTTCAGCGATCTGGGGCAGACCCGCACGCAGTCGGGCGCCACAAACTATCCATCCATGCTGCTCTTTGGCGTCGCGATGCTCGCGATCGGCGGCGCGGCGGGCGGGTTCTTCGTGACATTCTCCCACTATTTCGCCACCCACGAGACGACGCTCTGGGGGCGACGACTCAACCGCGCCGCGACGGTGTTTGGCGTGATGGCGGCGGTTGCCTTCGCTGGCGTCGGGCTGGCGCCATCCAATCTGGTGATGCCCATCCACCTGGGGATTGCGAGCGGGGCGTTTGACATGCTCATGGTAGCCACCCTGCTGGAGATCGCCGCCATCCGCTGCACGCCAGCGATACCCTCGTCGCTGATCTGGGTGAACAGCGCGTTTGTGGCCGTGCTCATCGGGTACATCGGGCTGCAGGCGCTGGGCCACAGCTCCAAGTCCCTGCTGGGCGACGAGATCAACGTCACCGGGCAGAAGATCATCGTCTACACGGCGATTGCTACGATCTTCGCGCAGGCGCTCATGCTGCGTGGGCGTCTGCTGCGCCCGCAGGTCGCCACTGCGAAGTCGCGTTAGCTGGCGTGTGGTCAGGCCCAGGCTCAGATATGACGCCAGAAGGGCTCATTCCTCACAGGCTCCAGGACGGCCCATCCCCTGCCACAGACGCAAACGCGTGCGCTCGGCAAACCTTGTGGCCTGTCAAGCGCACGGGTGTGTGTAGCTGTCTCTCGTGCTGTGGCGACTGGCTTCGCCAGTCTCGATGCGGCGGCGCTACGGGGTTGGTCGGATACCCGGCGCCTCGTGGGCGCCCATGGCTTCAATCCCGGCGGGCAAGTCGACCCCCGCCTTGGCGCGCACGGCGTCCGCCTGCTGGCTCTCGCCGACGAAGGCGAGCAGCTCGGCGTTGATCTGATCCTGGTGCGTGGCGGTGATGCCATGCGGCGCACCCGGATAGTAGACCTCCTTCGCGCCCTTGATGAGCCGCGCCGACTTCCTCGCCGATTCCTTGACGGGAACGATCTGGTCGTCCTCACCGTGCAGCACCAGTGTTGGGACATCGAACTTCTTCAGGTCCTCGGTGAAGTCGGTCTCGGAGAAGGCTTTGATGCTCTCGTAGGCGTTCTTCAGTCCAGCCTGCATGCTCCAGAGCCAGAATTGGTCGAGCACGCCTTGTGTGATCTTCGCGCCTGGTCGGTTCGCGCCGTAGAACTGGACTGCGAACTCCTTGTAGAACTGCGCGCGGTCGTTGGCGAGAGCGGCGCGAAGGCCGTCGAAGACTTCGATCGGGATCCCCTCGGGATTGTCTGCTGTCTTGAGCAGAAACGGCGGCACCGCAGAGATGAGGACCGCTTTGGCGACTCGCTTTGTTCCGTGGCGGCCGATGTAGCGTGCGACTTCGCCACCACCTGTGGAGTGGCCCACCAGCGTGACACTGTTGAGATCGAGCGCCTCGATGACGGCGGCCAGGTCGTCGGCATAGCCGTTCATGTCGTTGCCGGCAGACGCCTGACTCGACCGACCATGACCACGTCGGTCGTGCGCGATGGTGCGGTAGCCGTGCTGCGCGAGAAACAGCATTTGGCCGTCCCACATGTCGGCGTTCAGCGGCCAGCCGTGTGAGAACGTCACGACCGGACCCCGGCCCCAGTCCTTGTAGTAGATCTCCGTACCGTCTTTGGTGGTAATCGTACTCATCGCATGCGCTCCTTTGCCTGCTTCGTCCGTTCCTCGCCTGTCAAGCGCTGTGGTCCCGTTCTGCATGGCGCCGTGTAGCTCACGCGTGTCGTCGTTCCCATGGTCTACGAGCTCTTTCAGCCGCGTGAGATCTTCCTGAATGTGCCGATCCAACTGGTCGATCCAGTGTCTGAGCTCCGACATATGCCTCCTCTTGCTCGTGGCTGGGCCCGAATTATGCGGGCACTTTGCGGGCGTCGAACTGCGCCGGTGAGGAGCATAGCCCCTCTGAGGTACAAGGGCGTGATAGGGAGCGTTGACCGTGAGTTGGGCGCCTGCATGAGCGGCTATCTCAGGAATCAGGCGTCCAGGCGCTGTAGATGTTGCTGGCCCTCGGGCTAGACGGCGACAAGACCTCCTCGCTCTCAGAGAGTTCAGTACCAGCGCTGTGCATCCCATAGTGTGAACTGCGCCGTTGAAGATTCGACGCGGCGCGACAGAAATCGCCTGGGAGCTGCGAGCTGGATCCGCAGGTGGTGAGAGCTTCTGTTGGCAATATGGTGTGTTGCGATAGAAAGAGCGCCGACGTATAACGTATAGGAAGACGCCGGAAACAGGGATCGTCGGCGCGCGCTTGCCAGAAGCGCCGCCGCGCCAGAGGATCGGCTACATGGCGGCAGGAGAGCCGACAGGGCGGCCAATCAGTCATCGGATTGCGTCGCCGTCTCAGGTACAGTTTGCACTGTTGGGCTCGCCCGAGGTGCGCTGTGGGCAGCAGGCCACTCACTTTCGCACCCGGAAGTCACTGGCCCTGCTGGTTTACCTTGCGATGTCGGGTACTACTCAGCCCCGCGAGCACCTGTCCGAACTCCTGTGGCCGGACTCAGACGACCCGCACGCCCGTGCCCTGCTCCGCCGCACGCTTGCATACCTCAAGGATGCGCTCCCCTCGCCCGTGTACACCCTCGTGGGCGCTGTCCACGACACGCTTGGCCGCCAGGCGTTGCGCTTTGGTTCCGAATCCAAAGAGAGTGGCAGGGATAGTACAGGGCAGACACCATCAGTTGAGGTGGCGTTTGACACTGAAATCGTCGAGCGGGCGGCGCGCAGAGCATCTCGAACACTTGCGCAGCAGGGTCTGTCTACGCCTGATGAGGAGGATGAGGCCGCGCTGCTTGAAATGCTCGCAGATGCCGCACAGTGCTACCGCGGCCCATTCCTGGATGGCTTGCGCCTCGACGATGCGCCCAGGTGGGAGGAATGGGTTCAGCAGCAGCGAGCTTTCTGGCAGCGCCACATCGCCATTGTGTTCGATCGACTCGTGCGCGTCGAGCTCGACACAGGTCGACTCAATGAGGCCTTGGCGCACGCGCAGCGTTGGCGCGAGTTGCTGCCGTTCGATGAGATGGCGCAGTTCGCCCTAATGCAGGCGCTGGCCGCGAACGATGACCACCCAGAGGCGCTCGCGGCCTTCGCGGCGTTCCGCGAGCGCCTTGCCGCGGAGTTGGATCTTGAGCCTTCAGCGGCGCTTGTGGCCCTCGCGGAACAATTCCGCCTGCACGAGCGCAGTGCGCCAGCGCCCACCTTGGCGCTTGCCGTTCATCGCACGGCCACAACCGATTCGGCGGCCACATTCCGGTCTGCGCCCCCGGAGATGCCGTTCGTGGGCCGCGAGGCCGAATTCGCCGCACTCGTAGCCGCAGCGACACGGGCCACGCGGGAGCGCCGCCTGCAAGTGGCCGTTGTGCAAGGTGAGGCTGGTATCGGCAAGACACGCCTCGTCGAGGAGTTCCTGCATTGGGCTGAGGCTCAGGGCGCCGAGGTAATCCGAGCGCAGGCGCTAGAGACCGGCGGGCGGCTCCCCTTCCAACCGCTGGTGGACGCGATTCGACCTCGCCTGGAGCGCGCGAACGCCCCAGACGATCTGCTCGATGACGTGTGGCTGGCGGAGTTGGCTCGGCTGTTCCCGGAACTGCGCGAGCGCTATCCAGATCTGCCGCTCCCTGGCGTCGAGGATAGCACGGCCCAGCACCGCCTGTTCGATGCGGTCGCGAATTTGGTCATTGCCCTGGCACGCAGCGCAGCGCACGCCCCGCCGCCTGTTGCGTCGCTACGAGACTCGATCACAGCGGTTCCCCTGGTGCGCTTCTTCGACGATTTGCACTGGGCAGACGCCGGCGCCTACGAGCTCATACGCCATCTCCTCCGGAGACTCCAGGAGGAGCGACTGCCGATAGTGATGGTGTTCGCCCTGCGATCCGGCTGGCAGGGGAGCGCGATCAAGCCAAACGAGCTGCTAAGTGATCTGGAGCGACGCCACGAGGTGACGGCGCTCATGCTGGAGCCGCTCAGCGAGACCGTCGTGGCGGATGGGCTGGAACGCATGCTTCGAGTGCAGCCCGGACGCTCGTTGGCGAGGTGGCTGTATGCAGAGACCTCTGGGCATCCGCTTTACACACAGCAGATGCTACGGATGCTTTTCGAGCGGGGTCTGCTCCAGTGGTCGCACCTGCCGCCAGATGCGCCTCTGCCGTACGTCCATCGCTCACCGTCCGCTGGCCTGGAACTGACCACAGATGTGGCGCAACTCGACCACATGCGGGGCCAACTGCCGGTTCCGGTGCGTACGGTGCTCATTGAGCGCCTCCAGCGGCTGAGTCGCCCAGCGCGACGCCTGCTCGACGCTGCCGCAGTGATCGGATCCCGCTTTCACTGCGAGCAGGCAGCCGGGATCGCGGAACTCGCTGAGGTAGACGCCCTGGACGCGCTGGAGGAGACAGAGCGCCGACTGCTGCTGCGACCTGTTGCAGACGATGGGTTGAGGGCGGCTGGTGGCGTAGTATATGAGTTCACCCACGACAAGTTGCACGAGGTAACTTACTCAGAGATCGGGGATGCGCGCCGCCAGGCCCTCCATCGGAGGGCGCTGGCGGCGCTGGAGGGAGGCGGCGGGGCATCCGCCGCAGAGCTGGCGCGGCATGCGCTGGGGGCTGGCATGCCGGGCGTCGCATTCCACTTCAGCGTCCTGGCTGGCGATGAAGCGCTGACAATCTTCTCGGTTCAGGACGCTATCGTACAGTATGAGCGGGCCCGAAGCCTGCTCCTGGAATCCACCGATCAGGCGGCGGAGATGCCCTCACACCTCCAGCAGTTTGCGGAGGACGAATGCGCGCATTTGAGCCTCCAACTCGGTCGCGCATACGAGTGGCAGGGGGCGTGGGATCGAGCGCGGGAACTGTATTGCGCGCTGCGGCAGTCCGCACGTGCGGTCGGCGACCATGCGCTGGAGGCAACGGCGCTCACGCGCCTCGCTCTGGTCGCCTGCGAGCAATCGTGGGATCTGTCCTCGGCTCAGGCGCTCGTAAACGCGGCGCTCGCCATCGTTGAGCCGACAGGCGACACTGCAGTGATTGCTGAGACACTCTGGACAGTGGCGGAGATCGCATCGCAGCGTAACGATCTAGTTGCGGCGCGAATCGCGCTCGAGCGCTCGCTGGAACTGGCGCGGCAGGGGCGGATGGAGGAGCTCATCGCACGTGGCTATGTGCTCTGGTGGCAGATCCACATGTATACAGGCGAGTGGACCGAGGTTATTGGCGCCGCGCATGAAGGGCAGGAGCGTTATCGCGCACTAGCTGAGAACTCGCCTGGGAGGCCTGGAGCGCCGCTGCGTCTCCGCACAGAGGAGACTTCCGCCCGGCTCTTTTGGTCTGAGGCCCCACCCACCAGCGCAGCGGCCTATCGCTCGATGGAAGCGTCTGGGCTGCTCGGCGTCTGCGTCGGTGAGATCAATCGCGGGAATTCGCCTGCTGGCATCCGCGCCGGCCGCGAGGCGCTGCGCCTCCTCGATGACGCCAACAATGCGCAACTGACCGCCCTGGTGAGTCACGCGCTGGCGCTCGGGCTCATGGAGGTTGGGAGCTACGAAGAGGCGCTCCGCGTCGCCCGAAGCGGGGTGGAAGCCGCTCAGATCGGCGGTGAGCTTTCTAGCATGGTGGCGACTCGCTGCACTCTGGCGCATGCCCTGCATGTCGTCGCGGGCATCGAGGAAGCAGCGGAGCTCCTCCATGAAGCGCAGGCGATTGCGGAGCGCATTCCTGTGACCTATTGGAGCCTCCGACCCCTCTCCTATCTGTGTGTCAACCACGCCCTGGCAGGTGACTGGCCGACCGCTGGCGCTATCGCACGTCGCGCGATCGCTACGCGAGCTAGCACGCACAATCGGCTCATCGATTTTGATTTCGTCCGCTACTATGAGGTCGAGGCGCTGCTACGCTGCGGAGCAGAGGACGAGGCGCGACGTGAGGTCGCGGGACTTGGCGAGCGCCTCACCAACGCCGACCAAGATAGCCGCTTTCGTCTGATGCATCTGCGCATGCGTGCGGCCCGTAGTCGGTGGGACGGGAACGCGGTGGCGGAGATTGCGGAGTTAGAGGCAGCGCGCGCGCTTGCAGTGGATCTGGGCTTGCCCAGCGAGCGCTGGCAGATCGCGGCGCAACTCGGCGAGACCTATTGGGCATTGGGAGATCATGCCAGATCGGCGGCAGTTCTCCAGGAAGCAACAGTCCCTGTGAACGCCCTGGCAGCACGCATCAACGACCAACCGCTCCGCCAGGCGCTTCGCCTGTAACAACCTGGGGCAGAGGGATGCGACTCTAACCGAGTCGGCACGCATCGTATGGTCGGCATGTGCAGCCCGTGCTCAGCGCATCATGCGGGGTTTCGCGTCGGAGCCCACGCTCGACCGCCTCCTCTGCTGCTCTGCGCTCCTCATCCGTGCACTCCTCATTCGTTCATCAGCACATGGTTCGAGGTCATTCAACGCCGCTGTCAACGATCTCACACCGCACCTCTATCATGCTAGACGCGACGACACGCCCGCATCAGGGCCGTGTTGACATGGCTACTGCGGCCGTGTGTACACCCCTACGCGACGGGGGCGGCGAGCTAAAGGAGAACTTGTTTCCGCGCCTGTCGCTCGTCTCGCCGCATGTCCTTAACGGCTCTCAATGCCGCGCGTCGTCTGTGCCCGACTGCCAGACGGCGCCTGCACAGCGCCCTGACAACGAGGAGGTCTGTCTATGCCGCAGCGACAAGGTAAGCACGAGCGCTCGCAAGAGCGCCCAGAGGTCGTCATCGTCGGCGCTGGTTTCGGTGGCCTAGCTGTCACCGAGCATCTGGCGCACCTTCCCGTTGCCATCACGCTGGTCGACCGCCATGACTACCACACCTTCCATCCGCTTCTCTACCAGGTCGCGACTTCCCTCCTCAATGCCGAGGATGTCGGGCGGCCAGTGCGAGATATGTTCCATCATCAAGAGAACGTGACGTTCCGTCAGGCGACCGCGACTGGCGCAGACTGGGAAGCTCGCCACCTCCAGCTAGCCGAGGGTGATGCGCTACCCTTCGACTACCTCGTGCTGGCGGCTGGCTCTACGGCCAATTACTTTGGGATTCCCGGCGCGGCTGCATACGCCCTCCCGCTCTACACGCTGCCAGATGCTGTGCGGCTGCGCAATCAGATCCTCGGGCGGTTCGAGGCCACCGATCGCGATCCCGCGCTGATCAATGACGGCGCTCTCACCTTTGTCGTCGTGGGCGGTGGGCCGACTGGAGTCGAGACGGCTGGCGCTCTGGTTGATCTGTTCCACCATGAGCTCCGCCGGGATTACGCTGACCTCGCAGTGAACCAGGCGCGGGTGGTGCTGGTACAGCGGGGCGATTCCCTCCTCCCCGGCTACACCGAGCATCTACGCGCCTATACGCGCAAGACCCTGGAAGAGCGCGGCGTAGAGGTGCGCCTCGGCAATGCGGTCACAGAGGTGAGTGCGAGTGGCGTGCGGTTGCAGTCTGGCGAAGCGCTACGTACGCACACCACGATCTGGGCCGGGGGGCTGCACGTCGGCCCCCTCGCCGACCAGCTCGGCTTGCCGCAGGGAGAGAAGGGCAGAATGATCGTCGGCTCTGACTTGAGCGTGGCGGGGCATCCTGACGTGTTTGTTGTCGGCGACCTCGCGCAGATGACGGACGGCGGGCAGATCCTCCCCCAGCTGGCGCAGCCGGCGATCCAGTCCGGCGCCCACGCCGCGCACCAGATTACTCGACGACTGATGGGGGAGTCGGGCCTGCCGTTCCACTACGTCAATCTGGGAACCATGGCTACCATTGGGCGTGGGACGGCTGTTTGCGCGTTTCCAACGGGCTTGACCCTCCAGGGTTCAGTCGCCTGGCTTGCCTGGCTCTCGGTTCACCTCGTGGAGCTGAGCGGCATGCGCAATCGCCTCGATGTGCTGGGAGACTGGGGCTGGAACCTGCTTACCCACGAGCGCGCCGCTGACATCGTCATCGACCCTGCGGAGATCGCGGCGCGCGGCGAATCGCATGGGAAAGGGTGAACGCTATGCCTTGCCGCGACCTCGCCGCGCGTGGTGCGCTCCCACCTTCCGAGGTATGACGACAAGTTAGCTCATCATGCTCGACGAGTCCAGGGCAATTGCAGTAGAACCCCGCGTTACGGGTCTACGCGCTACTGGCGTGCCAGGGAGGATCAAGGAGGGCTGTGTCCATGTCGCTGTCACTCGTGATCGCGTCACTCGGTTTCCCGTTGTGGTTACGACTGACTCACTATATCAACGTGCTCTTCATCAGCCTCCTGATCCGCAGTGGCCTGCAAATAGCCGGAGCCCACCCGCGACTCTACTGGAACGACGGTTGTGACCCTGACCGCGCCTGGCTGAATCTGGTCAGGACGAAAGTGCCTAAGGGTAGGCTGTACACCTCGATGGACGATGAAGTACCGGTCTCGATCTGGTTGGCGCTACCAGGCAAAGATAACCTGGGACTTGGGCGGCACTGGCACTTCTTCTCCGTGATTTTCTGGATTCTCAATGGCGTGATCTATGTTGCCTTGCTCTTGGTGACCGGCGATTGGAGTCGACTCATTCCTACCTCCTGGTCCATTTTTCCGGCTGCCTGGCATACTTTGCTGATGTATCTGTCATTGCACATCCCACCCAAGAGCGTCTTTACCCCCTATGATCCTCTCCAGCAATTGGGCTATGCCGCAGTGGTCTTTGTGCTGGCGCCGTTCATGTTGCTCACGGGAGCCGCTATGTCTCCGGCGATTGAGGCGATGTTTCCCTGGTATATCAAGCTCTTTGGTGGCAGGCAAGCCGCTCGCAGTCTCCATTTCCTGAGCTTGATCGCCTTTGTGCTCTTTACTGCGGCACATACTGTCCTCGTCCTGATCGTCTATTTCCCCGACAACATACGCAATATCGTATTTGGAACTGAGCAGGGCAGTGTCTGGGTGGCAACTGCCATCGGGGTGGCCGCAGTGCTGTTGGTCGTGGTGGTCTGGGCCTGGGCGTCCTGGCAAACGCTACACAATCCGCGCGGAATGCAGCACGCGCTCGGCGCGCTGGTCGATCCACTCCGACTGGCGCTGCTGCATCGGCTGAAATCGAGACAGGCGTACCAACCCTCCGCGATCTCACCCTATTTCTGGGTCAACGGCCGCCCGCCGGACACATCGGAGTACCAGGATCTTGTCCAGTCAGGGTTTGCGACCTGGAAGCTCTCCGTTGGCGGTCTGGTGGAACATGCTGTGGAGTTTTCCCTGGACGACTTACGGGCGCTTCCCAAGCACACCCAGATTACCAAGCACAACTGCATACAGGGCTGGTCGGGTGTGGCCGAGTGGGGGGGCGTCTGCGTGACCGAGATCCTCAAGGTGTGTGAGCCGTCGCCACAGGCGAAATATCTGGTCTTCACATCGTTCCAACTTGGCAAACAGGCGGTCAAGCCAGAACTCACATCGGCGTTCCAGCGACCGTTCTATGAGGTCATTGACATGGAGTTGGCACGGCATCCACAGACGATTCTTGCTTACGAGATGAATGGGGAGCAGTTGCCCATCAACCACGGAGCCCCAGTCCGGCTGAGAGTCGAGACGCAACTTGGCTACAAAATGGTGAAATATCTGCGCTCGATCGAGCTGGTCGAGGATTACCGCCAAGTTGGCAGTGGGCAGGGGGGCTTCCGTGAGGATGAACAGTATTACGGTACCAGCGCTGAGATCTAGAGGAGCATAATGTTCTGGGTCAAACGCCCCGGTTGCGCGTGAGGGAGATCACGCAGCCGGGGCGTTTTTGCTGACTATTTCTGGATTTGTAATGGGTGGGGCTGGGCGGACTCGAACCGCCGACCTCCGGTTTAGGAAACCGCTGCTCTATCCACTGAGCTACAGCCCCGTCTGTGTATCGCCGCTCGCGGATTGCGGCTGCGGGCGACGTCTGCCACAGTATACCCGACCGCCTGTCGCCTGCGCAATCTTGCCGGAAGCGGACTGCGATGAGCGCAATGGGCCAGGATGGCCGTGGCGATGCGGCCGCCAGCGAGCGCAGTGGTATACTCCTTCACGAGCCAGATCGACCCGCGATGAATCGTCTCACAGTCAGTGTTGGCGCTGGGGGGTAGGGGATGGACACAGAGATGAATCAGACGCTGCTGACCTGTCCGATGTGCAAGCGCGACAATGAAGTCGGCACGCGCTTCTGCCGTGGTTGCGGGCGTCTGCTGGTCGAGCCAAATCTGGAGCTTGCGGAGGGTGAGCATGCGCCATTCTATGAAAGCCAGGGCAGTCTCCCGGTGGTGTCGGTGATGCCACCAACGGAGCCTGCGCAGCCTACCATCCCGATCAACGCCGCCCACGCGCGCCTCATCATCCGCCTGCTGCCGTCGCAGACGCCGGACGCTGCGGGCGGAGCGAGCGGCCAGGGCGCGCCGGAGCCGCGTGTCAGCGAGTATGCGCTGGACGGCCAGAATATCACCATCGGGCGCACACAGGGCTGCGACATCATCTTCGATGGCGACACCCTGACCTCGCGGCGTCACGCCATCCTGCGCTTCGACGCCAATCACTACGTGCTGGCCGACCTGGGCAGCAGCAACGGCACCTTCGTCAACGATATCGAGATCACCACCCCCACCACGCTCAAGCATGGCGACCGCATCCTGATTGGCGAGCATGAGCTGCTCTTCCTGCTGGATCAGGCGCGGCCTATTGTCCCTGCCGCCGCACAGCCTGACGCTCCGGCCAGGGAGCCGGCCAACGCCGCCCCCGTGACGGGTGTGCTGCGCGATGAGGCACCGAGCGCGCCAGCGGAGACCAGCGCCGCTGACATGGCGAGCGAAGACGCCACAGCCGAGTCCGACGCTGCCGAGTCCGACGCTGCCGAGTCCGACGCTGCCGAGCCTGGCTTTGGCGAGCCTGGCTTTGGCGAGCCTGGCTTTGGCGAGCCTGCGCGGGCGACGGCTGGCCCCGCGCCTGACCGCGCTACCGCCAAGTACGCCAGCGTCTCGCGCCTGTCGAGCGAGCTGGCCGCCTCGGCCTCGCGCATGGTCGCGCCCCAGCCAGATGACGCCGACATGGCCGCCGTTCGCACGCGGCTGCTGGAAGCGAGCGAGGCGCTGGCCCGCCAGGCGACGCAGCAGGCGGCGCTGGCCGAACGCCGCCGCGCCGCGCTGGTGGAGACGCGCGAGCATGTCGCCGATCTGCTGGCCGACCTGCGCGGCGATGATACCGTGGCGAATTCGCCCGTGCAGCATCAGCAGCAGATCGGGCTGATCGAGCTGGTGGACGCTGTCGCCGCCCATCCCAACGACCGCGAGCGAGTGTATACGCTGGCCCAGCGCGCCGACGAACTGGCGCGCGCGCTGCGGGCGGTGGCTCCCAGCGAGGGCCGCTGGAGCTACGAGCGCGCGCACACCGTGCGCAACCTCGAAGACATCCTCTATCGCCTGCGCAACCTACCCTAATTGCCCTGGTCACGCGCGAGAGTGCGTGACGACTCGAAGACCCTGGAGAGCGCATGACAACGGCGAATCTGGAGCATGAAGCGAATCAGGCCGATCTGGCGCAGCGCGAGACGCCAGCGCGCCGCCTGGACTACGATGTCGTGGTGATCGGCGCTGGACTGGGCGGCCTACTCTCCGCCGCGCAGTTCTTGCGGCGGGGGCGGCGTGTCGTCGTCGTCGAGCGGCTGGCGCACCCCGGCGGGCGCTTCACGGCAAAGCTGTTTCAGGGGGCGCAGGTCAGCACGGGCGCCGTGCATATGCTGCCCTTCGGCACGAATGGCGAGCTGGCGGCCATGCTGCGCGGGCTGGGTGTGCCGCACGCCATCCACGATTCGGAGGTCTTCGCCTCGTTCCATGTGCGCGGCAGGCAGATCGTGACCCGCTCGGTGTTGCAGCTCGCCAGCGTGCTCGGCGCGCGTCAATTCGCGCAGTTCGTCCAGCTTGGCTATGCCATGCTGCTGCGCGAGCCACGCCCCGACGAGCGCGAGCAGACCTATCGCCAGTGGCTCGATCAGCGCATCTCGCGCGCCGCCTCGCCCGAACTCTACGCCTACTTCGAGCGCGTCTGCCACTTCGCGCTGAGCGTCGATCTGGACGACGTGCTCTTTCCAGAGATCGTCGAGACGACCAGAAACATGTTCCGCTACGGCGCGCCGGGCATCGTGGAGGGCGGCTGCGCGGCGCTGACGGGCGAGCTGGAGCGGCGCGTCACTTCCAGCGGCGGCGAGCTGCTGCTGGAGCACGAGACGCTGGCCCTCATCCAGCAAGACGGCAGGGCGACGGGCGCGCTGGTGCGCGACAAGCGCAGCGGCGAGGTGACGCAGCTCTCCGCGCCCCTCATCATCAGCAACATCGGCCCCAATGCTACCGCGCGGCTGCTCGCCGACGACAGCGCGCACGCTGAGCCGCAGCAGCCCGATCTGTCGGCTGACGTGGCCACGCCAAAGCGCGAGGCCAGCGGGCTGAAGACGCATCTGCTGGCCGATGAATCGATCATCCCGCATCGCGGCATCATGTACTGCCTCGATACGCAGCGCATCGCGGGCATCGTGCAGCCGAGCAACAGCGATCGGCGGCTGGCCCCTCCGGGCAAGCACCTGCTCATCACCCACCAGTTGATGTACAGCGACGACGTGAACGTCGAGCGTGAGTCGGCGCGCGCCGATCTGCGCTACCTCTTCGGCGACGACTTCGGCGAGAAGGTGCGTATCCTGACGATGAGCCAGTATCGCGGCGAATGGCCCGTCAACCGCATGGCGCAAGGCTCCGATGTCTCGCCGCGCACGCGCCTGCCGGGGCTGTATCTGGTCGGCGACGCGGTCAAGCCCTCGGGCTATCTGATGGTCGAGGGCGTGGCGCAGAGCGTCAACGCGCTACTGGATACGCTCGATGGCTGGGACGCCGCCGACGCCGCACAGCCCGCCCGCCCGCCATCCGGTCTGCCCAACACGCCCGCCAAGCCATCCAAGCGGCGCGCGTTCCACTGGCTGGTGGCGCCGCCGCCACCCAATCCGGGCAGCCAGCGCGCCACTGATGGGCGACCATGAGCGATGCGCTGAGTGGCCCGCCGCCGCGCTGGCCGACCGACCGCGCCTCGCTGGAGCGCGATTCCGACATCGACTTCTTCATCGCCAGCGGCCCCGGCGGGCAGAATCGCAACAAGGTGGAGACGGGCGTGCGGCTGACGCATCGGCCCAGTGGCATCGTGGTGACGGCCACCGAGCGCCGCTCGCAGCTCCAGAATCGCGAGGCGGCCTTCGAGCGCCTGGCCGCCCGGCTGGAGGAGGCGCAGCGCGTGGAGACGCCGCGCAAGCCGACGCGGCCCAGCGCCGCCAGCCGCGAGCGCCGCCTGGACGCCAAGCGCCGCGCCAGCGAGCGTAAGCGCCTGCGTGGCGCCTCACCCGAGGAGTGAGCGGCCCTCGCCGCTGCTCTTTGCCCGGTGGACGAGAGAAACTCTGCTCGTCTGGCTTGCGCACCTGTAGCCACCAGCGCATCCACGGCGGTAGTGCTGATGAGGTGTAGGACGTATGGCGACGCTCCATTTGATGGTTGGACTTCCATGCTCGGGAAAAACCACGCTTGCGAAACAGCTAGAGCGTGAGCAATCCGCCCTTCGACTGACAGCCGATGAATGGCACGTCCGTCTCTTCGGTCAAGATGCGGAGAAGCCAGAACACGATGCTCGGCATAGTCTTATTGAAGCGATGCTTTGGAACGTGGCAAGTCGAGCGCTTGAATTGGGAACGAATGTCATCCTCGATTTCGGCTTCTGGGCGCGAGAGGAACGCGAAGACTATCGGTCTCGAGCGAAGCAGCTTGGGGCCAGCAGCGAAATACACTTTCTTGATGTATCGGCGGATGAGTTGATGCATCGGCTTGCGGTACGGAATTCGCAGCCTTCGCAAACACATTTCGCTATTCCCGAAGCGATGATGAAGCCATGGATTGCGTTCTTCCAAAGCCCAGCGCCCGACGAACTTGAGCGCCGAGAGTAGAGGCAAAAGGTCGCATCGAAATGACTGGTGGCGACCTGGGTTCCCCTTCTCCTTGCGGGAGAGGGAGCCAGGGGGTGAGGTTCCGCCGCGCAGGTGATACACTCAGACAGAATCGCGCTGCCCAGGAAGAGTTCCAGAGGAGTCCGTATGCCCACCGCGACCATTGCCAAAGAGTTCACGTTCGACGCCGCCCACAGCCTGCCGCATTCGGATGGGCCATGCAAGCGGCTGCATGGGCATACCTATCACGTGGTGGTGATGGCGCGCGGGCCAATTCAGCCGATCGATGGGCGGCCTGAAGAGGGCATGGTGCTCGATTTCACCCGCATCAAGGAGGTCTTCAAGCGACGCATCGAAGCGCGCT
>DATAED010000485.1:0-24274 GCA_036258195.1 Ktedonobacterales bacterium
GTGGGGCTTTTGGGTAGCCGCGGGGCAAGGTCGCATAGCTTGCCCCGCGCGTCACGTCTGGCCTGGGTCCCCCCGCCCTCGGGGGGGAGGGGGGGAGGGGGGAGGGGGTCAGGGGGAGAGGTTCCGCGCGCCCTCTGGGAGAGGGCTGGGGTGAGGGGCCGTTCCATAAGTTTTCTCTCATCGAACTCCAACGGTCATCCTACACGCCCGGCGTATGCTCTGTGCGACGGATACCACCACACATTCCGCCGGATGCCAGCAGATGAGGGCTGATGAGGAGGCCACGATGCTCAATACGTATAGTGATAACCAGACGACAGCGACGCCAGAGGCGACCGGAGCGTCCGCGACGCCCGAAGAGGAGCCGCAGCCCGGCGTCCCGCAGGCGCCCGGCGCGACGCCCGCGCCGCCGACCGTGCCGCTACGCGCCGATGAGTCGCCCGCCGCGACCACGCCGTCCGCTCCCGGCTACGACCCCAGCTATCCGCCCAGTTATGGCTCTGGCTACGGCGCCGGATATGGCGCCACACCGCCTCCGCCGCCCTATACGCCGTACACCTCCTGGACGCCGCCCATGCCGCCCGCGCGCCCGCAGCGCCACTGGGTCAGCGCGCTGGTCGTCGTCGCCCTGCTGATCGCGCTGGCCGTTGGCGGTGGCGTCGGCGCGCTGGTCGCCTCGCGCGCCACCTCAGGCGCCCCCACGACTGGCTCGAAGATCGTGCTGGGCGCGCAGTCGGCTCCCAACATCACCCTCTCATCCACCACGACCAGCCTGCAACAGAGTGTCCAGACGGTCGCCAAAGCGGTCGAGCCGTCGGTGGTGGAGATCACTGCGACGGGCGGCTCCGGCGAGGCCATCGGCTCCGGCGACATCCTGACGGCGGACGGCTACATCGTCACCAATGACCATGTCGTGCAGGGCTTCTCGAACTTCACTGTGACCTTCTCGAATGGGGCGACCGCGCAGGCGCAGGTCGTCGGGCAGGATCCACAGGATGACCTGGCCGTCGTCAAGGTCGCGGCCACCGGCCTCAAGCCCATTGCGCTGGGCGACTCCTCGAAGCTGACCGTGGGCGAGTTCAATATCGCCATCGGCTCTCCGCTGGGGCTGCGCAACACGGCGACTTTTGGCATCGTCAGCGCGCTCAATCGTGCGGCCAGCGAGGCGCCTGATGGCCCGGCGGGCGAGCTGACGGGGCTGATCCAGACGAGCGCGCCCATCAATCCGGGCAATAGCGGCGGCGCGCTGGTGAATCTGAGCGGGCAGCTCATCGGCATCCCGACGCTGAGCGCCACCAATCCGGAGTCCAACACCGCCGCCAACAGCATCGGCTACGCGATTCCCGTCAATCGGGTGGAGTATGTCGCGCAGCAACTCATCGAGCATGGCAACCTCACCAGCAGCGGCCAGGGCTTCATCGGCATCGAGGCGCAGAATGTGACGCCCCAGCTTGCGGCGGCCAATGGGCTGTCGGCGACGAGTGGCGTGCTGGTGGTCAGATTCGCCAATGACGCCGCCGGGCAGAGTCCAGCGCAGCAGGCTGGCCTGCAGACGGGCGATGTCATCACTGCCGTCAATGGTCAGTCGGTCGCCACGAATGACGATCTCTCCTCCGCTTTGCTGAATCTGAAGCCCGGCGCGCACGTCTCGCTGAGCGTCACCCGTGGCTCCAGCCCGCTCACCATCACGGTGACGCTGGGCGAGCGGCCCGTCAACGCTGGCTAGCGAGAAGCCCCCTCCCCAACCCCTCCCCCGCTTTGCGGGAGAGGGGCTTTTTCGCGCTCCCCTCCCCCGCCAAGGCGGGAGAGGCGCTGGGGTTGAGGGCTACACGAAGCGCGACAGCACGCGCTCGGTGAGCAGGTGGAACGGCTCCTGATCGTAGGCGATGCGCGGGATGTTGAAGTTGATGTAGTCGGCGCCCGCCGCGATCAGCGCCTCGACGCGCCGCGTGATCTCGTCCGGGTCGCCGATGAAGGCGTTCTGTCGCAGTTGATCCAGGGTCATGTGGTGCGTCTGCTGGAGCTTCGCCGTCGCCTGCTCGGGGTCAGCGCCCGCCGCGATGGGATAGACAATCAGGTTGCTCGACTTGATGATCGCGTCGTAGTCGCGCCCAAGCGTCTCGCAGTGCTGCTTGAGCACGCCCAGCTTCTGGCGCACGGCCTCCGGATCGCCACCGCCGACGTTTGCCGCGTCACCATACTGCGCCACCAGCTTCAGCGTCACCTGCTCGCCGCCGCCGCCAATCCAGAAGGAGGGATGCGGCTTGCGTGCGCCCTTCGGCTCGTTGATGGGCTTGTCGATGGAGTAGTGCTCGCCCTGGAAGGTGGGGTAATCCTCCGTCCACATCTTGTAGATGATCGCACAGGCCTCGCGGAAGGCGCGCATGCGCTCGCGTGTCTCCAGGAAGGTGTAGCCGTACGCGCGCCACTCGTGCTCGTACCAGCCCGCGCCCAGCCCAAAGAAGAGCCGCCCGTGGCTCATCACGTCCACCGTCGAGGCCATCTTCGCCAGCAGCGCCGGATTGCGGTAGCCGTTGCAGGTGACCATCTGCCCGACATTGACACGCTGCGTGTCGCGGGCCAGCGCCGCTGTGATCGTCCACGCCTCGAAGGTCGTCTCCAGCTCCGGTGTAGGAATGGTATGGAAGTGATCGTAGACCCAGATGCTGTCATACTGCGGCGTCGCGTCGATCAGCTTCGCCACGCGCGTCATCGCCTCATACTTCTCGACCGGATCGGCAATCTCGACCAGATCCATCCGCCAGCCCTGCGGCACGAATGCGCCAAATCGCACTGCCATCTCTACGCTACCCTCATCTCTGCTTGACTTAGCCGCGCTCGCACGCCTGCTGCGCGGCGATGATGTCTTGCCAGAATTGTAGCGCGCGCAGTCGCGCCCCGACGCCTGGCAGGTTTTTGGCGAGGGGTTGACATAGGACGAGCGGTCAGTATACTTACCTACGACGTCAACACAACCAGGCGGCGCATGCCCAATCAACTATTGCCTCCTGCGGCCGCAGCGAGCGCAAATGGCGCCATGCGTGTGAGTCGGCGCGTATTCGGCGGGGATCGAGCAATTCGGCCCATAGCGTCAAGGGACTGGCGCGCAATCTCGCGCATGAGAGTAGGAGACGCTTAGAGAGCATCTACCTCGCTTCTCCCCTTCCCCAGAGGGGACGATCCTTCGCTACCTCGCAACCCTGAACAACGTTGAGCTTCTCGCGATGCCGCGAGAGGACGTGTTTTGTTGCGCTTTGATCCAGCCACATGCGCTCGAAGAAGAGCCGCGTGAGGGCTGGGAGGAAGGACGCGAATGCACATTCGGAAGTGGTCGCTGCATATCGTCGCAGCGCTCTTAGCGGCAATCAGCCTGATTGCCTTCTCCCCCACCACCGCGCTGGCCAGCCCGGCGCACGGTCGCCCCGGCAAGCAGCTCGGGCGCTATACCATCCTCGGCCAGAAGGTTCCTGGCCTGCGCAGCGCGCATCCCATGCATCCCACCGATGGCGCGCGCGCGCTCGACCTCTCCATCGCGCTGCCCCTGCGCAATGCTGACGCGCTCAACGCGCTGATCGCCGCGCAGAATACGGTCGGCTCGCCGCTCTACCATCAGTACCTGACGCCCGCGCAGTTCGAGGCGAATTACAGCCCCGACCAGGCGACAGTAAATGCGGTCGTGGCGTTCCTCAAGAGCAGCGGCCTGCAGGTGGGCGCCATCTCGTCCAACCATCTGCTGATCGACGCCAGCGGCTCGGTCGCGAAGGTCGAGGCGGCGTTTGATACGCAGATCTCCGACTTCAGCTATCACGGGCGCACGGTCTACGCGCCGACGGTCGAGCCGTCGGTACCCGCTGCGCTCGCCGGGATGATCCAGAATGTCGGCGGCCTCGATAACGTCGGCATCTACCATCACAGCGGCGATGTCATCGCGACGACGCCGCTGGCGGGCAGCGGCCCCGGTGGCGGCTACACCCCCAGCGAGCTGCGCACGGCTTACGACGCCAACTCGCTGATCTCCAGCGATAACGGCGCTGGCCAGACGGTGGCCATCTTCGAGCTGGATAGCTACAAGGCGTCGGATATCAACGCCTACCTGAGCAATTATGGGCTTGGCTCGGCCAAGTACAGCAATGTGGTGGTCGATGGCGCCTCCACGACCGCCGGGGCGGGCGCGATCGAGGTCGAGCTGGATATGGAAGTGGTCTCGGCCATCGCGCCAGGCGCCACGCAGCATATCTACATCGGCCCGAACAGCACGCAGGGCGTCAACGACACCTACAACAAGATCGTGACCGACAACACCGCCAAGGTCATGAGCACAAGCTGGGGGCTGTGCGAGGCGCAATCAGGCAACTCGGAGCTGGCCTCGCTCGACAGCATCTTCGCGCAGGGCGCGGCGCAGGGGCAGGCGTTCTTCTCCGCCGCTGGCGACTCGGGCGCCTATGACTGCAACGACACCTCCCTGGCCGTTGACTCGCCCGCCGATGATCCGCATGTCGTCGGCGTGGGCGGCACGACGCTGAATACTGGTTCCGGCGGCTCCTACAGCAGCGAGTCTGTCTGGGCCAATGCCAGCGACACCTCGCGCAGCCCCGAGGGCGCGGGCGGCGGCGGTGGCCTCAGCACGTACTTCTCGCAGCCCAGCTATCAGAGTGGCCCCGGCGTCTCCAATAGCTACTCGAACGGCATGCGCGAGGTACCGGATGTCTCGGCGGACGCCGATCCTAACACCGGCTACTCGGTCTACTGCACCGTGACGGCTGCGGGCTGCTCCTCGACCTCCGCGTGGATCGCGGTGGGCGGCACCAGCGCAGCGGCGCCGCTGTGGACCGCGCTGGTCGCCGACGCCAACGAGTACCTGGCTGGCCAGAGCAAGCCGACCTTCGGCGCTGCCAGCGCCGAGCTCTATACGCTCTTCAACACCAGCCAGACCTACGCGGCCTACCACGACATCACGTCGGGCAACAACCTGCACTATCCCGCCACCAGCGGCTATGACCTGGCCTCTGGCATCGGCTCGCCCGACGCCTGGAACCTGGCGCGCGACGCGGCGGGCGGCACGGTCAGCAATCCACCGACGATCAGCAGTTTCAGCCCGACCTCCGGGCCAGTCGGCACGAGCGTGACGATCACTGGTACGAATTTCACTGGCGCGACGGCGGTGAAGTTCAACGGGACGAGCGCCAGCTACACCGTCGGTAGCGCAACCAGCATCAGCGCGACCGTGCCCACTGGCGCGACGACGGGCGCCATTAGCGTCACCACGAGCGCTGGCACGGCGACCTCAGCGTCGAGCTTCACCGTGACCACGTCCGGCGGGAGCGCGCCAACCATCAGCAGCTTCAGCCCGACCTCTGGCGCGGTGGGCGCGAGCGTGACGATCACCGGGACGAACTTCACCGGCGCAACCGCCGTCAAGTTCAACGGGACATCGGCGACGTTCACGGTGGCCAGCTCCACCAGCATCACGACCAGCGTCCCCAGCGGGGCGACGACGGGCGCGATCAGCGTGACGACTGCCAACGGCACGGCGACCTCGGCGTCGAGTTTCACCGTGACGACGAGTGGTGGCACGACCACGCAACTGCTGAGCAATCCTGGCTTCGAGAATGGCCAATCGCCGTGGGTGGAATCGTCGGCGGGCGGCTACCAGATCATCGATCCGACCAACCCGCACACCGGCAGCTACAGCGCGTACCTGTGCGGCTACGACAACTGCAACGATCAGATCTGGCAGACCGTGACGCTGCCCAGCACGACGTCCAAGGTTGTGCTGAGCTACTGGTTCTATAGCGACACCAGTGAGGCGTCTGGCAGCCCGTGCTACGACTACTTCTATGCGCGCATCCGCAACAGCAGCGGTACCACGATCAAGACCGTGCAGACCAAGTGCAACAGCAGCTCGACCAACGGCTGGGTGCATTACTCCTTCGACCTGACCACGGCCCTGAGCGCCTATTCTGGCAAACAGGTGCAGGTCTACTTCGAGGGGACGAACGATGTGTCGCTGCCCTCAGACTTCTTCGTGGATGACGTCGCCCTGAACGATACCCACTAGGGCGTTCCCGGCTATTCCAACAACGTTCGCGTAGTATGTCCAGCGCCCCGCGTCACTGACGACGCGGGGCGCTTTTGTTGTCTCCATTCCCCATCGCCAGCGCGGCGCGCAGCTCAGCGTCGTCGGGATAGGCGACCTCGCGCAGTTGCTGGCGAGCGTGCGCGCGGTCGGCGGGGTCGGCGGAGCGCAGCAGGCCGAGCAGATAGTCGCGGTAGCGCGCCAGAAAGTCGTTCTCGAAGCCCAGCATGCGCTCGCACAGCGCCCGCAGCGCGCGGCGCTCGTCGGCCTCGGCAGGGACAGCGTAGCCCCAGCGCAGCTTGCCCTGCGTATAGAGCGTCTGCGGCAGTTCGCTCCACTCATCGTGGATGTGCTGGCTGTAGTCTGCCGCGCTGCCGCCCTTGGAGCCAGCATAGCGCCCCAACCGCAACGCCAACTGCGCCCGCGCGATGCGTGTGGCCGTCGTCACCAGCTCCTTCACACCGCGCTCCGTCCCTGGCGGATACCACTCTGCGATATGGATGGTGTCGTAGCCGTAGAACTCGCCCTCCGGATCAGGATAGCCCAGCGGATACTCCAGCCGCTCCATGCCGCGCAGGATATGGGCGATGAAGTGGCGTGCGGCGTCGAGCGTATCGCGGGTGTAGGCAGGCAGCGGTGGCAGCGCGAGGCTGGCGCGCGTATCGGCGCCATAGAGCAGGCGCCCATCGAAACGCAGCAGCACGGCATTGCCGCCTATGCTGGCCTCGTCGCAGACGACGATGTCGAGGCGCGTGGGGCTGAGCAGCCCGCAGCCCTTCACCAGCCGCGCCGCCAGCGCCCGCTCGCCGTCATCCAGCGCGCCCGCCGCCAGCGCGATCATGTCAATGTCGCTGATGGCGACGGCGGTTCCGTCGGCATAGCTGCCCAGCAGGTAATAGCCGCGCACGCGCCCCGGCAGGCTGGCCTCGAAGAGCGTCACGATCCCCCGCAGAATGCGATCAATCGTCGCGTCGCCTGTCGTCAGCAGCAGATCAACTGATGCGCTCGCTTCCATGATGACCCTTCTCTCAGTCGCTTGACGCCCCGCACGCTGACAGGATACGATAAGGAGGTCAGCCCCAATGGTGGGCTGCAAGCATGCTATTCGAGAGACTTCTCAAGCGAGAGGATTGGCCCGCTCATGTCGCCCTTCGCATTGCTCGCAAGCGCAACTCGCCCCTAGTTCCGGGGTGGAGTGCGCCCATTTTGAGCAAGCGAGTGGTGTTCCTCATGCAGCGAGGCATCCCGCAAGCAGCGCGGCCCGGTGAGTCCTTCTAGCATCTAGAACGTCTCGCCATCCCCAGGGTCGCAGCGACACACCAGCCCGATCCGCTTCCCAGGTCGTTCCATGACCTGAGCACGGCGGTCGGCGCGTCGAGTCAAAGCAAGGCCACACTGGGCGACACTCCACCCCTCACGATGGTGCGCGGTTCATGTTCGTTGATCTACGCGCGACGCCGCCCTGCGCCCTGACGGGCGCGCGGGCGAGGCGCGGGCGGAGTGGAAGAGGAAACGTTGTTATGCTGGAAGCGCGAGGCGTTGCGCTGAGCCGGGGTGGCCGCACCCTGGTTCACGATGCCTCATTTCTGATTGGTCGGGGCGAGAAGGTGGGTCTGGTCGGCGTCAACGGCGCTGGCAAGACCACGCTGCTGCATGCGCTGCGCGGCACGCTCGATCCCGATAGCGGCAGTATCATCCGGCCCCGGCGCATTGGCTATCTGGGGCAGGAGCGGCTGGCGGATGACCTGCTGGCGGGCGCCAACGACGACGGCGAGCCAGTGACAGTGCGCGATGTGATGTTGGCCGGGCGCGATCTGGCGCGGCTCAGCGCACAGTTGCGCGCCATCGAGGCGCAGATGGCGCAGACCAGCGCGCCGGAGCCAGCCGAGGCGACCGTCGGCGCGTCGTCGCAGAATGGGCATCGCGGCGGCAAGCGTGGCGGCGCGGGCGATGAGGATACGCTGGAGCGGCTGCTGTGGCGCTACGGCGAGCTGGAGGAGCGGTTTCAGCAGGCGGGGGGCTACGCCGCCGAGCACCAGATGGCCGAATTGCTGCAAGGGCTGGGGCTGGGCGATGTGGAGCTGGATCGCCCGGTGACGGCGCTCTCTGGCGGGCAGAAGACGCGGCTGGCGCTGGCGCGCACGCTCTTCGCCACGCACGATCTGCTGCTGCTGGACGAGCCGACCAACCATCTGGATGGCCCGGCGACGCTCTGGCTGATGGAGTATCTGGGCCGCTACGAGGGAACTGTGCTGCTGATCTCGCACGACCTGGAGCTGCTGGATCAAGCCATCACGCGGGTACTGCATCTGGACGCCACGGGCCGCTCGGTAACGATGTACACCGGCAACTACAGCTCGTACCAGCGCCAGAGGGAGGAGTCCGAGGAGCGCGCCGTCGCCGAGATGGAGCGCAAGCAGGAGAAGATCACGCAGCTCCAGACGCAGGCCGACTGGGCGCGCGGCAAGACGGCCAAGCTGGCGCGCAAAGCCAAGGTGCTCGATCATCGCATCGAGCGGCTGCGCGACGATCTGCCCGACGCCTCGGCGCTGCCACGCCGCCAGCGCATCATGAAGCTGAACCTGCCGCTGGCGCGCCAGAGCGGGCGCATCGTCTTCCGCGTGGAGCGGCTGGCGAAGAGCTATGGCGGGCCGCCCGTCTTCCAGAACCTGTCGTTCGAGCTGGAGCGCGGCAAGCGGCTGGTGGTGATCGGGCGCAATGGCGCGGGCAAGACGACGCTGCTCAAGACGCTGGCGGGGATGATTCCGCCGACGCACGGGCGCGTGGAGCTGGGCCAGATGGTGGACATCGGCTACTACGCGCAGGAGCATGAGTCGCTGCACATGCATCTGAGTCTGCTGGAGGAGATGCGCCTGGCCGTGGCCGATGCCCCGGTGAAGCGTAGTAATCCGCCCAGCGATACGCAGTTGCGCTCGATTCTGGGGCGCTTCCTCTTCACCGGTGAGCAGGCTTTCCAGAAGGTCGGCTCGCTCTCTGGCGGAGAGAAGACGCGCCTGGCGCTGGCGCGGCTGATGGTGGGCGGCTACAACACGCTGCTGCTGGACGAGCCGACCAACAACCTGGACCCCGCCTCGCGCGATCAGGTCTGCGAGGCGCTGACCAGCTACCAGGGAACGCTCATCATCGTCAGCCACGACACGGACTTCGTGGAGGCGCTGGAGCCAGACCTGGCGCTGCCCCTGGCGCAGGGCCACGTGCGCTACTTCGAGGCGTCGCACCTGGCGCAGGTCTCGAAGACGTGAGCGGCGTCCCCCTGGGCCCCTTCTCTCACAAGGAGAGGGGAGTCTATTTCGTAGGCTGGGGCGCGGGGCCAGTCAACAGGAATCAGTGGCTCCTGTTGATTGGTTCGTGTACACTCCTTAGCGAACGTGCGTCATCGAGCTAGCGCCAATGCGGAGCGAAGTGGGGAGGAGCTGGACACCCTATGCCACGTAAGCTACGGCAGCTACGTAGCGATCTTCGTCGAGCTGGATTCCAGATGCAGTCCAAGCGTGGAAAGGGCTGCCATACCTGGTGGGTACACCCGAACCTTCCTGGCTTCGCTGTCAACCTCTCTGGACAGGATGGCGACGATGCGCGACCATATCAGGAGGACGCGGTGAAAGAGGCGCTCCAGAAGTCGAAAGAGGTGTAGCGCCATGCCCTACGAGCACTATTCCATGGTAATCACCTGGTCTGTGCGCGATCAGGCGTTCCTGGTGTCGTTTCCCGAGTGGGAAGGCAAAGTCAACACGCCAGCGACGCATGGCGCGACCTATGAGGAGGCGGCGCAGCGGGGTCACGAGGCGCTGGCTGACCTCGTGCAGCTTTGGCAGGAGCAGGGCTGGGAGCTTCCTGCTCCGCGCATGTTTGCCACCCTCGAACAATAGGACGCATACCACTCCCGCTGTCCCCTTCCCTAAAACAGAGGGGAATCCAATCCATGGGTTGGGGCGCGGGGCAAGCAGGCGTCTGGCTCGCCATAGACTATGTGCCGCGAGCGGCTACCTGCGGCTGATCTGGCCATTGCGTCGGCGTCGTGGCCAGACAATGGCATGGTACAGCCACATGAAGAACGGCACGAAGACACACAGGCCGAAGACAAAACCTGCCAGGAAACTCATCTGTGTGTGCAGTAGCGCTGCGAACAGGAAGGCGAGCCCGCCAGCAGGCCAGATTCCCAACACGATGCCGTTGTAGAAGGCAGTTCCCCAGTAATTTGCTCGTCGCATTGGTGTCTCCCATACTGTTGTAGCCTGCGAGCAGTATAGGGGTTCGGATGAGATGTGGCAAGCGTACGGCTCTGGTTGGCTTTGGCCACCCGCCGCGCGGCCTGCTTCGCTCGCGCGTTATGCTGATGGAGGGGCGACCTCGCCCGTCGGCCTTCTTCCACAGGGAGATGGGCGGGCATAGTCAGTGGAGTGATGGCAGGCGATGCGGATTCTGATCTCGGGCGGCGGCACAGGCGGGCATATCTATCCGGCGCTGGCGGTGGCAAGCGAGCTGCGCGACCGCTATGGCGTCGAGCTGCTCTTCATCGGCGATGAGAACGGGCTGGAGACGCGCATCGTGCCGGAGGCGGGCATCCCCTTCGCCGCCATCAGCGCGGGCAAGCTGCGGCGCTACCTCTCGCTGCGCACCTTCACCGATCTGGGACGCATCCCCGTCGGCATGCGGCAGGCGTACCAGATCGTCAAGCGCTTCCGGCCTGATGCGGCCTTCACCAGTGGCGGCTACGTCTCTGTGCCAGCGGGCATGGCGGCGCGGCTGGCGCACGCTCCGCTAGTGATGCACCAGCAGGATGTGTCGCCCAATCTGGCCAATCGCCTGCTGACGCCGGTCGCCACGCGCATCACCGTCTCGTTCGCCGCTTCGCAGCGCTACTTTCCAGCGGATAAGACAATCCTGGCAGGGAATCCCGTGCGCGAGGAGGTTCTGCGCGCGGCGCGGCTCGATCCCATGCGGGCGCGGCAGGGCTTCGGGCTGAAGTCGGCGCTGCCCATCGTGCTGGTGACGGGCGGCAGCCAGGGCGCGCGGCGGCTGAATCAGGTGATGGCGGCGGCGCTGCCTCGGCTGCTCGCGCGCTGCCAGGTGCTGCATGTCAGTGGCGAGCTGACGTATGAGGCGACGCGCGCGCAGGCGGCGCGGGCGCTGGCCGACGCGCCGGAGTTGCGCGACCGCTACGCCCTCTTCCCCTACCTCAAGACCGAGATGCCCCAGGCGCTGGCGGCTTGCGACATCGCGCTGTGCCGCTCGGGCGCCGCCACGCTGGCGGAGCTCTCCATCATCGGGCGGCCCAGCGTGCTCGTGCCGCTGCCGCCGGGCTTCACTGGCTCGCCGCAGGCCGTCAACGCCGCCATGTTCGAGCAGGCGGGCGCCGCCGTCTCCATCCTCGACCGCGACCTGACGCCCGCGCGCGCCGTCGAATTGCTGGAGCCGCTGCTGAGCGACGCCAACCGCCGCATCCAGATGTCGGTGGCGGCGCGCAAGCTGGGTCGCCCCACGGCAGCGCGCGACCTGGCCGATCTGGTGGCTGGGCTGGCGGCGCGCATCGAGCAGTAGGACGACCTCACCACCCCAGCCCCCTCTCCCACAGGAGAGGGGGAGATGGGAGAGTGGTGGTATGTGCGTGTAGCCCACAGATTCTAGGATGCTGGCGCTGTCCGCCGCACACGCGCAGGTTGGCGCGCAGTCTCTCCCCCTGGCAGCAAGAACGCTGCGAGCAGTCCGAGGCACCCGATGACCACCATCGTGATGAGCGCTGCGGCATAGTTGTGGCTGCCGGGAAGGCTGATAACGAGAACCGAGCCGACAATAGCCGTCCCAAGCGAAGATCCCAGATTCGAGACGCTGCGCGACAAGCCCGATATTTCTCCCTGATCGCTCTCCGGGAAGGCGGACTGCACCACATTGACCGATGAGGTGAGCATCACGCCGACACCCATGCCAATGAGCAGCAAGCCGGGGATCATGGCGAGGACGTTCGTAGTGGTATTTCCCAACAGCAGCAGCAGCAGGGTGCCGACGATGGTGATACCGAAGCCCGCCCGGATGAGGATGCTCTGCGGGCGTCGTTTCGCAAGCCTGCCCGCGAGGGCCGACGAGAGCAGGATGCCAATGGTCGCGGGCGTCAGCGCCAGGCCCGTCTCAATGGCGTTGTAGCCGCGAACCGTTTGGAGAAAGACCGAAATGACGAAGAAACTTCCTTGCAACGTGAGCCACTGGACAAGCTGGGTCGCCAGTCCAAGATTGGAAACGCGGTTGCGGAACAACCTGGTCGCTAAGAGCGGCTCTTTGCCGGAGCGCTCCGCAGACCGGATGTGCAGGAAGAACCACAGCAAAATAAGCGCGCCGACCCCCACAAACAGCCATACCGGCGAAATGCCACCGGCAGGAATCACTACCGTCGTGCCAAGGGTAACGTCCTGGTTGGCCCCAAACCATCCGTAGGCGCCAGATTGCAGGATGCCGAGCACCACAAAGAACAGTCCAGCCGCCGACAGAACGGCTCCAGCGACATCGAAGTGTGGTTTCGCTCCCTGGATGCCCGTATCCGCGATCTGCCGATGCCCCATGACAATGATCCCAGCGACGACCAGCACCTGGAGGATGAACGAGGCGCGCCAACTGATCGCGCTCGTGACCAGTCCGCCGATGAGCGGACCCGCCGCAGCGCCGACCCCGGCGGCCGCGCTGACGATGCCAAACGACTTGGCGCGTGTGGGTAGGTCAGTGAAGATCACAGTGACCAGGATATAGATAGGCGGGATCATCAGCGCGGATCCGACACCTTCCAGCAATGAGTAGCCAACGATCAGGATTCCCAGCCCTGGGGCCAGCGCAGCGATCAGCGCGCCGAGTCCGTACACGATGAGGCCAAGCTCGAAGCAGAATTTTCGCCCCCAGATGTCCGTGAGCTTGCTACCGGGAATCATCAGCGCGGCCATGGTGAGGGTGAAGAGGGTGATGGCAGTCTGAACACCGTGGACATCGGTATGTAGGTCGGCGGAGATACTGCTGATGGCCACATTCATGTTGCTGGCGGCGTAGCTGGCGATGAACTGCGCCAGGGCGAGCGGTAGCAGCACTGACCACTGGGTCGGGGCAGCGTTTGAGGGCGCGTCGTTGGATCGTGTGGCCTTAGGGTCGTCCATACCGTCCACATGGGTATCCATAGCGAACCACTCCCCTACTTTCACTGTGTGGTGGAATGAGCTGGCCACACCGTGGGATACCAACTCGTCGATCCATCAACGCGGTCCATGAGCTTGAGCGGTGGCGCGCCGCTCTGGTTCCCCGCGGAGTCGCTCACTCGCGAATTGACGCACTGGAGAAACCCGATGTACATCGCATGTCGTGCATCGTACTGCCCCGCGCGCGCGCAGTCCCCGCGCTCGAGGCTGGACTCTTCGTCCAGTCTTGACCTACTCCGAAGGTGAGTCAGAAACTCTCTGAATAGTCGTCAGAAGCGAGCGTGCCCTCACCCCCAGCCCCTCTCCCAGAGGGCGAGGAGGAGGGGCTGGGGGTGGGAGCGCTCTGGCAGACGCATTGCGACACGAGCTGATCCACGGTGGCAAGGACTGTTGATTTCATCTGGCAGGAGCGCACAGTGAGTGAGAACGAGAACGAGCAGGCGCAGGGCACGTCGCTCGGCGCGTGGATGGCGCAGGACGGTCTGCGCTATGAGGCGCTGGAGAATCCATCCGAGGCCCTCGCACGGGCGGTCATGCGTGGGTTATTCAGCTACAACACCACAAAGATTGGTGAATCGCACTATGCGCGACTGGGCGTCTTCGCCTACGACGGCGTGGATACTGATGCGGAGAGCGGCGAACAGCGGACGCCGATCGGCGGCCTGGTGGGCGATCTCGTCTGGGACTGGCTGCACATCGACGCGCTGTGGGTGGATGCGCGCTATCGCGGGCGCGGCGTCGGCGGCGCGCTGATGCGCCATGCCGAGGAGACGGCGCGCGCGCAGGGTATCGTCAATGTCCACCTGGAGACGACCAGCTTTCAGGCGCTGCCATTCTACCAGAAGCTCGGCTACGAAGTTTTCGCCGAACTGCCGGACAAGCCGAAGGGCGCGAGCTGGTATTACCTCAAGAAGCTGGGCGAGCCAGCCTGAGCGCGACCTCACCCCCAGCCCCCTCTCCCACAGGGCGAGGGGGAGCCAGACCGCAGCGGCCCGTAGCTCCCCTCTCCCGCACAGCGGGGAAGGGCTGGGGGTGGGGGCCGTCCCCGCGCGCTACAATGTTCACCGGATAGCGACGTGAGCGAGCGGAGGCAGGCGAGCGTATGGGCAGTCATAGCGCGTATGACGCGGTGGTCGTCGGCTCCGGGCCGAATGGGCTGGCCGCCGCCATCAGCATCGCGCAGGCGGGGCGCTCGGTCGCCGTCTTCGAGGCGCATGAGACGGTCGGCGGCGGCATGCGCTCTGGCGAGCTGACGCTGCCCGGCTTCATCCACGACATCTGCTCCACTGCGCACCCGCTGGGCATCGCCTCGCCCTTCTTCCGCTCGCTGCCGTTGGAGCGCTATGGGCTGGAGTGGGTGCAGCCGCCCGCGCCGATGGCGCACCCCCTGCCGGGCGGCGCCGCGCTGCTAGAGCGCTCCATCGAGCGGACGGCGGCGGGGCTGGGCGACGACGGCGCTGGCTGGCGGCTGCTGATGGAGCCGCTGGCCGACGACTGGGAGGCCATCGCCAGCGCCTTCCTGGGGCCGCTGCGACCGCTGGCGCTGGCGGCGCATCCTTTCGCGCTGGGGCGTTTCGGCGCGCAGGCCGTGATGCCTGCCAGCCTGCTCGCACGGATGTACTTCCAGACCGACGCGGCGCGCGCGCTCTTCGCGGGGATGGCCGCCCACGCCATGCTGCCGCTGGAGCAGCCGCCCAGCGCCGCGTTCGGCCTGATGCTGGGGGTCAGCGGGCATGTGGCGGGCTGGCCATTCGCGCGCGCTGGCTCGCAGCGCATCGCCGATGCGCTGGCGGCCTATCTGCGCGACCTCGGCGGCGCGATCTTCACCAGCGCGCCCATCGTCTCGCTCGATGAGCTACCGCCCGCGCGGGCCATCCTCTGCGACATCACGCCGCGCCAGCTCCTGCGGCTGGCGGAGCATCGGCTGCCCGCAGGGTACGCCGCCGCGCTGCGCCGCTACCGCTACGGCCCCGGCTCCTTCAAGGTTGACTATGCGCTCGATGCGCCCGTCCCCTGGGCTGATCCCGCTTGCCTGCGCGCTGGCACGGTGCATGTCGGGGGGACGCTGGAAGAGATCGCGGCGGGCGAACGAGCGGTGGCGCGCGGGCAGATTCCCGAGCGGCCGCTGGTGCTGGCCGTGCAGCAGAGCCTGTTCGATCCGACGCGCGCCCCGCAGGGCAAGCATACCCTGTGGGCCTATTGCCATGTTCCCAATGGCTCGGCTGAGGACATGACTGCGCGCATCGAGGCGCAGATCGAGCGGTTCGCGCCGGGTTTCCGCGAGCGCGTGCTGGCGCGGCATGTCAGCGGGCCAGCCGATCTGGAGCGCTACAATCCCAACTATGTGGGCGGCGACATCAATGGCGGGCTGCAGGACTTTGCGCAGCTCTTCACCCGCCCCACGCTCTCGCTCGATCCCTATCGCACGCCTGTCGCGGGGCTGTATCTCTGCTCGTCGTCCACCCCGCCAGGCGGTGGCGTGCATGGCATGTGCGGCTATTGGGCGGCGCGTGACGCGCTGGCAGGCCCATTGCGATAGATTCACCCATCGAGACGTTCTCCCCCTCTCTCGCGCAGCGGGGGAGGGGCCAGGGGAGGGGGCGAGCTATGACTGCGCCAGCCTGGCTCGACCATGCCATCCTGACCTATGGCTACTGGATGGTGCTGCTAATGGTAGCGCTGGAGTCGATGGGCGTGCCGCTCCCCGGCGAGACCACGCTGGTGGCGGCGGCGGCCTATGCTGGCACGGGCAAGCCGCTCTCCATCGCCTGGGTGATCGCCTTCGCAGCGACGGGCGCCATCATCGGCGACAATATCGGCTTCACGATTGGCTGGTATGGTGGCTATCCGCTGGTGCGGCGCATTTTGCGGCTGCTGCATGTGCGCGAGGGCACGCTGGACTACGCGCGGCGCTTCTTCGAGCAGCACGGCGACAAGACAGTCTTTCTGGGACGCTTCTTCGCGCTGCTGCGCACTACGGTCGCCTTCCTGGCGGGCGTCAACCACATGCCACGGCGCGCCTTCACCATCTGGAATGCGCTGGGCGGCGCCGTCTGGGCGCTGATCTATGGCCTGCTAGGCTACTTCCTCGGCAAGAACCTGCCGCTGCTCGGTCGCGTGCTCAGCGCGCTGGGCATCATCGGCGCGCTGGCCGTCGTCATCTTCATTGGCGCGCTGGTGGCGCTGTGGATCATACGCCGCCGTCGCGAGAAGCGCGCCACCGCTATGTCAGAACCAGCGAGTGATGAAGCGAACGAGCAGCGAGATAAGACGGCGGGCGAGCCGTTGAGTTGAGGTGACACGCGCTATACTTCAGGCGTGAGCGCCCGCGCGGCGAAGGGTCAGCACTGGCGCTACGCGCGGGGAGGGAGTTAGGCATGTCAGCCAGAGCGGGAGCGCGCGCCACGTCCGCCATCCCGGATATGCCGGAGGAGACGCGGCGCTGGGTGGTGGATGCCCTCCGCCTGCGCCCCAGAGGCTTCCTCACGGATATCGACGGCACGCTCAGCCCTATCTCGGCCACGCCCGACCAGGCGCGGCTCTACCGCGGTGTGCGCCCGCTGCTGCTGCGCTGCCTCGACCAGTTCGATGTCGTCGCGGCCATCTCTGGTCGGCCCGCGCTGGATGCGCGTAGGCTGATTGGTATCCCCCAGATGACCTATATCGGCAATCATGGGATGGAGCGACTGACTCCGCAGGCGCGTGTCCCAGAGATTGACCCGCAGGCGCGGCCCTATGAGGCCGTCATCGCCGACACGCTCCACGAGGCGCGCGCGCGGCTGGGCGATCAGGCGGGCGCGCTGCTCTTCGAGAATAAGGGCGTCACCGCCAGCATCCACTATCGGCTGGCCAGCGATCCCGCAGCCGCGCGCGCCGCCATCCGCCGGGCGCTCGATCCGCTGGCCAGGCGGCGAGGACTGCGCATCACCGAGGGGCGCATGGTGATCGAGATTCGCCCGCCGGTGGAAAGCGACAAAGGCACATCGGTGCGCGCGCTGGTGGAGCGCCACGCGCTGGCCTGCGCGCTCTACCTTGGCGATGATCGCACCGATGAAGACGCCTTCCGGGCGCTGCATCAGATGCGCGCCGAGGGCGTGTGTCTCGGCATCGCCGTTGCGGTGAGCCACGCCGAGGCGCCCGCCTCGCTGCTGGAGGCCGCCGACATCACCCTGGCCTCCATCGCCGAGGCGCCGCGCTTCATGCGCTGGGTCTTGCAGGCGCTGTAACCCCCGCTGTCATAGAGAGTGAGGCAGTGGATAAAGTCGCCACGCTGCTTCCGAGGAAAAATCAGGTGTATACCTGATGAACCGACGACTCGTTCCGAGTAGACTGTATGATACCGGACTGGACTGGGCTATCCAGCGGACGAGTAGCGAGCGGACGCGAGCCATCACGTATGGCCTCGACCTTGCTGGGCCTTGCTGGCGCCCCGCGCGACGCAGAAGCCGAGTTATCCGTTTCATTCATCAGAAGAACGCGAGATGAAGACGCGGCTGACTGTTGGCTGGCTGCTGGCCCAAATGGGGCGCCAGAGCGCGCCCTGCGGCGCCTGGCGTTGCGTGGGCCATTCGCTTCTGTTATCATAGGATGCCGGTGACGCCCCGTCAGTCCGTCAGCGACCTACATCCATAGCGCTGTCATCATGCGTTTCCTGCGACGGACCCCGGCCTTGCTGCGGCGCCGTGCGCTAAGCGCTCTGACCCAACCATCGGGTGTCCCCGCTATGAGGAGGCAGTGTGAGCACACAGAACAAGGGCATGCTTGACCAGGCATGGACCACAGTGACGGAGAGCCAGTTGTGGCGATCAATCTTCCGCCACGGCTACCCCGACACCCCCCTGAACCAGTCGCTCGTCATGATGGGCAACGTGTTCTTGCACTTGCATCCCGTCAAGGTGAGCCGCAAGGCCATGAAGATCACCTATACCTGGTGCCTCGGCGGCCTCTCCTTCTTCCTATTCCTCGTGCTGACGATCACCGGCGTCTTCCTGATGTTCTACTTCGTCCCTGAGCAAACAGTGGCCTATGCGAACATCCAGCAGATCACCAGCGCGGTCGCCTTCGGCAATATCGTGCGCAACATGCACCGCTGGGCCGCGCACCTGATGGTGGTGACGGTCACGCTGCATATGATCCGCGTGTTCTATCACGGCGCGTACAAGCCGCCGCGTGAGTTCAACTGGGTCGTCGGCGTGATCCTCTTCCTCGTCACCCTGCTGTTGAGCTTCACGGGCTATCTGCTGCCGTGGGATCAGATTGGCTACTGGGCGATCACGGTTGGCTCGAACATGGCGGGCTATGCGCCGCTGGTCGGCGCGCAGATGCACAACTTCCTGACCGGGCAGCCGGTGGGCGTGGGGCAGCCGACGCTGGTGCGCTTCTACACCTTGCATGTGATTGGCCTGCCGCTGATCGGCGCTATCTTAATGGCGGTTCACTTCTGGCGCATCCGGAAGGACGGCGGTGAGGCTGGGCCTCCGCCTCCGTCTCGCCGCGAGCTCGAGGCGGCCCGCGCTGAGTCGCAGAACGTCCCTGTCAGCGCGCTGAACTAGTCGCCAGGCGAGGGTGTTCAGCCCGAGGATGTTCAAAGGAGAGCGAGCATGACGACAACCGAACCCAGGCCATCGGCGACTCAGAAACGGTATCGCACCCTGGCGGTGGTCAAGCAGGAATCGGTCACGCGCATCGAGCGGCAGCTCGAGGACTCCGTGTTCGTGTGGCCGCATTTGCTGGTGCGCGAGTTCTTCGCGGCGCTGATGATGACGGTGGCGCTGACAGTGCTATCCATCTTGATCAATGCGCCGCTGCGCGATCACTCGAACCCGAACCTGACGCCGAACCCGGCCAAAGCGCCGTGGTACTTCCTCGGCCTGCAGGAAGAGCTGCACTACTTCCCGCCGACGGTCGCGGGCGTGCTGCTGCCGGGCTTCGTGCTGGTGGCGCTGGCGATGCTGCCGTATGTGGACCGCAATCCCAGCCGCTCATTCGAGGATCGCAAACTGTCGATCACGGTCTTTACGGCCTGCGCGCTCTTCTTCGCGCTGACCGTGCTGATGGGCAGCTTCTTCCGCGGGGGTGGCTGGCAGTGGCTCTGGCCGTGGCAGGGAATCTCCTTTGACCTCTAACGCTGCGGCGTCGCGCTCGGCGTGCTCTGAGTCATCTCTGACCCAGAGACGCGCCGAGCGCATGGCCTTGCGATGCAGCGCGACACGGTCGACATAGACAGCGCTCCAGACGACCACAGCGGCGACGGGCCAGCGCGCCCGGCTAGCACAGGGTGAGGATAGAAGCAAGCGATATGGGTATCCAGACACCACGCACCCCACAAGAATATGAGGTGCTCAGCGGGGGCGGCGCTGAAAACGCCCAGATCTCGCGCAAGGGACTCAGCCGTCGGCAGGTCTTGCGGCGCGCGGTTGGCCTGACGATTGGCCTGGTCGCACTCGAAGGAACCATCGAGGGGCTGGTGATGCTGTATCCGAACCTGGCGGGCCAGTTTGGCTCGGTCATCACCCTCAAGTCCAAGTCTACCTACGTCGCCGCTGAGCAGAAGGCGTTCGCGATCGACCAGGCGGGCATGTTCTACGAGTCGGCCGCCAAGAGCTACATCATGCACCTCAAGCCAGGCGGCAGCACCAACTTCCTGATGAGCGGCACGGCCCTCGACAACTCCATCACGGCGGAGAGTTGGACGAAAGACTCGGATGGCACGTACTGGCTGGCGCTCTATCAGGTGTGCGTGCATCTGGGCTGCAAGGTGCCATTCCGCAACGACTGCAATAGCTTCAAATGCCCATGCCATGGGTCGCACTACAACATCGACGGCGAGTATCTGGATGGCCCCGCGCCACGCAGTCTCGACCGCTTCGATATGTCGTTCGACGGCGCCGGCAACGTGCAGGTGGATACCGGCAAGCTGAACCAGCGTGTTGAGCGCCCGGATGTCGGCACGCGCATTCTGCAGGTACCGGGCATCCAGTGCGCCGCCAGTTAATCGGCCCGCGCGTCGGGCGCGCGTCGCTGGCGGTATCGCTGGCGGTGTCGTGTTGGACGAGCTTTCGAGGTAGCATAGATGGAAGGTAATCGGAATCCTGGCCTGCTGGCGGTCACAGTAGGCGTGGGGTTAGCCGTTTTGTTTGCTGTGCTCGGCGTGACCTCCGTGCTCCAGGGGCGCATCGCCTTTGGGCTGGCGGTGGTCTCGCTGGGAGTCGCCGCGCTGGTCTATGTCTTCTACTCTCGTGGCAACGCGGTGACGAAGACAGGCTATGCGGCGCTCATCGTCACCATCGCAGTTGGACTGATCCTGCCTTTTCTCCTGGTCTCGCAGCAGCAAACTCAGGTAGACGCGCAGGCTGCACAGTATGATCTGACGCTGCAACGCGGCGCGGCGCTGTTCGGCCAGTATTGCGCGACCTGCCACGGCTATCAGGGACAGGGGTTGAATGGCCCAAAGCTCAACAACAACCCCGCCGTCAACAGTCTGACCGACGAAGACCTGACCCGCATCATCTCCGGCGGCATCGCCAACCCGAATGATCCGTCGAAGCTGCTGATGCCCGCCTGGCTCAATACCTATGGCGGCTCGCTCACGCAGGATGACATCAACTATCTTGTGGCGTTTATCCGCTCGTCGGATCCGAAGTATACGGCGTCGAAGGGGCTGCCGAGTACGAACGGTTTCAGCTACGTCTACGACACGCTGATCAATGCGACCCAGCAGGCCGAGTTCAAGATCGAGGCCAAGGGCGGCAGCAAGCCACCGGCCACGAACTTCGTGGACAAGACCACCGAGAAGACCGTCACGATTGACGCGGTGGACTCGACCACCAACAGCTCTGGCTACGATTGGCAGATCGCTGGCGGTACCTCGCCAGACATCATCATCAAGGCCGGGACGACAGTGGTCTGGGATAACCAGTCCACGGGCGGCATCCCGCACAGCGTGGTGAGCGGCTCTGGCGGCACACCAAACAACAAGTTCCCGACCTCGCCGATCTTCTCACCGGGCGGTAGCTACAGCTACACGTTCACGACACCTGGTGAGTATCCATACTATTGCGGCGTTCACCCGGCGATGGTCGGCTGGATTACCGTCCAGTAGACCGCGCCCGTCGTTCGCCTTCCTTTTGCCTTACTTTCGCGTTCTATCGCATGACGCTCGTGCGCGCGACGCTCAGCTCGCCTCTGGCGGACGTGGAGCGCAGGCGTATGAGCGACATGCGGCCCGCGCGTCGGCGTCCTTGCGCCGCCTGTAGAAGCGGGAATCATTGCTCTGAAAGGGATCATGATTCATGGCAGTGACGGCAGCGGCGCCCACGCGCGAACATGAACAGCCGATGTCGTGGGCCCGAGCAGTCATCATGGCGGTGGGATTCTTCTTCCTCGCCATCATGCTGGTCGGACAGGTTCCAGGCTATTTCTTCACCATCTCCACGCTGGCGAAGCTGACACGCTTTGAGCAGGGCTTTCTCGCGGCGGGCCTGCTCTCGGTGGGGTTGGGGGTCATCGCGCTGGAGATTGCGCTGCTCTACGACCCCAAGCCGATCATCCCCTGGCCGATCTTCGGGATCATCGGCGCGGGCGTGACAGCCATCGGCGCTTTCTTCATCTTCCAGGTCTACACAGGCGCCTGGCACGAGTATCTGCCTGACGCGGTGATCACGACGCAGGTGGTCAATGGCGCCAACGTCAACACGACGACCTACTGGCCGGCGCCGGGGCAGAGCTGGCTGCTGAATCCGGTCTGGTTCCAGCCACAGAGCATCGACCTGCAAATGATTGGCCTGCTGGGGCTGGTGATTGGCCTGGGCATGCTGGTGATCGCTGTGCTCAATCCGGCCATCCTCTCCGGGCGCTTCGTCGGGCCGACGCGCGACTACATCGTGCGCATCTCGATCGCGGCGGCGGTAGCGCTGGTGGCCGTCTGGCTGACGATCTACACGTTCGCGCCGGTGGTCTTCGATCCGGCGGGCGTCTCAGGGGTCATCGGCAATATCATGCTCTTTATCGCGCTGGTGTTGGCGTTGCTGGCGCTGGTGGCCTGGCTGCTGCCAGTGATGGTGGCGCATCGCCAGCAGTTCATGCCGGGCAACTACCTGCATGGCGTGGTGGGGCTATTCGGCAGCATTGGCATACCGCTGCTGATCTTGTGGGCCGCCATCTACCCCATCGTCTACTGGATTCACCAGGGCGATACGCAGCAGTTCTTTGTGCAGTGCGCGCAGAAGACAGACATTCCGGGGAGCTGCACGTTCACGCCGTTCACGGGCTATGTCATCTGCGCCATCGTCTTCTCGATCCCCTTCGGCCTGCTGATAGCTGGCATCTACTTCTGGACGACCCGGCGCAACACGGTCGTGCTGGGCGGCACGTATGGCATTGTGTGGATTGGCCTGGTCGCCACACTGATCCACCAGGATAATCCCGAGCAGTTGCCGATTGGCCTGCTGGTCGCTGTGGGCATCATGCTGCTGGCCTTCGTCTGGACCTGGGCGACGCAGGTGGAGTTCGCGCCGACGCGCCCGGAGCCGCTGGGCTGTACGGGCCAGTGGCTGGTGCTGGGGACGCTGTTGCTCGTCTACCTGATGGGCTTCTCGCTGCTCTCGATTCCATCGTTCTTCGAGACCGAGGCGCTGGCGCTGTTCTATCAGCCGGGCATCGGTGGCCTGCACGACGCCTTCTGGGGTCTGCTGCTGATGGGCGGCTTCGCGGCCTTCCAGATCACGCTGCTGGTGCGCCGCAAGACGATGAGCAATGTGCGCAAGTTCGCGATGTGGACGCTGCTCTTCGCGGTGCTCTTCCAGATGGTTGGCTCGATCATCGGCTTCCGCTGGGATGTGCTGTTCTACGGCGTCGATGCGATGGGCGGCGGCCAGGCGTGGTTCGTGGCGGGCATCTGCTTCCAGGTCGTCGGCATTCTGGCGGCGCTCTATGCGGCGGTGCAGGCGGGCAGTGTGCGCTGGGCGCTCATCATCATTGTGCTGGCGCTGATCGGAGCCGCTGTCGGGATCATCATCTACAGCATGCCCTTCGTGTACGAGGAGCTGGTGGAGCTGGGCTTCTTCATCGCGATGGTAGGCGCGTTCGCCTATGTCGCGGCTGGTCCTGACCCCGACGACCAGTACGCGCTGGCCCCCGAGGCCTAGCGCGCCGCGCAGTTTGCAGAGCATGCAGCAGGTCCACAGCCAGAACGGCTGCGGGCCTGCTGGCGTTTGGTGGCTGGCGAGGGCCTGGCGGTTGAAACCGCGCCTGGGAGGCCCTGGCGGGCCGCGAAGCTCGGCTCCGCCTGCCGCCTGCGCGGACTGGGACGCGGACGATCGCGGCGCTCGCGCAGGCGCGGATCTTATGCCGGCGACCACTGGTAGTCGTGATAGCGGAACTGCTCGGTGAACCCGATGCGTTTGTAGACGGGATAGCCCATCTCGCTGGCCTGCAGGACGCCGATCTGGTAGCCAGCAGCGCGGGCATCCAGTAGCGGCGCCAGCGTCACCGCCGCGCCGATGCCACGCCCGCGCGCTGATGGAACGGTCGTGACCGAGAAGACTCCGGCCATCCCGCCGGTCAGGGTCAGCGCGGCGGTGGCGACTGGCTCGCCGTGCAGCGAGGCGAGGTAGTAGCGGGCGGCGGCGCTGTCGTCGAAGCTGTCGTGGGCGATGGGCGCAAGCTGGGAATCAACTTCGCTGGGTGGCGCTCCGAAGCCAGCGGTCATCGTCGCCACCCACCGCTCCAGCGCCGACAGATCGGGCACGCGCTCGATGGTGACGCCATCGGGCAGGGGCAGGGCGCTTGGCAGGGCAGCCAGCGCCATCCCCATCGCTACCTCTTCGCCTGCCTCAATGAGGTCGTGGCGGATGAGATAATCGCTCAGGTTGTGTGGTCGCATCGAGGGGCCGACGTTCCAGAGAAAGGGCGTCTGGCGTGCGCGCGCCTGCGCGATCACCCACTCGATGCGGTCGTCGACGGTCTCTGGCGTCAGTGTGGCGCGCACGACGCGATTCCAGGCCGA
>DATAED010000486.1:0-10104 GCA_036258195.1 Ktedonobacterales bacterium
TGGCGCATGGCGGGATGATAGGTCGGCGCGAACATGAAGCCGAAGCCCGTGCGCTCGATGCACTGCGCCACTGCCTCTGGGCCAAGCTCCAGCTTCACGCCCAGCGCCTCCAGCACGTCGGCGCTGCCACAGCGGCTCGACGCGGCGCGGTTGCCGTGCTTGGCGACAGGCTGGCCCAGCGCCGCCACCAGCAGTCCCGCCGCCGTGGAGACGTTGAACGTATCGGCTCCGTCGCCGCCCGTGCCGCAGGTATCGACGGCGTGAGTCTGTGCGGGCAGCGGCACATGCACGCCAGCGTTGCGCATGCCGCGCGCCATGCCCGTCACCTCGTCCACCGTCTCGCCCTTCAGCCGCAGCGCCACCAGGAAGGCGCCCAACTGCGAGGGCGTGGCCATCCCCGACATGATCTCATCCATCGTCGCGGTGGCCTCGGCCTCGCTCAGCGCGCGCCCGGCTATCAGACTCGCAATTGCCTCGCGTATCATCTGCTCTCTCCTGATGCGGTTGCTACCGCCGTCAACATCTGTCTGCTCTGCTCAAGGAAGTTGCGCAGGAAGCCTTTGCCCGCGCGTGTCAGGATGGACTCCGGGTGAAACTGCACACCAGTGATGGGATACTCGCGGTGGCGCAGCCCCATGATGAGGCCGTCCGCTGTCTCGGCGATGACCTCCAGCGCGGCTGGCAGCGTGGCGCGCTCGACGATCAGGCTGTGGTAGCGCGCCGCCTCGAAGGGCTGCGGCAGCCCGGCCAGCGCGCCCGCGCCGCGATGGTAGATCAGCGAGGTCTTGCCGTGGACTGGTTCTGGCGCGCGCACGACGCGCCCGCCGAAGACCTCGCCGACGCACTGGTGGCCCAGGCAGACCCCCAGCAGCGGGATGCGCGGCCCCAGCGCGGCGATCAGCGCGTTCGAGACGCCTGCCTCGTGTGGCGTGCACGGCCCCGGCGAGATGACGATGTGCGAGGGGCTCAGCGCCTCGGCCTGCGCCACGCTGATGGCGTCGTGGCGATAGACAGCGACCTCAGCGCCCAGCTCGGCCAGATATTGATACAGGTTGTAGGTGAAGCTGTCGTAGTTGTCGATCAGCAGGATCATGGCGCCGTCTCCCTTCGCCCGCGTGGGGCCGCCGCCTGGGCCTGCTCGGCGAGATCGAGCGCGCGCAGGACGGCGCCGAGCTTGTTCTCGGTCTCCTGGAACTCCGCCTCTGGCTGGGAGTCGACGACGATGCCGCCGCCAGCCTGCGCGTAGGCCACGCCGTCCTTCATCACCAAAGTACGGATGGCGATACAGGTGTCCAGCGCGCCATCGAAGCCGATGTAGCCCACGGCTCCAGCGTAGATGCCGCGTCGCTGCCCCTCCAGCTCGGCGATGATCTGCATAGCTCGCACTTTGGGCGCGCCAGAGACAGTGCCAGCCGGGAAGCCCGCTCGCAGCGCATCGTAGGGCGTGAGGTCGGCGCGCAGGCGTCCGGTGACGTGGGAGACGAGATGCATGACATGCGAGTAGCGCTCGACGTCCATGAACTGCGTCACGGCGACGCTGCCCGGCGCGCTGACCCGCCCGACATCATTGCGCCCCAGGTCGACCAGCATGACGTGCTCGGCGCGCTCCTTCTCGTCGGCGCGCAGCTCCGCTTCGAGCCGCGCGTCCTCGGCGGGGTCAGTCCCGCGAGCGCGCGTGCCGGCGATGGGATGCACGGCCACCTCGCCGCCCTCCACGCGCACCAGCAGCTCTGGCGACGCCCCGGCGATGGCCATGTCATCCAGCGCCAGATAGAACATGTACGGCGATGGATTGATCGTGCGCAGCGCGCGATAGACCCCGAAGGGCGAGGCCGTCAGCGGGCGCGCAACCCGCCGCGACGGCACCACCTGAAAGCAGTCGCCCGCGCGTACGTACGCTTTGATGCGCTCTACCGCCGCGCCGTAGCTCGCCCGCGACTCCAGCCGCGACGGAGCGCCCGTTTGGGTCGCGCGCGACCGCCGTAGCCTGGGAGTCTGGCGGGGCGTGGCGCGCCGCAGGCGAGCGTCGAGCGCGTCGAGACGGGTCTGGGCCTCCGTCTCGGCGCGTCGCTCATCGCCTGCGGTGGCCGCGCTATCCGCCCAGGTGAGCAGGCGTGCGGTGTGGCGCGCATGGTCGAAAATCAGCAGGGTATCGCTGAACATGAAGATGGCTTCGGGCGCGTCAAGCGGGTCAGCGTTCGGGATGGAAACGCTTGGCTCGAGGCGCGCCGCCGCCTCATACGCCAGATAGCCCACCGCGCCGCCGTGGAAGCGTGGGAACTGGCCAGCCATCGGCGCGATGGGCCGCCGCGCCAGCTCGGCGCGCACGGCCTCCAGTGGATCGGCGCAGGCGATCCGCTGGCGCTGGCCCGCGCGCGGCCCGCTGAGCCAGCGCCACTCGGCCATGCCATCGCGCGCGCGCAGCACGGCGTATGGGTCGGCGCCGACGAAGGAGTAGCGCGCCAGCCGCTCGCCGCCCTCCACGCTCTCCAGCAGGTAGCCGTAAGGGCCACGCGCCAGCTTGAGGTAGGCTGAGACGGGCGTCTCCAGGTCGGCGGCCACCTCGCGCCAGACCGGGCGGAAGCTCGTCGCGAGCCGCTCGCTGGTTGCATCGGATACCGGAGCCGTCATCTCGTCCTCCTCTCTGTTACAGTCGCGGCCATGAATGGCCGGCGCACGCACGGGTTGGGCATGAATGCCCCTGAGCCTTCTGGCTCTCGTCCCGTGCTCCGGCCTTTCAAGGCCGAGAGCCGCCCCGGAGGGGCCTAGCGCAGGCCCATCTTGCGCATCACCAGCCCCAGCGTTTCCTGGGCGATGGGGCGCACCGTCTCGGCGCCCTGCGCCAGCAGGCGATCCAGTTCGGCGGGGTCGGCGACGAGCGCGTGGTAGCGCCGCTGGATAGGCTCCAGGGTCGCAACGAGCGCGTCGGCCAGCGCAGCCTTGAACTCTTTGTAGCCCTTGCCCTCGAACTCGGCCTCGATCTGCTCGCGCGACCGCTCAACCAGGAGCTGATAGATCGTCAGCAGATTGAAGATGGCTGGGCGGCTCTCATCGAAGACGATGGTACGCTGCGAGTCGGTCGTCGCCCGCGCCACCTTCTTGCGGATGACCTCCGGCTTGTCGAGCAGCCCGATGTACGAGGCGTCTGCGCCGCTCTTGCTCATCTTGTTGGCCGGATCATCCAGCGACATGATGCGCGCGCCAGCCTCGCGGATCAGCGCGCGCGGCTCGACGAAGGTCTCACCGAAGCGGGCGTTGAAGGTGTTGGCGATGTCGCGCGTCAGCTCGACATGCTGGCGCTGGTCATCGCCCACCGGCACGGCGTCGGCCTGGTAGAGCAGGATATCCGCCGCCATCAGCACGGGATAGTTGTAGAGTCCAGCGCTGGCCGCCTCGCGGTCGGCTCCCGCCTTCGTCTTGAACTGCGTCATGCGATTCAGCCATCCCGTCGGCGTGACGCAGTCGAGCAGCCACGTCAGCTCGGCGTGCTCGTGCAGGTGCGACTGCACGAAGAGCGCGCTGCGCTGCGGATCGAGCCCGCAGGCGATCAGCGTGGCGGCGAGCTGGCGGGTGTTGGCACGCAGCTCATCGGGATCCTGTGGCACGGTGAGGGCGTGCAGATCGACGATGCAGTAGATGTTCTCGTAGATATCCTGCTCGGCGACCCAGTGCTTGATGGCCCCCAGATAATTGCCGATGTGTGGCGAGCCCGACGGCTGGATGCCGGAAAAGACGCGCTCGCGAGCGCGTTTGGGCGTCGCTTTGGCGGGCCGCGCCGCCGTGGCCGTGTTCGAGGCGCTCATCGCATGCCTCTCCTCTCACTAGCGCAGCGTTCTGCGCAACAAAAAGCGCCTCTCATCCCCGGAAACGGGACGAGAGGCGCTAGACCTTCGTGGTACCACCCTGCTTCGAGTCACACTGCCCGGCGCGGGAGCCGCCTGTGAGCGGCTCGACCAGCGCCTGTGGCGCGTGACTCCTCTATGAGCGCGGGCCAAGCCTGATTGCCTGATGCGAGATCAGCGTGACCGATGCTCCGCCTCTGTAACGGGAGGCTCCCGGCGATGCCCTACAGCACGTGGCTGGTCGGGTCGCGGCTCACAGGCCCATTCGGCGAGCGCGCCCGCGCCGGTTCCCACCTCTTCCGGCTCGCTGGGGCTGACGCCTGCTCGCGTACTTCTCCTGATCGCTGCATACTCTGCTATGGAGTTGTATTGGCCGAATGATAGCGCGGCTCGCTGGCGAATGTCAAGGCGAACTCGAGCGCAGCGCCTTGCCGAAGGTTTGCGGCTCTCAGACGCGGCGGCGCTGGGCCTGACGCAGCTTGGCGCGGGTGTAGAGTTCGAGCAGGCCGCCCAGGTACAGCCCGCCATACAGATAGCCTGCGGCGGTGTCGCTGGGCCAGTGCGCGCCGAGGTAGACGCGCGCCGGGCCAATGAGCGCGGCCATCGCAGCGCAGGCGCTCACCAGCAGCGTGCGCGTCGGCGACGGCTTGACATTAGCCATGCTGGCGGCGCCGAGGAAGCCAAAGACGCTGATGTAGTTCATCGTGTGGCCGCTGGGAAAGCTGGGCGCGGGGATGTGACGCAGCACGCGCGCAATCCCTGTTTCCGGACGTTTGCGGCGGATGGCGCCCTTCAGGCTCGTATCCAGCAGCGTCACCCCGCCAGCGGCCAGCAGCAGAAACGCCGACTCCAGTCGCAGCCGCGCCAGCCAGAGGGCCAGCGCGCCCGCGCCCAGCAGCTCCAGCGAGAGCGGCGCGAAGCCCGGCGCAGCGACGCCAGTCATCAGGCGATCCAACAGTGGCGAGTGTGTGCGCTGAATGGCCCGCAGTATGGCGCGGTCGCCCGGCAGGGTCGGCCAGCGCCACGCCGACAGCGCCACGGTCGCTCCCAGCGCCGCGCCGGGCAGATAGACCCAGCGCAGCGCTTCGAGCCTGCGAGCGGCGTGTTCTGGCGAGGCCAGATGCCGCTCGACCTGGCGCGAGACAGTCTGCGCGACCTGCTGACCCACCGCCTCTGCGCCCTGCGCCACACCCTGCGCCATCGCTGACACGGATGCCATGCTCGCCGAGTCACCTGCGGCGACGCCTGCTGTGGCAGCGGGCAGCAGGCGCGCGAGCGTCTTCACCGCGGACTCCGTCTCAGCCGTTTCGGCGGTAGTGGGACGCTCCGCCGCGCAGACCCGCAGCGCGCCTGGCGCGACCGTGGCTACGAGGATAGGGTGGTCGGTTCCACGGCCATAGTCGCCCTTGTAGACGCCGTCCATCTGGAGCGCCCAGGGCTCCGGCTGCCAGACGCTGACCCGACGCGCCTGGAAGATGCGGCGACGCTGGCGTGTCATCAGCCGCGAGTCGCGGCGCGTCAGCAGATCCCAGAGCATGCGTGGGCCAGAGACGCGCTCGTCCAGCACGACATCCAGCAGGCCATCGTCAACACGCGCAGTGGGCGAGAGGATGAGTCGCGCCCCATGCGAGGGGGTATTGCAGAGCGTCACCTGGAGCGCCCGCGCAGTGACAGTACGGCCATCGAGACGTAGCCAGACGCGCTGTGGGCGCGCGATCAAGATGTCGCGCAGCCCCTCGATGACGTCGGCGCTGGCCTGCGCGCCGTTGTTCTTGAGGTCTTCGGCCAGCGGGAAGAGTCGCGCCATCAGCCCAACGCCCGCTACCTCCACAAATGGCTCGTCGCCGACCATGCCCACATCCATCCGGAAATAGCGCTGGCGTCGGATGCACTCGGCCAGCAGATCGAGCCCGGCGTCCATATCCTCTGGGATGTCGAACGAGGCGGCGATGTTGTTCATCGTGCCGCACGCCAGAATGCCCAGCGCTGGGCAGTGTCCCTTCAGTCGCATCAATCCTTCGATGACGCACCGCACTGTGCCATCACCGCCTGCCGCCACGACCACCTCTGCGCCTTCATCCGCCGCGCGTGCGATCTGCTGGAGGCACTCCTCCTCCGAGGCGGTCGGCTGTGTGCGCCCACGTAGGCCGCGCGCCCGTAGCGAGGCGTCGAGCCGCTCGCTGGTCAGGCACACATCGGCGCCCATGCGCGCCCGCCCATTGACGATGACGACTACCTGTGTGGCGTCACTCTGCACAATTTTCCCCCATGCATGCGGATCACTGCGGCGCTTGTATCGGCGCTGTCTTGAGGAGAATGCGCAAAATTGACGCCAGCCCGTGCGCAGCGCAGATGCTACGCTTCGTCAGGCGGCGCGCTGGGCTTGGCGCTACGGCGCGTGCGCGGCTTCGGCGTGGTTGTGGATGTCTTCTTCGGCGTCGCTTTGGCGCGCGTGGCGCCCGATTTGGCGCCACCCTTGGCCGCCGTGGCGCGCGTGGTCGTGCGGGCGCGTGGCTTCGGCGGAGCGGCAGGCGCCGCAGGCTCCGCCACATCTGGCTCGACCACCGGAACCTCCACGACTGCCAGCGGCTCCTGTGCGGCTGGCTCCTCTGGCGCGCTGCTCGCCTCTGGCTCCTCGGCAGGCTCGACCACCTCGACCACTTCGACGGCCTCGTCAGGCGCGGCTGGCGCGCGGGGCTGCGCCTGATCTTCAAGCTCCTCGGGTTGCTCGCCAGCCGCCGCCTCTTCTGCCGCTGCAGCGCGGGCGCGCGCGCCAACGCCGAACTCCAGCGTGCGCGTGGCGGCGAATTCGGCGGCGTGGCGCTCGACCCAGTCGGCGTGCAGGTCATGCGAGACGCTGATGCCGTCGAGCGCGTCGCGCAGCCCGCCCTCCAGGTTCGACTCCTGCAGCTCTCTGGCGCGATCAGCCACCACGCGCTGGTGGTGAGCGAAGGCGCGCAGGCGGTCGTCGTAGCGCTCGGAGCCGATGACCTCGAAGACGACGCCGTTGATCTGGGGCGTCACTGGCAGGCCCGCCTGCTCCATCTCTTCGCGCAGTTGCACGCAGAAGCGGATGTCCTCTGTGCCCATACCTGCCAGCGACTCGCGCTCGCCATATTGGGTGGCGCCGGAGGCCAGCGCCACTTCCATCTCGACACTGGCGCGTTCGTCCTCGAGCAGCATATTGAGCGCTTCGACGAGTTCCAACTCGAACTCAGCGTCTGTCATGCGATTGGTCCTCCAGGGGAGTCGTCGGTGGATGCGGTGGCAGGGGGCAGGCGCCACGCAGTATTCATAGCGTACTAGACGACAGGCAGGGGCGCAAGGTTGCGGACGGCGCCGCAGTTGGGAGCGTTTCGCTGGTCGCCATGCTTGAGTTGGCGTCGCGTGTGGCGACCGGCTGCTTTGGTGGTAGACTGCGCTCGGGAAGCCATGCGAGAATAGAGAGACAATGTGGTGGGGTGAGATGCGTCGGCGGCAGGCGGCGGTGTATAGTGGTGTGGTAATCGGGGGAGCGACGCCACCTGCCCGGGGAAGCCTGCACGGTCTTCGCGAATCGTCGCGCGCATGGACGTGATACGAGTCAGTGGCGACGCTGAGGTGTGAGGGGTCTATGCAGTGTTCGCAATGTGGCGCCAGCGTGCGGCCCGGCATGACGGAATGCCCCGCTTGCGGCGCGCCGCTCGCGCAGGGGTCGGGCAGCGGCTCGGGCGTGCGCGGCGCGGACAGGTATATTCCCGGGGGCGGAGCAGGCGGCCAGCAGTCGCAGGGCAGTCAGCAACCCGAGCAGATGCAGCAGCAACCGCAGCAGCGACCAATGGGCTCGCTTCAGCGACGCCTGCAACGCTCGCAAGCGTCGCTGCCTGGCGATGATGGCCTCGATGACGACGGCTGGGATGACCTGGCGCCAGGGCAATCGGGCGCTGGCCGCTCGCGTGGCTCAGATGGGCAGGGGTTTGGCTCATCTGGTGGGCGGCGGGGCGCCTCGGGCGATGTCTATGGAGAACGCCCGCGGCGCTCGCAGCCGATGAATGGCCCGTCGTCGCGGCGCCCATCGCAGGGCGGCAGCGGCGCGCGCTATCGTGGCGATGAGCCGCGCCGAGGCGGCTACGACGATTCGCGCGAAGAGGAGGCCTATTCGCCCTATCCGCCCTATCGGCCCGACTACGATGAGTCGCGCGAGCAGCCCGCGTGGGATGAATCGCGCGCGGCGCCTGCTCAGCGCCGCACGAGCGGGACCAATCGCCGCCGTTCGATGGGCAGCCGGGACGAGAGCGCCGAGATGAGCGCGGAGGGGCCAGCCTATGGACCGTCGCGCTCGACGCCGCGCCGTCGCTCGCGTCCAGTGGATGGCTCGCGCGGCGATCCGGACGATTTCACCAATCCGCTCGATGATCCGCGATCACCGTTGCGAGGCGGCCAGGGCAGGCGGCCATCGCAGGGCTCCGGGGCGCGCGCTGGACGCGCGTCTGGAGCCGGAGGCTACGGTCAGGGCGGCACAAGCTATACCGAGGCAGAGATGCGAGCGCAAGGCTACTACAACAACGATGATCGCTACGGCGATTCGCGCGCCTACCCGGGCTACCGCGATGGATACAGCGAAGAGGCGCCCATCGCGCGCGGTGGCTCGCGTGGACGCGGCTACCCCGATCGCTATGATCGCGACGACAACTACGCCAGCCGCGAGCAGCGGGCGACGCCTGGCCACGACGACGGCTACTCCTACTACGGCGAGGCGTATGGCTATGGGCAGGGCGGGCGCGGATTCGACGAGAGCGCGGAGGTCTGGCAGCCGATGGGCGCTTCCGGGCGTGCGGGCGCGTCGGGCGCGCAGGGGCGCACGCGCGGCGGAGCGCGAGTCGCCACGAAGGCGAAGCGCGGCGGTGGTGGTGTGCTGCGGCTGGTCTTTGGCCTATTGCTGTTGCTGGGTCTGGTAGCGGCGCTGGGGGTCAAGTTTGGCCCGAAGCTCTACGACAAATACGTCGCGCATACCTCCCCTGGCGGCAGTGCCCCCACGCAGTCCAGCATCACCTGCGCCAGCCAGTCCACCCCATCGGCGACGATTAAGCCAGCGTCGGGGTACAGCGCCTTCGGCACGACGGCCTACGCGCTGACCTATCCGACTGGCTGGCAGACCAAGTCGCAATCGAGCGTTGCACAGAACCAGTGCGATGTGGACTTCCTCTTTGCCCAGCCCAATGGTGGCGCCGCCAGCTTCAACGTGGAGGAGGCCGGCGCGTTCACCGCGCTCTCAGATCAGCAGATCATCCAGGCGGAGGCGCAGTCCGCGCAGCAAGAAGGCTCGACCCTGGTCGAGATCACCAGCGCCGCCACCACGCAGCAGGTTGGCGGCGAGGTCTGGCAGCGACGCGAATATCAGGTGACGCCCAAGAGCGGCGTGAAGCTGCATCTGGCGCTGCTGGCCACCCACCACAGGGGGGCGGGCTTCGCCATCGTCATGATCAGCAGCGACAGCGGATTCGCCAGCGACGACACCACGACCTTCGAGAAGATGCTTACCTCGTTCCAGTTCGTGTAGCGGTCGCGGGCGCGTCGCCAGGGAGGCCTCACGCGATGTCACTCTTCGATGCGCGATTCGCGGCGTATCTGGCCGTGGCGGCGCTGCTGATTGTCACGCCGGGGCCTGATACCGCCCTGGTCACGCGCAACGCCCTGCGCGCAGGCAGGCGCGCGGCCACGTTCACCACGCTGGGCATCGGAGCTGGCAGTGTGGTATGGGCGTTCGCGTCGGTCTTTGGCATCGCGACGCTGCTGGAGCAGTCGGCGCTCGCCTTCACCATCTGGAAGGTCGTCGGCGCCGCGTACCTCATCTATCTCGGCGTGCGCAGCCTGCTCGGCCTCGTGCGCGGGCGACGTAGCGGCGCTCCCGACGTAGCGGCGTCGGCGGCGGCCATGCCAGCGGCGCAGGCGGGGAAGCGGCTGGCGCGCTGGCAGCCTTTCGGCAGGGGCTGCTGAGCAATCTGCTCACCCCAAAGCGGGCGCGATCTTCGCCACGGCGTTGCCCGCGTTCATCCAGTCGGGCGACTCGCCAGCGCGCCTGCTGCTGATGCTGCTGGCCTACGAGGCCATCCTGCTGACGTGGCTCTCGTTCTCTGGCGTCATCCTCAGCCGCGCGGGACAGAGCCGCTACGCCGAGCGCATCCGCGCAGGTTTGCAGGCGCTCGCCGGGCTGACGCTGATCGCGCTGGGTATGCGGCTGGCCTTCGAGCGGCAGTAACGGCCCCTACCCCCAGTCCCTCCC
>DATAED010000487.1:0-2232 GCA_036258195.1 Ktedonobacterales bacterium
GCATCCAGCGTGCCCGCATCCAGCGTCAGGCCGGTCTGCTCCATCTCCAGCCGCTCTTCGCGCTCCATCTCGCGCTCCAACTCCTGGCGGCGGCGCTGGCGCTTCTCCGAGCGCGACCTCGCCTGCCCGCGCCCCAGAATCACCGAGGCGATCTGGCCGCCGCCCAGCACGGCGCTGGCGGTGCGCACGGCTGGCTGCACGCCAAACGAGCTGGCGGTGCGGGCCGTCTCGCGCACCGTGGAGGCGGTGGACTTGAGCGAGTCGAGCGCGGGCATGATCTCATCGCGAATGCGCAGCACGGTGCGGGTGAGTGAGAACACCGCGTAGATCAGCGCAGACAGCAGGATGAGGCTGGCGCCGGCGGCGAAGACGAGCGTGATGTCGACTACCACGGGCCACCAGCTAAAGAGGGTCGCGACCACCACAAAGCCGATGATGAGCAGCGTAGCCACCACGGCGCCCGCGATGATCAGATTCTTCTTGCTCGCTAACATGGGCTGTGGCTCCTTTTCGACTCCACACGGCGCCAGCGCCAGCGTCTATCTGTCTGCGCGCTCCCTGCGCATACGCCTGGCGCGTTGGCGTCGCGCTCCCTTGATAGTATAGAGCGGGCGACAGTCCCGGCAAGTCTCAACTCGCAATCAGCGTACCGAATGCGCGGCCACGCATACTGTCCAGCGAATCGAACGGGCGCAAGGGACAGCAAAAGAGCCCGCACGAGATGTACGGACTCCTGGCGTCTGAGGTTTGCGGTGAGCGCGACCGATGCTGCGCGGACGCGGCGACTGCCTCGTGGCTACCTGGCGGCTACTGGGCAGCCTGCTGCGCGGCGTGCAGGCGCGTCATCAGGCGCGACTTGCGGCGGGCGGCGTTGTTGCGGTGCAGCACGCCCTTGGACACCGCCTTGTCGAGGTTGCTGATGGCCTCGCGGATGGCTGCCTCGGTCGTCTCTTCCGCCGGGGAGTGAGCGATGGCCGTGCGCGCTTTGCTGAGGTACGTGCGCACGGTGGACTTGACGGCGTTGTTGCGCAGGCGGCGCTTCTCTTCGATGCGCATGCGCTTCTTGGCCGACTTGATATTCGGCATGGGTAGCAGATTCCTCCTGGGCGCCTGGCGTTGGCTCAGGCCCGATGACGTGGCCCAGCGCGGCCACGCTTCGACGGCGCGCTCGTGATGATGCTGTATAGCGGTGTATCACTGGCTATTTCTGGCAAGATACCCGACAAGTATACCAAAATGGCGGCTCACACGCAACTGAAGAGGACGACCTCACACCCCAGCCCCCTCTTCCACAGGAGAGGGGGAGTAGGATGGTCGTCTGGCAGGATTACTTGCTCTTCGCCTTGGCCGCGGCCCGCGCCAGATTCTCGGCCACGCGGTATTCGGTGATGCGGCGGATCAGGTCGAGCGGCAGCGGCTCGTCGAAGGGGAAATGCGCGGCGCCAGGCGTGCTCTTGTAGGCGGCCAACTCGTCTTTGAAGGCCGCGATGCCGCTGGAGGTGGGATAGAAGCCGATGTAGCCCTTCATCGCGGCGAAATGGACGAGGTTGCCCTTCAACGCGAAGGTTGGCATCTGGTAGGCGATGCGCTCCTGCGCGTCCGGCGCGGCGGCGCGGATGGTCGCCCGCACCGCCGCGAGCAGCGCCTGCGTCTCCGCCGGGAATCTCGCGATGTACTCGTCAATCGTGCTGTATGCGACGCTCTTGCTGTCCACAGGCTCCCTCCGCTTTCCTCAACCCGCATCAGGCAGGACGGCGATGGCTTCGACCTCCAACAGGAAGTCCTCGCGCGCCAGACCCGCGACCACCAGCAACGTGCTAGCGGGCGGCTGCGCGATGTTGACGTACTGGTCGCGCACCTCGCGCAAGATGGGCAGGTTGGCGCGATCCAGCAGGAACAGATTCAGCTTGATGATATGGCTGAAGTCGGCCCCAGCGGCGGCCAGCGCCGTCTTCAGATTCGCGAAGACCTGCTGCGCCTGCGCGCGGAAGTCGCCGCGCCCTACCAGCGCCCCAGAGGCGTCGAGCGCCACCTGGCCGGAGAGGTAGATGGTCGTCGTCGCGCCGCGCACGGTGACGAGTGGCGTGTAGCCCGCCGCCGCCAGCCCCGCTGGCGAGAGAAATGTGACATGGTCTGACTGTGGCATAGACCCACCGACCTCGAATCTTTCGAGGTAGTTCTCCTTTCTGCAGATAGCGCCACATGGCGCGAACTGTACTCCTCAGCTTCTGA
>DATAED010000488.1:0-7869 GCA_036258195.1 Ktedonobacterales bacterium
TCTGGCCCCTTCACCGAGATGAAGTTGGCCTGGCAGGCCGTCGCCAGCGCCCGCGCGATCAGCGTCTTGCCCGTTCCTGGTGGGCCAGCCAGCAGCACACCGCGTGTCGGCTCCAGATCCATCGCCGCGTACAGCTCAGGATAGCGCAGCGGCCACTGGATCGTCTCGACCAGCGAGCGCTTGACATCCTCCAGCCCGCCCACGTCGTCCCAGGTCGTGCGGCTCAGCTCCACCGCGACCTCGCGCGCCGCCGACGGTTCGATGCTGCGCAGCGCGTCCAGGAAGTCGCCCATCGTCACGGTCAGCGCCAGCAGATGGTCGGATGGGATGCTGCCATTGGTCAGCACCGCGCGTGGGAAGGTACGGCGCAGCGCGGCCATCGCCGATTCACGGCAGAGCGCCGCCAGATCAGCGCCGACGAAGCCCGGCGTGATGCGCGCCAGCTCGCTCAGATCGACATCGTGCGCCAGTGGCATATCGCGGCTGTGGATGCGCAGAATCTCGATGCGCCCCGGATAATCGGGCGCGTGCAGGTTGATCTCGCGGTCGAAGCGCCCCGGTCGCCGCAGCGCCGGATCGAGCGCGTCGGGGCGGTTGGTGGCCGCCACCACCACGAGTTGTCCGCGCGCGCGCAGCCCATCCATCAGCGTCAGGAGCTGCCCCACCACGCGCTTCTCCACCTCGCCGAAGACCTCGGAGCGCTTCGGCGCGATGGCGTCGATCTCGTCAATGAAGATGACGCTGGGCGCCGTCTTCTGCGCATCGGTGAAGACGCGGCGCAACTGCGCTTCGCTCTCGCCATAGAACTTGTCGATGATCTCTGGCCCACTGACGCTGTAGAAATGCGCGCCGCTCTCGGTGGCCACTGCCCGCGCGATCAGCGTCTTGCCGGTCCCAGGCGGGCCATACAGCAGCACACCCTTGGGGGCCTCGATGCCCAGCCGGTCGAACAGCTCGGGATGCTTCAGTGGCAGCTCGATCTGCTCGCGAATGCGCGTCAATTCCTGCCCCAGCCCGCCGATATCTTCGTAGGTGATCTGGCTGACACGCGGCGTCGCGGCGCCGGTCGCCTGTATGCGCACGCTCGTGCCTCCCTCCAGGATGACCGCCGTGGCAGGATTGGTGGAGAAGACCTGAAACTCGCGCGCGGCCAGCCCCATCCCCGTCACGCGCACCAGATCGCCCGCCACCACCGCCAGCCCCTTCAGCTCGCGCGCCACATGCATCATCTCGGCGTCGCTCAGCGCGCTGGAGCCATTGGCGGGGGTCAGGGCGATGCTGATGGCGGGCTGCGGCGTGGCGTGGCGCACGCTGACCAGCTCGCCCAACGAGGCTCCGGCGTTCTGGCGCACCAGCCCTTCCATCTGGATCTCGCCATCCGCAGCGGGCGCTTTCGTCGGATGCGCTTCGTCCGCTGCAGCCGTGGGGTACACGCGCGCGACCGTGCCACGCGCGCTCTGAATGAGGATGACATCGCCCGGCTGGCATTCGAGCGCGTCGAGCGCCGCCGGGCTGACATAGGCCGCGCCGCGTGGCGCGCTCAGACCTTCGACAACGGTGAGTTGGAGTGTTGTATTGGTGCGGGTAGCCCGCTCTGTTGCGCTCATAGCGACAATTCTACGAAAAAGCCGCTGGGCGCGTTGCAGCGGATAGCTGATGCGCTCAGCGGCTCACCTGACCCTGAGAAGGCCTAAAGCGTGATCACCTGATCGGGCGGATTGCCCGCCAGCGCCGCGTAGAGGTCAGGGAAGCAACCGACGCGCACGCCGTCCACAACATCCTGCGCGACATAGGAGCCGTCGTCCAACTGCCGCGCCAGCCCGCGCTCGGTGGCGCACTGGTCGCACAGCATCAGCAAGATGCCCTGCTCCTTCGCCAGCTTGCCCAGGCGCTCCCCCAGTGGGTCGCCTTTGCGCAGCGCATACGTATTGTCATCAAAAAAGAACATCCCTACGACCTCTGCGCCGTGGCGATGCTCCTCGAGTTGCGGCAGAATCATCTTGCCCAGCTTGTACGGGACATTGCGCCCGCCCGTGCTGAAGATATACGCGACCTTCATCCGACGATGGCCTCCTCGACCAGCTTGTTTTGCTATCAAACCGATCTGCTGATGTTGTCTATCAGAACCTCACCCTTGCCCTCTTCTCCAAGTAGAGAACATAAGGAGGCGAGGTTACCCTTAGATTGTACCGCGCGGAAGAGGAGACTGCGGATGAAGTCGCTCCAGCTCCCCCACTCCTGTGGGAGAGGGGGTTGGGGGGTGAGGTCGCCTACCGCCCACGCGGGCCATCCAGCGCGCCGACCGGCTCTGGCGGCGTGAGCGGCGAATCTGGCGGCTGCGCTCGCCGCGCTGCAACAGCCCGCGCACGCGCCCTGCGGCGCGGCAGCGTGATCAGCACGACGGAAGCGACGATGATGGTCGCCGAGATCAGTGTCCAGAACGTCACGGCCTCGTTATCGAAAGCCCAACCCAGAATCACTGCGACGATCGGATTGACGTAGGCATAGGTCGAGACGAGCGCGGGCGGCGCGTTCTTGAGCAGCCAGGTGTACGCGGTGTAGGCCACGATCGAGCCGAAGATGATCAGATATCCCAGCGCCAGCAGCGACTTGAGCGAGACGGCCTGCCAGGCCATCGTCCACGGCTCGCCGGTCGCCGCTGCGATGAGGAAGAGCACAGCGCCGCCGACCAGCGCCTCCACTGCTGTAGACATCAGTGGCGAGGGTGGCAACTGCGCCCCCTGGGCATAAAGCGAGCCGTAGGCCCACAACCCGCTGGAGATGATGAGCAGCAACACCAGCGGATTGACGCCCTGACCGCTTGCGCCGCCTCCGTGCAGCACGAGCAGCCCCACGCCGACCAGCCCCAGCGTCACGCCGCCCACCGTGCGCGCCGTCGGGCGCTGTCCGCCGCGCCGCAGCCAGAGCAGCACGACCGTCCACAGCGGCACCAGCGCCACCAGCAGCGCCACGATGGATGACGGCGCCTGCGTCTCGACGTAGATCACTGTGCCGTTGCCGCCTACCAGCAGACACAGCCCGACGATGCCCGCCGCGCGCCACTGGCGCCACGTTGGATTCGGGATGCCACGCGCTCGACACCAGACATACAGTAGTGACCCAGCGACCAGAAAGCGCACGCCGCCCATCAGGAATGGGGGGATTGTCTCGTCGGCGAAATGGATGCCTAGATAGGTCGAACCCCAGATCAGGTAGACCAGCCCCAGCGTGATAGCTATGCCCAGCGCGGCGTTCCTGCCGCGATGCGGGCCTGCGATGCGGCCAGACGCATGCTCAGCGTCCTTGCCCGCGCCAGATTCCACCAGTCGTGCGCTACTGCCTGCCATATCGCTTCTCGCTCTCCGCAGCCTCATCGGCGCCGCTCAACGGGAGTTGGGCGGTTTCTTTGAGGGTCTCCAGCACGATCGTTGAGCGTGTCGAACGCACTGATGGAATCCTGCCGATGCGCTCGCGCAACAGCCGCCCGAGCGCCTCTGGATCGGCGACACGCGCCTTCACCAGATAGCAATCCTCACCGGCGACGTTGTGAATCTCCTGCGCTTCCGGAATGGCGGCCAGCGCCTTACCCACTTCGAGATCGCCACAGATGCTCTCTGTGCGCACGAAGATAAAGGCGAGCAATCCTGCGTTCACCGCGCGCGGATTGATGCGCGCCTCGTAGCCGAGGATCGCGCCGCGCGCCTCCAGCTTGCGCACGCGCTCCAGCACGGCGGAAGGGGCCATGCCGAGGCGTCGCGCAATCTCCGCATTTGAGATGCGCGCGTCTTCCTGAAGCATCGTCAGAATTTTGGTATCAGTGTCGTCATTCATGCGGAAAGTATGCCTAAATAACGTACATTCGTCAATAGACCAATCTCAACGCCGAATGATTAGGCCAAGTAATGGCCCTCACCCCAGCCCTCTCCCAGAGGGAGAGGGAGCAGGAGCCCTCGTCTACATCGCCCCGATCACCCCGCCAGCAACGAAGCGCAGTAGCTCCCCTCTCCCGCAAAGCGGGGAGGGGCTGGGGGGCTTCCTCGCCAAAAACGACAGCGAGGCTTACCCCATCGCGGGGTAAGCCTCGTCGCTTGCCTCAGCGCGCCCCTACTGCCGGGCGAACTGCTCCAGTGTGCGCTCGATATCGGCGGCCTTCGGGAAGAAGGCCATCTCCTCCGGGCCGTTGTACGGCGCGGATGGCGCCGCGATGGCCGTGATGAGGCTCGGCGGACAGTCGAGCTGCCAGAAGCAGTTCTCCGCGATCCACGAGTGAACGTGGCGCGCGAAGCTGGTCAGGTCAGGCTCCTCGGTCACGACGATGGCGCGGCCCGACTCGCGCACCGACGCGCCCACCGTCTCCTCGTCCCACGGCGAGAGCGTGCGCAGGTCGATCACGTCCACCGCTGGCCCGCCCGCCTGCGTGAAGCGCGCGGCGGCGATGGCCGACTCTAGCAGCATCGTCCCCCAGCTCACGATGGTGGCGAAGGGCGCGCCCTGCCCGATGCGCATGCGCCGCGCCTTGCCAATCGGCTCGGTGTAGTAGCCCTCCGGCACCTGCCACAGCTCGGCCAGCTCGGCGATGTGCTCGCCGCCTTTGTGCGCGCTCGGCTCGTCAGCGCGGTACAGGCGTCCGCGCTCCAGGAAGACGACCGGTGATTGCGACTCCGCTGCCTGGAGCAGCAGCCCCTTGGCATCGTACGGATTGGATGGGCAGATCGTGATCAGCCCCGGCACATTGGTAAACCACTGCTCACCGGCGTTCGAGTGGCCAAACGCGCCACCGCCCGAGCCGCTGTCGGAGATCGGGCCGCCGCCGCCCGAACCGGACTTCATGCGCCAGATCACCGGGCAGTTCCAGTCGCCGTAGGACTGATAGTAGATGCGCGCGCCCAGGCGAATGGTCTGCGTCGCCGACTGGTGATAGTCCACGAACTGCACCTCGCCGCAGCGGGCGCGATCGTCGGCCATACCGCAGCCTGCCGTCACGCCAGCGATGAGCTGCTCGTTCAGCGCGCTGCTGATCGCCGATCCAGGATGCTCTTTCACCAGGCGCTGAGTGACGTTGAAAACGCCGCCGGTCGCGCTGCCGACATCCTGCCCGTAGACGAAGAAGCCCGGATCGCGCTTGACCAACTCCACGAGGCCGTCGTTCAGCGCCTCGATCACGAACATGCGCTTCTTCTGACCGACGCTCGCCTGAGGCTGCCAGCCGGGAACCTGCACCACCCGCTCATGGACGCGCTCGCCTGGAACCTCTGGCTCGGACAGCACCTGCTCCTCGGCGGCGTCGATGGCGTCCTTCACCTCGTCGCGCATGCGATCCAGATCAGCCTCGGTCGCCAGGCCCTTCGCCATCAGCGTCTCGCGCAGCCGCTTGACCGGATCTTTCGTGCGCGTCGTCTCGTCAATCTCCTCGCGCGTGCGATAGCGACGGATGTCGGTACTGCTGGAGTGGGCATCGAGCAGGCCGACATGCAGGTGCATGAAGGCTGGGCCTTCGCCCTTGCGCAGCCGCGCCACGGCCTGGCGGGTGGCCTCATAGGTGGCCAGCGCGTCCACGCCATCCACATCCATCGCGATGGCATCCATAGCGCGCGCCTGCGCCGTGATATCGCCCGCCCATTGCGCCTGCTGCTCCGTCATGATGGCCCAGTGATTGTTGGCCACCACGATCAGCACCGGCAGCTTGTGGACAGTCGCGGCGCGCAGCATGGCATGGAAGTCGTTGGTGGCCGCGCCGCCGTCGCCCGTGAAGAAGGCGATGGCGCGATTCGACTGATCGCGCTTGAATGCCCAGCCCACGCCCGCGGCGAATGGCGCCAGCCCCGACACCTCGCTGAAGGTCGGCAGGATGTGATGCTTGCGGCTGCTGTAATGCGACGGCATGTTGCGGCCACTAGCGTTGGGATCGGTCGTGCGCGAGTAGGCGGCACGCAGCGGCGCGTAGATGTCGCCAGTGCGCTGGAGATAACCAGCCAGGTTGCGGTAGTAGAACGAGAGCCAGTCCTCGTCTTCGAGCGCCGCGACAATCGCCGCATCTGACTCATGTCCCGCGCAACCGATGTAGAACGGGAACTTGCCCTGCGTCTTGCGCGCTTTCAACACATCATTCATCACGCGCGCCGTCAGCATTGTGCGATACAACTCGACGGGATTGAGCGTGCGGGCATCAGCGCCCACGGCTGATGTGGTGACATTCATTGTCATCTGGCCCTCCGAACATTGACTGTGTGTATCGCGGTGATACACCATATGACATTATACTCCCCGGTGGTCAGGCGCTCAATTGACCGCGTCCGACACAGAGAGCTGTCGGTCAGCGCCCGGAGAATCCCAACCCTACAACGAGCGACGGCGTGAGCGCGCAACACCGTCGCCCGGAGAGGCGTCCGCCGTCTATGCCTTGCGCAGCGCCTCGATCACCTTGCCGAAGCGCTCGACGCCGTGGATATCCTCTGGCGAGACGATCACCACCAGATGCTTGACGCCGACACGCTCGAAGCCGCGAATCGCCTCCGCGACCTCATCTGGCTCGCCGCACATGCTCTTGATGTCGTCGGGCCGTCGCTCGCCCGGCGCCAGCACGCGCGCGAATGTGCCAGCCGTCAGCTCCAGCGTCGCGGGGTCACGGCCCACCTCCTTGCAGGCTTCCAGCATGGGCTGATACGCCTTCTCTACCGCGTCGGGCGTGTAGTGCCAGACTGTGTTGAAGGCGTCGGCGTGCTGGGCGATCAGCCGCAGCATGCGCGGGCGGTGCGCGCCGATCCAGATGGGCGGGCCTTTGGGCGACGGCCCACGCGGGTGCATCTCGCACTCGCGCGCCTCGTAATATTCGCCCTTGAAATCAACCTTGCCGTCCTTGAGCAGCGGCAGGATGATCTTCAACGCCTCCTCGAAGCGCGAGGCTTTGTGATCGAAAGGATAACCGAACGCATCATACTCCGGCTGATGCCAGCCCGCGCCCAGCCCGAGGATGAACCGCCCCTCGCTGATCTCGTCCAGCGCATCGGCCATCTTGGCCAGCAGCGCCGGATTGCGGAACGAGGTGCAGGCGACCAGCGGCCCGATCTGGATGCGCTTCGTCACGGCTGCCACGCCGCTCATGAAGGTGAACACCTCCCACTGGCCGCTGACAGGCGTATCGGGCGTTTTGTAGAGCAGGTGGTCGGCCAGCCAGAACGAATCGACGCCGACATCCTCCGCCAGTTGCGCCATCGCCTTGATGTCGCTGAAGCGCGGTGTGCGACCGTTGGGCGCCTCGGCCCCGTAGTCGTTCTCGCCCAGCGACGGCATCACCCCGATCTTCATGCGTTCGCCTGTCTCGCCCATCTCAAGCTCCTCCAGCTCCTGCGTGGCGGCGTCCAGTCGCCCCCACCATCTGACGTGCGGCGATGGCCACTATTTCACCCATTCGGGCATGTCATCATGATCGATGCCAAAGTGGTGCGCCAGCTCATGCAGCACCGTCGCGCGCACCTGCGCCCGGATGCGCGCCAGGTCGCCACGACAGTAGCGCGTGATCGGCCCGCGATAGATCGTGATGACCTCTGGGCCAACCTCGCCCGCGCCGCGCCGCGTCATCGAGACGCCCTGATACAGCCCCAGCAGCGTGTGGCCCTCCGGCACGCCCGCCCGCTTGAGCGTCTCGGCGTCTGGCTCGGCCTCGGACTGCACGACGACATTGCTCAGGTACTGGTCGAAACTCTGCGGCACCGCGGCCAGCGCCTCCTCGATCAGCGCCTCGAAGGTCGCAGGATCGATCTCACCGCTCTCTGACTGGCGCTCCGCCTGACCGGAGCTCGGCGGCCGGGTGGGCCGCTCTGGCGCGGGCGGCGGGCGGCGCGGCTGGCGAGGCGTGCCATGCGGATCCGA
>DATAED010000489.1:0-10144 GCA_036258195.1 Ktedonobacterales bacterium
TTGGATCCCACGGATTCCCACTCATCTCGCACGCCTCCTGCTCGCGATTGCGGCGCGGCCACGTCTCCTTCGAGCTCTCTCCCTGATACTACGTCGCGTAGCGCGCTCGGCGCCCAGGCCAGACTGTGACGCCGGATACACTTTGCGGGCCCCCACCCCCAGCCACTCCCCTGCTTTGCGGGAGAGGGGAGCTATGCGCTCCCAACCAGTCAAAGGCATTGTGCATCCGCTGAGCCTATCTCGCGTCAGGCATCGTCGAGGGCGCGGCGCATGGCCTCGGCGGTGGCGGCGTCGAGCGCGCCCTTCTCGCGGGCCAGCGGCAGCGTGAGGCGGCCCAGCGCCGCGTAGGCGTCGCGCAGTGCGACGCTATCGTCGCCGTCGCCGCTACTGTCATCGCCAATGGCGTGCGCGCGCAGCCAGTCCTCGTGGATGCGCACCGCGCCGACATCGCCGCGCGCGATGGGGCCGGTCAGTGCGGCGGGCAGTCCGACCGCCTCCAGATTCTCGATGGTGGCGCGCGCCAGCGGTAGCAGCGCCCGCAGCGCGTCATCGCGCCCGATGCCCCAGCCTGCCCACAGATCGGTCGCGGCGCCCAGCAGCGTGACAAGGTAGTTGGAGGCCAGCACGCCAGAGAGATGATACGGCGCGCGATCCTGCTCGGTCAGCGTGATGACACGCCCCTCCAGCGCTGCGATGAAGCGCGTCAGCCGCGCGGCCAGCGTGGTGTCGGCGCACTCCAGCGCCCATGACGCTCCCGCCAACCGCTCCAGCATCTGCGCGGGCGGGGCGGCTCGCAGCGCACGGGGAAAGGTCATCAGCGGGTGCAGCGCCGCTACCAGCGCGCCGCGCGCGGCTGCGCCGGCCAGCGGCGTGACGCCCTGCGCGCCGCTGAGGTGCGCCACCGCCTGCCCGCGTCGCCACGCCACCGTCTCCGCGACCGGCTGGATGGCGTCGTCGCTGGTGGCGATGAAGACCACGTCGCAGCGCGCCGCCAGCGCATCGAGTGAGTCGAGCGCCGCGCAGCCCGCCACGCGCCGCGCCGCCGCCCGCGCGTGCGAGAAGGTGCGTGAGGCGACGGCCTCCGCGCGCAAGCCAGCCACCGCGCCCCGCGCGCCGAGCGCCGCCAGCAGCGCATTGCCCACCGCGCCCGCGCCGATGATACCCACCCGCAGGAGCGCCGCCGCCGAGATCGCTGAGATCGTCTGGCTCGCGTCGTTTGCCTGGCTGGGGTCGCTCGGCTCCGTCATCGTCACCCGCCTCTTCGGTCAATCGTAGTATGGTTCTGAGCGAACGATACCACGCGCAGGCCAGGTGGACATGCCCATGCGGACATGTCGCAGAACTGTCGCAATCGGCTCACATGGACGCAGAGAGGCTGGCGCCTGGCCTGCGGCTGTGCTACAGCTATGGCGAGAGGTTGCGAGAGCAGGAGACGGCGCCGTCGGTGGCCGCCGCGAGCGACAACACAGGTAGACGAGGCGAGCAGATCGCCAGAAGGATGGGTTCACATGGGGAAACGCGCATTGCTGGGCATCGGCGGCGCCGCGCTGCTCACGCTCGGGCTCGTGCTGGGCATCGTCGTCGGGCCGTCGCTTCAGGCGCTGGCCGCTGGCTCGCACCCGCGCGCCGCCCAGACGACTCCCACAGCGGCGGGCTACTGCCAGCTCTATATCCAGACCGTCAGCAGCGATCTTGGCGTCAGCCCATCCACTCTGGAGGGCGCCAACAAAGATGGCGTGCAGAAGGTCATCGACAAGATGTACGCCGACGGCAAGCTCACTCCGGCGCAGAAGGCGCAGGCCGAGCAACAGCTATCGGAGTACGCCAATGATCCGTGCGCGGCGATTCAGGCGGCGATGAAGGCCAAAGGCTCACATGCTCCTGCATCCAGCGTGCAGTCGAAGGCCGTAGCGGATGCGCGAGCAGCCATCACGTCGGCGGTGGCAGGCGCGCTGAGCATCTCGTCGAGCGCGCTGCAGAGCGAGCTGAAGGCGGGCAAGATGGTAGCGCAGATCACCAGCGAGCATGGCGCGAGCAAGAGCGCGGTGGATGCGGCGTATCTGAAGGCGGCGCAAGCGCAGCTCAGCACAGCGGTCAGCGGCGGCGCGCTGACGCAGGCGCAGTCGGACATGGCCTATAGCCTGCTCCAGCAGCAGGTCAGCGCGGGCCACTATCCGCTGCTGGACGCCAACACCAGCTCGCTGGGGTCGTTCGGAGCCATGTCGCCGGCCGGAATGCCAGCTGGAATGCCAGCCGGAATGCTGGGCGGCGGGCAATAGGCGCGAGCCCCCACCCTCAGCCCCTCCCTCGCTCTGCGGGAGAGGAGAGCTACAAGGAGTCGAGACGCGAAAAGCCCCTCTCTCGCCGTCAGGCGGGGGAGGGGTTGGGGAGGGGGCCAGCGCCCTAATCCAGATACTCTTTCAGCAGGCGGCTGGCGGCGGGGTGCCGCAGCTTGCGGATGGCGCGCTCTTCGATCTGGCGCACGCGCTCGCGGGTCACTTTCAAGCGCCGCCCAACCTCTTCGAGGGTGTGGTCGTGGTCGTCGAGCAGACCGAAGCGCAGCTCGATCACCTCGCGCTCGCGCTGAGTTAGCGCGTTCAATGCGCGCCGTACCTCCTCGCGCAGCATCTCGCGGTCGGTCGTGCCCTCCGGCCCCTCGGCGCCCTGGTCTTCGATCAGGTCAGAGAGCGAGTTTTCCTCCTCATCCGAGAGTGGCGCGTCGAGCGAGAAGACCTTCTCGGCCCAGACGAGCAACTCGGTAACGCGCTCGCCCGTAATGCCCAGCCCCTCGCCAATCTGCGCCACCGTCGGCTCGTGGCCCAGCTCCTGATAGAGATGGCGTGTCATGCGCTTGACGCGCATCACTTCTTCCATGATGTAGACCGGCAGGCGCACGGTGCGAGTGCCTTCGAGGATGGAGCGCGTGATCGCCTGTTTGATCCACCAGGTCGCGTACGTCGAGAAGCGGAAGCCCTTGCTGGGGTCAAATTTGACGACGGCGCGGATGAGGCCGATATTGCCTTCGCCAATCAGATCTTCGAGTGAGAGGCCCTGCCCGACATAGCGTTTCGCGATGCTGACGACCAGACGGAGATTAGCTTCAATCAGATGATTGCGCGCGATGCGGTCACCGCGCTCGACCCGTTGGGCCAGGTCCAGTTCGCGCTGCGCCGAGAGCAGAGGGATGCGCGAGATTTCCCGCAGGTAGAGGCGTAGACTATCGCTCTGGGCGAGCGAGTTCACGTCACTCGTATCGTGGTCAGTCGCCGCATCTCGTTCTCGACGCGCGCCCCGTTCCGTTACGTAGGATGTGATGGGTTCATCCATTGCCATGGTCTTGCTCGTTTCTTCCCGGGACTGCCGCTGGCGCAGTATAGCACCCGTCATTTCCACACGCAAGGCGCATGGGCTGGGAGGCGCGCGCGTCGCAGTGACACAGTGTTTCATCGCAAGTCGCTTGCCATGTTGCGCTTGAGTGGGCCGTAGCAAGCGTTGATGATGCCGAACGGAACGACCTCGACGACCAGTTCATGACCGAGTTCATGTGGGCGGCGCTTCGTTGCGCCGCCGCTGCATGGCGCCCGCCACGGCGTCAAATGATGTCGCATCATAGCCACCAACGGGCGTCGCTGTCAAGGCAGCGTGCGCCCTCAGCCCCTCCCCATCGCGCGCCATATCGCGTCAGCAGCGCCCGCCGGATGCCCGCCGGATGCGTCTGGACAGCGCCTGCTATACTGGAATCGCCGCTCGCATCCTGTGTGGAGCGCAGGCGGCTCGACCGAATGGAGCGGGCGCAGCCAGCGGAGGGACAGGCAAGTGGAAGACGACCAGCGACAGGCGGCGTCGGCCATGAGTTGCCCGCTGTGCGGTCGTGCGACCCCAGCGGATCAATTTGGCTTTGTCGAGTGTGGCTGTGGCTGGGGCGGGCCGGGCGACCCGCTCGAAGGGATGCGCCCCAGCGTGCGTCGCTTTGCCCTGCTCGACCGCCGCATCGCCGCGCGAGCCGCCCGGCGCGAGCTGGCGCGCATAGCCCGCAACAAGAGCGCAGCCGGCGCGAGCAGCCTGCTCTACATCGCCCTGCTGTCGATGCTGAGCACGCTGATCTATCTCGCCATCGGCGGGCTGCTGGTCGGTAGCCTCGTCTTGCTCGTGTTCTATGCGATGGGTGGATTCTGGCTGGGGTTTGCGCTGGATGGCGCCATCGCGTTGTACCTCTTCTGGGCGCTCTTCGGCCTGCCCAGCCGCGTCTATGGCATCGTCGCACGAACCGGCGCCTATCCGCAGCTTGCGGCGATACTGGGCGAGGTTGGCGGGCGCGTCGGCGTGAAGGCGCCGACGTGGGTCATCGTCTACCCTGGCGCGGGTTTCTACGTCACTCGCCGGATGCTCTGGGGTCGCGCTCCGCTGCCGCAGCGGGTTGTGGGGGTGGGCGCCGCCTCGCTGGCGCTGCTGAACGACCACGAGCTGCGCGCGATACTGGCGCATGAATTGGCGCACTACCAGCACGAGCACACGTTTTTCGGGCGCTTCTTCGGCGGCGCGGAGTCGGCGCTGCGGCACATCATCGACGGCCTGCGCGCAGGCATTGACCATAACTATTCGGGCGGTCACGCACGCATGAACAGCGCCTTTGGCAACCTCGGTGAGGCCATCGGTACCGCTGTCGTCTGGGTGGTGACCATCCCGCTGCGCATAGTCTGGTTCATCTTCCACATGGTGCGTCTGCGCCTGAGCCGCGCCAATGAGTATGAAGCCGACGCCACCGCTGTGGAGCGGTATGGCGCGCAGGCGTTCATCAACGGGCTGACCGCTGTGCGGGCAACGGCGGAGACGATGCGCGGCGCGCGGTTGGGCATCCGCCAAGAGATGGCCCGGCGCGACAACCCGAACTTCTTCAGCGAGCTGCGCCGCCACTACGCCGAGCTGCCCGCCTCGTACATGGGGCCGCTACGCATGAAGACGCTGCGCGGCTTCCGCTCGCTGGAGGATTCGCACCCCATCACGCCGGATCGTGTGCGGGCGGCGCTCATGTTGGGAGCGCCGGAGTCGCCCGCAGCGCAGCCTGCCACGCCCGCCTACAGCGCCATCACCCCGGCGGGCGCAGCGGATACCGAGACCATCGAGCGCCAGTTGACGGCGTTGCTGTTTGGCGGCGGGCGGCGTCGGCGTTAACGGCGGGACAGAAGGAACCTCTCCCCCTGTCCCCCTCCCCTCCGAGGGAGGGGGAACCACGCTGTCGCCCGACTTCGCACGGCTGGCGTGGGCTACCTATGCGCGGTTTTAGCCGCCAGCTCGCCGCGCCTTCTCGCTGCGCGCGCCACGGGTGGTGTCGTAGCCAGCGGCGGAGGAGCCATTGGCGCTGCTGGCCGCGTCTTCGGTGGCCACGTCCTCCAGCAGGTGATCCATCTCGTCGCGCATGGCGCTGAGGTTGGGATAGGAGCGATAGACGCTGGCGAAGCGGATGTAGGCGATGGCGTCGATCTTGCGCAGCCGCTCCATCGCCATCTCGCCCACCATTGATGACTCGATCTCGGCCTTGCCCAGCTTGTATAGCTCGTTCTCGATGTCGCGCACGATAGCTTCGAGCTGGCCCACAGCGATGGGCCGCTTCTGGCAGGCATGGCGCAGCCCGGCCTCCAGCTTCTCGCGCCTGAACGGCTCGCGGCGGCCATCGCGCTTGACGATAGTCAGCTCGTTGAGCACGATGCGCTCGACGGTGGTGAATCGCTCGTTGCAGCGCTCGCAGCGCCGCCGTCGCTGCACCGTCTCGCCGTTATCGCGCGAGTCGATCACCTTGGACTCGACCCACCCACAGTGCGGGCATTGCATATGCTCTATCCCTGCCTGGCCCCCGCGCTCTAGGCCACCGACGCCGTGAAAATAGTGGGCCGCAACGCGGAAGGTACACTGGAGTATAGCATAGGCGGCATGGGTGGCCGTGGGTTGTACGCGCGGTGTAGAGTGAGGGTGACATCTGCGCAAGATCAGCGCGAGATCAGCGCGACATCAATGACGATGGAGGCAATGTTCATGAGCGCCCAGACCCCCCCGAAACCCACCGATGCGGCTGCGCACGCGCCTGGCCAGACGACCTACGAGCGCTACCTGCGCGTAGATGAGCTGCTGGCGCTGCAAAAGGCGCCCGCCGAGCGGCTGCATCCGGATGAATACGTCTTTCAGATCACACATCAGACCTTCGAGCTGTGGTGGAAGCTGACCATCGAGCTGCTGACCGTCGCGACCGATGCCCTGCGCGCCGCCGACTTCGACGCCGCCGGCATAGCGGTGCGCCGCGCCACCGCCGCGCAGGATGTCGTCTGCGCGGCGATGCGCCAGCTCGAGCTGGTGACGCCCGCCGACTTCCTGGTGATTCGCGCGGGGCTGGGCGATGGCAATGGTGGCGACTCACCGGGGTGGCGCGGCATCTTGCGCACGACGCCTGCGCTGTGGGAGAGCTTCAGCGCCGCGCTCGATCAGACGGGGATTGCGCTGGTCGAGCTGTATGCGCGCCCGCGCCAGTGGCCAGCCATCTATGGCTGCGCTGAGGCGCTGACCGACTTTGACGAGACGTTCCATTTGTTCCGGGCGGCGCACCTGAAGCTGGCGCAGCGCCACCTCGGCCCGCAATCCACTGGCACAGGCGGCATGCCCGTCGCGGCGATGGAGAAGACGCTGCATCATCTGCTCTTCCCGGAGCTGTGGCAGGCGCGCGAGGCGCTGGTGGCCCGCGCCGGGCAAGCCGGCGAGCCGACACAGAGCTGATCGCTGGCCAATCCGGCGATGCGGCGAGAAAGGACACGCTGCGATGCGAGACATCCTGGTGACGGGGGGCGCGGGCAAGCTGGGCGCCGTCGTAGTGGCCAAGCTGGCCGCGCAGGGGCAGCGGGCGCGCATCCTGACGCATTCGGGGGCGGCGTCTCCGGTGGCAGGCGCTGAGGTGGTCGTCGGCGATCTGGCGACAGGCAGCGGGCTAGCGGCGGCGCTGGCGGGTATCCGGGTGGTCATCCATGCCGCGTCGAATTCGCAGCAGGCGCAGGCGGTGGATGTGGATGGCGCCCGCCATCTGCTGGCCGCTGCCCAGGCGAACGGCTTGCAGCCACACATCATCAACGTCTCCATCGTGGGGGTTGATCGCGCCACCACGCCCTACTACATGGCCAAGGCGGCGGCGGATACGCTGATACGCCAGTCGGGCCTGCCGTGGACGACGCTGCGAGCGACGCAGTTCCATGGATTCATCGCCGGCCTGCTGCGGTCGCTGGGGATCGACACGCAGGCGGAGGTCGCCACGCCTGAGGGCGTGCGGTTGCAGAGCATCGACATGGGCGAGGTGGCGGCGCGGCTGGTGACGCTGGCGCAGGGCGAGCCACTGCGCGACATCGAGGAGATGGGCGGCCCGCAGGTGCTGACGCTGGAAGAGATGGCCAGCGCCTACCTCAGCGTGCGTGGCCGCAGCGCCACCGTGCGCCCCGCGCCCATCCACGGCTCCCCCTGGGATGGCTTCCGCAGCGACGCCATCCTGACGCCCGACCATGCCGTGGGCATCGTGACGTGGGAGCAGTATCTGCGCCGCACCAGAGTGGTCTGACGGCGGCCCGACGGTCTCGCCTGACGATGTGGGCGGGTGTGACTCCCCTCGTGGGAGAGGGGCTGGGGGTGAGGGGCGGCGCCACGCAAAAGCCTCACTCCCGGAACACATCCCCAAAAAGAAACACGGGGTATGCGGAGCCGAGAGTGAGGCTCACTGTATGCCGCGCTCGACGTGCGGCTATTCGCCCAGATGCACCTGATCGGCGAGCTGGGCGCGCATAACCTTCTTGTCGAATTTGCCGACGCTGGTCTTGGGCAGCGCCTCGACGAAGAGCACCTCGTCGGGCAGCCACCACTTCGCTACCTGTGGTTCAAGATAGCGAATGATGTCGTCTTTCGTCAAGGTCTCTTTGTACTCAGGCCGTGGCACGACCACCGCGACGGGGCGCTCCTGCCACTTCGGGTGCGGCATACCGATCACCGCCGCCTCCAGCACCTGCGGATTGCCCATAATCATGCCTTCCATCTGCACCGACGAGATCCACTCGCCGCCAGACTTGATGACATCTTTGGTGCGATCCACGATCTGGATGTAGCCCTCGGCGTTGATGGTGGCCACGTCGCCCGTGCGGAACCAGCCATCCATGAACTTCGAGGCGCCCTGCTCCAGGTCGTCGCCATGGTAGTAGGAGCCTGTCACCCACGGCCCGCGCACCTGAATCTCGCCGAAGGTGGCGCCATCCCACGGCGCCTCTTCGCCGGTGTCCAGGTTCATGACGCGCAGATCCAGACCTGTCACCGGGTAGCCCTGCATGGCGCGATAGGCAAGCTGCTGATCGGCGGGGAGACTAGTCAGGTCGTGTTTCAGCCGCGAAACGGTCGCGATGGGCGAGGTCTCCGTCATGCCCCAGGCATGCAGCAGTGGCAGTCCCTTGGTGTCCATCGCGGCAATCAGCGAGGCGGGCGCCGCTGAGCCGCCGACCACCACGCGCGTCACGCTGGACATATCCAGCTCGGGATGCTGATCGAGCACGCCCAGCATGCCAATCCAGATCGTCGGCACGCCCGCAGGCAGCGTCACCTTCTCTTGATCGATGGTCTGCGCCATGCGCGCGGGGTCGCCCATGTAGCGTCCTGGGAAGACGAGCTTGCTGCCTACCATCGCCGCCGCATGCGGCAGGCCCCAGGCGTTGACATGGAACATCGGCACCAGCGGCATCGCCACGTCGCTATTCGAGAGGCCAATAGTGTCGGCCTGCGTCACCGAGAACGCATGCAGGTACGATGAGCGGTGGCTGTAGACGACGCCCTTGGGGTTGCCCGTGGTGCCAGAGGTGTAGCACATGGCCGCTGGCTCGCGCTCGTCGAGGTGTGGCCACGCGAATGTCGCCGGGGCGCTGGCGATCAGCTCTTCGTAGTCGTGAACGGGCGGCAGCCCCTCGGTGGACTCTGGCATAGGGCCATTCATCACAATGATGTGCTTCACGCTGCCCAGCGCGTCTTTCACGCCCAGCAGCAGCGGGAAGAGATCGGAGTCCACGCAGATGACGCTATCGGCGGCATCCTGGATGATGTAGCTCGCCTGCTGTGGCCCCAGGCGCAGATTGAGCGTGTGCAGCACAGCGCCCATGCACGGCACGGCAAAATAGACTTCGTAGTGGCGGGTGGAGTTCCACGCGAGCGTCGCCACACGGTCGCCACGCCGCACGCCCAGGCCATCCAGCGCGGCGGCCAGCCGCTCGGCGCGGGCCAGGGTTTCGCCCATGGTGGTACGATCAGCGCCGTCTGCCGTCAGGCTGACGATCTCGGCGTGGGGGAAGAGGCTGCGTCCACGCTCGTAGACGTGCTGGAGTGTCAGCGGGTAGTCCATCATCGTCGTGGCGAAGGTGGCCGCCGGAGTGAAGGTCACGGGCGGCGCGACGACGGGCTGCTGCGGCGCGACCGGATTGGGCGCTTGTGGCGCAGAGCCGGTAGGAGTGGTCGGCGGCGATTGCGGGTCAGACTGCGGCTTGGGGGAGCGGCGAAACCATGACATGTAGACACCTCCCGGGCGCGCCGCCGACTCTGGCGGGCGCAACAAACAACAAGACGGGGACGGCGTTCGGAACCACAGTTGCGTACCATTCTACCGCGAAATGGCGCTGGCGCGCACATCGGCCTGCGCCGCGCCGCGCCAGCCCAGCGGCTTCGAGTTGAGGAAGGGGCGCTCGCAGCCATACCAGAACAGCCACGAGGCCGCCACGATCAGCGGGACGCCCACCACGATCAGCGCCAGATAGGTGGGTAACGCGCCCAGCCCGAAGCCCAACGGTCGCAGCCCATATTGCCAGATGAGCTGCACCAGCGGGGCATGGATGAGGTAAACGCTGTACGAGAAGCCGCCGATCCAGACGAGCGGGCGCCACTCCAGCGCCGCGCGCACGGGGTTGCGGCCAGCGGGACGGGCGGCGGCCAGCAGCAAGCCCACCGTGGCGAGGGCGGTCAGCAGGTCGAGGAGGTAGATCGGCCAGGTGTTGATCGTCAGCGCGAGGATGACGAAGCAGATCAGCGTGGTCGCCTCCCAGACACGCCAGTCGCCCAGCCGCAGAGTCAGCGGCGATGGGGCTGTGTAGGC
>DATAED010000490.1:0-17397 GCA_036258195.1 Ktedonobacterales bacterium
CGTGCGCAGCGCCGCGAACAGCTCCTGCTCCAGCTTGACGCTCTTCTCATGCGCGTTGAGGATCAGCGCTTCGTACTCCTTCAGATCGGGTGTGATGTAGCGCTCGCCCGTGCTGAGCGTCTGCTTGCGGATGTAGTCCTCCGGCACGCGGCTGAGCTGCGAGTTCGTGACCTCCAGGTAGTAGCCGAAGACTTTGTTGTAGCCGACACGCAGATTGCTGATGCCGCTGCGCTCGCGCTCCTTGGCCTCCAGATCGGCCACCCACTGCCGCCCGTTGCGCGCCGCGTCGGTCAGCGTGTCCAGCTCGGCGTGATAGCCAGAGCGCATGTAGCCGCCCTCCGCCAGCGAGAGCGGCGGCTCATCCACCAGCGCGGCGGCGATCAGGGCTTGCAACTCCGGCAGCGGACGCACGGCGGCGCAGACCCGCGTCAACCCCTCCGCTGCGCCCTGTGTGGCTGCGGCCACCTCTTCCACCGCGCGCAAGCCCACCGCCAGCGCCACCAGATCGCGCGGCGTGGCGAGGCGCTGCAGCGCGCGATTCATCAGCCGCTCCAGATCGCCCGCGCGGCTCAGCAGCGGCGCCAGTCGCGCCCGCAGCGCCACATCCTGTTTGGCGGCGGCCACGCCCGCCTGCCGCTCGCGCAGGCGCTCCAGATCGAGCAGCGGCTCGCCCAGCCAGCGCCGTAGCAGCCGCCCGCCCATCGGCGTGCGCGTCAGGTCGAGCACGCTCAGCAGTGAGCCTTTCGCGCCACCACTGCGCCCGCTCTTGAAGAGCTCCAGATTGCGGCGGGTGTGCGCATCCAACGTCATGAAGCCGCTGACGCTGTACGTCTCCAGCCCGGTGATCTGCGCCAGCGCGCCGCGCTGCGTCTCGTGCAGATAGGCGATGATGGCTCCGGCGGCGCGGATGGCCAGCGGCAGCCCCTCGCAGCCAAACGCCTCCAGCGAGGCGACCGCGAAGCACTCCAGCAGCCGCTCGCGGGCGATGTCCTCGCGGAAGTGGCGCGCATCCCACGGCGTGATGACCACATCCAGCCGCTCGCTGGCGTCCAGTCGGCTGGCCAGATCGCCCGGCTCCTCGCTCGATGGCTCACCCGCTGAGCCGCTGGCTGGCGGCGCGTCGCCCTGCCCGTCGTGGTCGTCCAGCCCCTCGGCGGCAGTGCGCCAGCGGGCGCGCGGCAGCGGGAAGCGCGTGGGTCGCGCCGCCTCGATCAACGCCTCGGCGGGCTGCACGCGGCTCAGCTCCTGCGCCAGCGCCGCCTCCGGATCAGCGGCGGCGAACTGCGCGCAGGCGAATTCGCCCGTGGTGATGTCCACATAGGCGACCCCCACCGCGTCGCGCCCCAGTGCGGCGGCGGCCAGATAGTTGTTGCGCTTGGCCGCCAGCATGGTCGGATCCACTACCGTCCCCGGCGTGACGACGCGAATCACCTCGCGCTCCACCAGCCCCCGCGAGAGCGCTGGATCGCTGACCTGTTCGCAGACCGCCACGCGGTAGCCCTTGCCGATCAGTCGCGCGATGTAGCCATCGGCGGCGTGGTGCGGCACACCCGCCATCGGCGAGCGCTGGCCACGCCCGAAGTCGCGCCTGGTCAGCGTCAGATCGAGCTCGCGCGCCACCAGCTCGGCGTCCTCGTCGAACATTTCGTAGAAGTCGCCCATGCGAAAGAACAGCACCGCATCGGGATACTGGCGCTTCACGCTGAGATATTGCTGCCGCACCGGGCTTTGGTCCCGCTCGGAGGGGTGGTCACCTACATGTGCGCTGATGGTCTCATTCCCCAATCCGCTGAGGTCGTCGCCATGTCTATCCGTTTCCCACCGATTTTATCCGACGCGCTACACCTGAGTCTATCCGCCAATACGGACGAGCGGCGCTCTCCACCAGACGCAGACTGGCCCGAATCGGCGCGCGGGCGGGCTGTGTCTGGGCCAAATTGCCTAACCAGAGGTTGCCTGTGTACGGTACACTGGGCGAGGTGGCGGGCTAGCGGCGCAACGGGCGCCCAAACGCCACGCTGAATGGGTGGAGTGAGAGGCGCTTATGTCATCGCCATATGATCCCAATGGGCCGACCAATCCGCAATACCCCCAATACCCGCAGCAAGGCGGGCAGCCGGGATATGGCCAGCAGCCGGAGTATCCCACGCCGCAGCAGCCGCCTCAGCCGGGCTACGGCCAGCCAGGGAATCCGCCGCCACCGCCGCCCTATCAGCCGGGCTATCCACCGCAACAGCCAGACTATGGCCAGCCGGGCTATCCGCCGCCGCAGCCGGGCTACGGCCAGCCCGCCTATCCGACGCAGCCGGGCTATCCGGGCGCGCAGTATCCAGGCGCGCAGTATCCAGGCGCGCAATATGAGGGTTACCCCGGCTATCCTGTCGGCCCGCAGCCGGGCATGCCGGGCGCTCCGGGGCAGCCGCCGCGTCGCAGCAATGTCGGACGAACCGTCGGCATCATCGTGGGCGTCGTCGTCGTCCTCGTCGTCGCCTGCCTCGTTGGCCTCTACGTCATCGGGACACGCCTGCAGGGCGCCGCGTCCAGCGTCATCACGACCCTGGCCCCCACCGAGACGGCGCTGGCGCAGCAGTTGACGCCCTCGCCGACGCTCAACGTCCTCTACCAGGATACCTTCACCGACACCCCAGACGGCTGGGCGAATGACAAGCACTGCATATTCAAGTCGGATGGCTACCATATCGTCGGCCAGACCGCCTGTCTCAGCCCCAGCGACGTCGATCCCACCGACGCCGATATCCGCGTGACGGTGCAGGCCGTCAAGACGGGGCAGAACACCGGCTATGGCATCGTAATGCGCCACACCAGCAAGGGCAATTTCTACACCTTCGAGATCACGCCCGATGGCCAGTGGGGCCTGGTCAAGGTCGTCAATGACAACGGTACGGTCATCAAGCAGTTCGAGTCGAACAGCGCCATCAACACTGGCAACGGCGCCTCGAATGACCTGCGCGTGGTCGTGGTCGGCTCGGACTTCACGTTCTACGCCAACGGCACGCAGCTTGGCACAGCCACCGACTCCACCTTCACCAGCGGGGTCACTGGTGTGGTGAACGACGATACCGACACCACCAGCGAAGTCATCTTCACCAACTTCCTGGTCGCCCAGCCTCAGCAGTAGCGCTTCCGACTCCCCTCCCCCGCTACGGCGGGAGAGGGGTTGGGGCTACCGCGCCTGCCGCAGCACGCGCTCGAAGTGGCCCGCCACCTCGTCGCCCGCCAGCTCCTGCGCGCCATCGCCGATGCTCATCTCGAACATGGCATAGCCGGGGATCGGCGCCGGCTGCAGCCAGGTGAAGAGCGCCAGCCGTTGCTCGCGGGCCAGCTCGGCGCTGGCGTCCAGCAGTCGCTCCGTGTCGCCGCGCAGATAGACGTGCGCTATGTGCGTCTGCGGTGGATTCGGCTTGAGGATGACGCCATCCACCTGCGTCAGCGCGGCGGCGATCTCCACCGCCTTCGCGTGGTAGCTGGCGAAGCGCGGCAGCCGCGCGTGGAGCGCCGCCCGCGCCGAGAGCACATACGGCCACAGGTGCAGCAGGTTCCCGCCGTGGCGCCGCTGCCAGATGCGCGCCTCCGCGACGAACTCCGCCGGGCCAGCCAGCGCCGCGCCTGTGATGGCTCCAACACCCTTGTAGAACGAGACGTAGACGCTATCGAAGAGGGCGGCGATCTCGGCATAGCTGCGTCCGTAGTAGGCCGCCACCTCCCACAGCCGCGCGCCGTCCATGTGCGCCGCTGCCCCGCGTGAGCGCGCCCACGCCGTCTGCTCCGCCAGCGCCTCCCACTCCGGGAGCTGCCCGCCGATCTCGCGCTGCGGCAGCTCCAGCAGCAGCGCCGCCAGCGGCTCCGGCGTTGCTCGCAGGTCGTCCAGCGTGATGACGCGCTCTGCTTGTCCGACCAGCGTGGCATGCAGCCCATGCAGCCGCTCGTAGCCTTTATTCTCGTGGATCTCCAGATGGCACGTCGGGTGGAAGGCCACCGTCGTGCGGCCAGAGCGCTCGCTCCAGATACGCAGGGCGATCTGCTGTGCCATCGTGCCGCTGGGCATGAAGACGGCCGCCTCTTTGCCGAGTAGCTCCGCAATCTCGCGCTCGAACGCCTCGATCAGCGCGCCGCCACCGTAGCGGTCGGGCTGCTCATCTGGCCCCACACTCTCCGCCAGCGCCAGCAGCTCCGCGCGCATCGACCGCGGCGGATGCCCATTGAGCGTGCGCTCGCACTGGAGGAACGCCTCGCGCCGTACCGTGACGGCGTCGGGCGGCGTTGCGCCGGGCTGTGCGCTCGTGTCAGGCGCCGCTGCCTGCTCGTCCACGGCCTCCGTCTGCTGAGTATCCATCGTCTGCTACTCCTTGTGCTCCTCGCCAACCATCGCGCTGACCCCAGTATACGCGCTGGCTGTTCACAAGATGGACACGAGCCTGTATACTGCACTCTTGTTACATGATACGCATTTCAGTTGAACAGGCGGTCGATATTCCCGGCGCGCCAGGAGGCATGCAGCATGCGAACCTGCCCATCGTGCGGACGTTTCATCACCGACGCCTCCACGCCGACCTGCCCACATTGCGGCGCGTCGCTAGAGTCGGCAGGCATGGCGGCGTCCGAGTCACCCCAGCAGTCGCCCCAGCAATCTCCTCAGCAGCCGTATCAGCAATCTCCTCAGCCTGCCGCGCCAGGATATGAGCAGCCAGCCGGAGCGCCGCCCTACACGCCCGCTGCACCGCCGCTCGCGTATCAGCCGCCAGCCTACCAGCCGCCCTATGGCCAGCCGCCCTACGGATCAGGCTATGGCAGCCCGGCGCCGTATTCCCAGCCATTGCAGCCGCCGACCTACGCGCCGCCCGCTGGCCAGCCGATGGCCCCGCCGTATGGCCAGCCGCCCTACGGCTCGGCGTATGGCGCGCCGCCAGCCGCGCCGCCCACTGGCCAGCCGACCTATGGCTCTGGCTATGGCGCGCCGGGCGGCTATCCCGGAGCCTACCACCCCGGCATGGACTGGAAGCCCAGCGCTGGCCCAGCGCCGCGACCGTGGGGGCGCATCATCGGCGGGATCGTGGCCGCGCTCGTACTGATCGCCATCGTCGCTGGCGTCTACAACAACTCGCACGCCCCGACGCATGGCTCCGACACAGCGGCCAGCGCGACAGCCACCGCAGTCAATCAGCAGTCCGCGCAGGGCATCCTGCTCAGCGATTCGATGCTGACCGTAGACACTGGCTGGACGCAGGACTCAGTCTGCTATTTCGATGGCGATGGCTACCACATTCTCCAAGGCTACATCTGCTACGCCCCGATTGGAAATCAGGTCGATGGCACGGAATCGGTGACGGTTAAGCAGATCTCCGGCCCGACCGATGAGGCGTTCGGGCTGGTGTTCCGGCGCGTCAGCAAGGGGAACTACTACTTCTTTGGCATTGACTCCAACAGCAAGTGGGTGTTGCTCAGGGTAGCCAACGAAAAAGTCACGCGCCTGCAAGACTTCACCACCAACCTAGCAATCAAAGGTGGACTCCATACCGCTAATACCCTCTCCGTCACGATGAAAGGAACGACGTTCGACTTCTCCATCAATGGGCAGAAGGTCGGCACGATCCATGATTCGACCTTTCCACAGGGCGAATGGGGTCTGGAAGGGAGCACTGACGGCAACATTGTCTTCACCCACTATCTCGCACATATGTAGCTCCAGCGCCTCATCCGCGCTGACGCAGACGCCCCTGACGAGCATATGTCTCGTCGGAGGCGTCGTAGCGCTTGCCTGTGGGCCTTCTCTTCCCATCTCTGCTCGGCCTTCATGCTAAAACAGCATCAGCCACCCGTTTCCCGCTGGACACCAACACGCTGGGGCGGTATACTCGCTTCAGCCCGCATCACATCACACAGGCTATTGGTGAGGAATCTCCATGTACTGCATGTTTGCCATGACAGGGACACATACGATGACTACTCGCACACGGCGCCGCTAGGCGGAGCCGTCTCGCTCTCCTCTGCGTCTTCTGATGCGTCGTCTGACGCCGCGCTCCCGCGCCATGCGCCCTCCGCATGGTCGCCGTAGTTGCGTTCACGCAGACCTTCCACGATCTGGCTCCGCACACGGTCGTATTCGCCACCGGGCGATACGGCTTTTTTGTGTCTGCCGCATCTCTGGAAAGGCTGCGTTCCCATGTCGCATACTCCCATCCGCTATTCTCAGAACTTCCTGCGTGACCCGCGTCTGGTCGAGCGCCTGCTGGAGGCTTCCAGCGTCGGCCCCGCTGATCTGGTGGTCGAGATCGGCCCTGGCGCTGGTATCATCACCGATGAGCTGGCAAGACGCGCGGGGCGGGTCGTCGCCGTCGAGCTGGACGCCACGCTGGCCGCACGGCTGCGGCGCCGCTACGCCGACACGCCGCAGGTGGCCATCCACACCGGCGATTTTCTGGAGCATGCGCTGCCAGAGCAGCCATACAAAGTCTTCGCCAGCATCCCCTTCGCCTGCACGCACGAGATTGTCACGCGGCTGACCAGCGCCGCCTGCTCGCCACAGGATGCCTACCTCATCATGCAGCGTGAGGCCGCCGAGAAGTTCTGCGGCGTCCCGCGCGAGTATCTGTACTCTGCGCTGCTGAAGCCGTGGTTCGCGCTGGAGATCACGCATCACTTCCGACGCAGCGACTTCACGCCCGCGCCCAGCGTCGAGGTGGTCATGCTGCGCATCCAGAAGCGCGGCCCGCCGCTGCTCGCCGCCCACGAGCGCCAGCAGTACCGTGATTTCGTCGTCCACAGCTTCACCGCTCACCAGCCCGACATCGAGCAGACGCTGCGTGCCATCCTCTCGCATCGCCAGTCGCGCCAGATCCTGCGCCTGTGCGAGATCACCCCCGACGCCACACCCTCATCCATCAGCTTCCCGCAGTGGCTCCAGCTCTATCGCCATGTCGTGCGCCTCGGCGATGAGCAGCTCTGGCGAACCATCGGCGGCAGCGAGGCGCGGCTGCGCAGTCAGCAGCGGCGCCTGCGCAAGCAGCATCGCACGCGGGCGCCCTCACCCCAGCCCTCTCCCAGAGGGAGAGGGAGCAGGCGGGTTGACGCATGCCACGTGCGCGTACGGTAGCCACGAAGCCTTGTGGCTCCCCTCTCCCGCAAAGCGGGGGAGGGGCTGGGGGTGGGGGCCTGCTCGGCAGCGGTTGTCGCTGAGGCCGGGCGGGCCTATGCTTAGAGATGGAGCGATCGCGTGCGGCTGATACGCGCACGCGGAGGAGAGCCACTCATGGATACCACCACTCTTACCCATACACAGCAGTCAGCGCCAGCCCAGAGCCCGCGCCCGCGCGTCGTCATCATCGGCGCCGGTTTCGGCGGGCTGAATGCAGCGCGGCGCTTCCGTAATGCGCCTGTGGATGTGACGGTCATCGACCGCAGCAACCACTTCGTGTTCCAGCCGCTGCTCTATCAGGTGGCGACAGCGGAGCTCTCGCCCGCCGACATCAGCGCGCCGATCCGTGGCGTGCTGCGGTGGCAGCGCAACACCCGCACCCTGCTGGCGAATGTCACCAGCGTGGATGTCGAGCGGCGCGAGGTGGTCGCCAGCGATCTGGGCGACGCGCATGAGCATCACATCCCCTACGACTATCTCATCATCGCGACGGGCGCACATGAGAGCTACTTCGGCCACAACGACTGGGCCAAACACGCTCCTGGTCTGAAATCGATCAGCGACGCCACCTCGATTCGCCGCCAGATACTTCTGGCCTTCGAGACGGCGGAGATGGAGACCGACCCCGACCGCATCGCCGCGCTGATGACCTTCATCGTGGTGGGCGGCGGGCCGACAGGCGTGGAGATGGCCGGAGCAATCGCCGACCTGGCGCATAAGGGGGTGCGGCGCGACTTCCGCGCCATCGACACGGCTAAGGCGCGCGTGCTGCTGGTCGAGCTTGGCCCACGTCTGCTGCCGCAGTTCCCCGATGGCCTGGGCAGGAAGGCGAAGGGCGCGCTCCAGCGGCTCGGCGTGGAGGTGCGGCTGGGCGAAGAGGTGAAGCAGATCGACGACGATGGCGCGCTGATCGGCGACGAGTACGTGCGCGCCCAGACGATCATGTGGGCGGCGGGCGTGCAGGCGTCACCAGCCGCGAAGTGGCTGGGCGTCGATCCCGCCAAGGCTGGCCGCGTCACCGTCGGCCCTGATCTGACGGTGGAGGGCCGCCCGGAGGTCTACGTGCTGGGCGATACCGCCAGCGCTCGCGACCGCGACGGCTCGCCGCTGCCCGGCGTGGCGTCAGTCGCCATCCAGCAGGGCCACTATGCCGCCCGCGCGATCCTCCAGCGCATCAAACAGCGCGACCCCGCCGCGCCGATTGCTCCGTTCCGCTACTTCGACCGGGGCATTCTGGCGACGGTGGGGCGCACGTATGCGGTGGGAAAGATTGGGCCACTACGGCTCAGTGGCTTCCCCGCCTGGGTGGTCTGGGCAGGCGTCCACATCGCCTATCTGATCGGCTTCCGCAATCGCGTGCTGGTGCTGATGCAATGGGCCTGGAAGTATCTGACGTATCAGCGGGGCGCGCGGCTCATCACCCGTGACCCGCGCGATACCCACACCGACGTTCAGCATGCATTGCCGGATCAGCCAGATCAGCCTGCGCGCGAGGCTACCAGCTCCAGTAGCGCTCGATGACGATGCCCGGATACGTCCTGCGCAGTGAGCTGCTGTACGCGCGCAGGGCCTGCCGCATGTTGTCCTCGGTGCTGAAGAGCTGCGGCACCTGGCTCTTGTAGAGGGCGATGGCTTCCTCTTTGTCGCGAATCTGGCCGGAAATCTCGGTCAGTTCAAACTCCATCGGGATGCCCAGCTCGCTCTGGCGGGCCTCCAGCGCGCCGGGGCGCGAGACATAGGGGAAGTCCTCGAAGAATTTCACATTGACCTTGCGCTGCGCCAGGCGATCCGCCGCCGAGCAGACAAGCTGGTGGTCAACGTGATGCCCTACGCCCAGCGGCGCGTAGAACGCCGCCAGCGGGGCGCGCTCGGCCAGATTGAGGAAGAGCGTCCCCAACTGCTCATCGAGCGCCAGATCGCCCTGGTTGACCGGGCCAAACAGCGCCTCGTTGGACTGGTAATAGGCGGGCGTCCCGCGATAGATGGCTTCGAGGTAGTCGAGCCAGAGCACATCGGCGCCCAGCGAGGTGATGGCCGCCTCGTCCTCAGCGCGGCGAGCGGTCACGGCGGCGACTGGCTCCTCTGGCAGCGACATGATCTGGCTATTCTGGCGGGCGAATCCACTCGGCTGCAAGGATTCCGGGGGCAGGCCGCCAAAGACCGTGATGACCAGTGTCTGTTGGCCAAAGCGTGTCTGCTGGCGGATGGCGCCGCCGCAGGAGAGCGCGGCGTCGTCGAAATGGGGCTGGAGGTAGATATGGCGATATTGCTGCGTGATCTGGTCGAGTGACGTGAGCCGCATGGACTCCTCCTGTTGGTGATGGCCCCGGGCAGGGGCATCGGCGCGCAGAAAGCGCACGACGATCCTCTCTATTGTCGCACGAAGGGGAAGCAGCGCGCATCCCGCCGCTCTGTGGCGCCGATGAGCGTCACACGGGCGCAGGGCCAGCGCCGTGCTGCGCCAGGAGATATTGCGCCATCTCCCTGGGCGTCAGGGCCATGTCGTGCTCTACCCACCAGGCCAGCAGGCCAAGGATTCCGCCCGCCAGATAGCAGGCATGGATTTCGATGGGTACCTGTTGATCACCAGCGATGTGTTCCTCACGCATCCTGGCTGCCGCCATATCGACGAAGTAGTCCCTGAGCAGCCGCTGGAAGCGGCCAATGCCGTCACCACTGAGCGCCAGGCGATAGAAACGCTCATGCTGCGCCACATGCTCAAAGAGCCGCACGAAATAGGGCGGCGGCTGCTCGATTGAATAGGCGCTCGGCGGCAGATGCTGCCGCACGGAGAGCAGCGCGTCGTACATCTGGCGCATGCCCTGCTCCAGCAGCGCGTATTTGTCCTCATAGTGCTTGTAGAACGTCGTGCGGTGCACCATCGCCCGCTCGCAGATATCCGTGACGCTGATCTCCTCAAAGGGGCGCTCAGACATCTCCGCCATCAGCGCCTCCCACAGCAGTTTGTGGGTGCGCCGCACGCGCAGATCGGCCTGCTCAGGCGACGACTTCATCGACATTCCCCCGCGCGCTGTCGCATAACCGACACCGCGGCCACTCTTGCGCCTTGACCGACGCTCCGATCTCAAGCATAGTCGAAGCAGCGACACATGTACAGATAAACAACGCCATGTCGCCAAATTCGCTTCATGGCAGGTGAGAGGAGCGCCCCATGCATACATTCGCACGGCGCCTGCACGGCTCAGCCAGCGAGGAAAGCCAGTCCACCAAAGGGCTGACGCTCGATCAGGGTTGGCGCTACGACCTGACCGTCGCGACCATGGATACCTTCGCCTTCCGTGGCCAGGGGCGGGCGCTGCGACGGCGCGCCGTCGTGCTGGCGAACATCCAGCCCGGAGAGCGCGCGCTGGATGTCGGCTGCGGCACAGGCACAGTGACGCTGGACGCTCAGCGGCGCGTCGGCGCCACCGGCTACGTCGCGGGCATTGATCCGGGCGCCCGTCAGATCGCCAGCGCCCGCGCCAAGGCGGCGCGGCGACGGCTGCCCGTGGACTTTCAGGTCGGGGTGGTCGAGAAGCTGCCCTTCGCCGACCAGAGCTTCGATGTCGCGCTCTCGACCCTGATGATGCACCACCTGCCTGCGCCGCTCAAGCGGCAGGGGCTGGCCGAGATTGCCCGCACGCTGAAGCCCGGCGGTCGGCTGGTGATCGCCGACTTCATCCACACGGCGGATCGTCAGGGGCGGAGCTTCCACGCAGGGGGCAGCCGCATGCGCGATCTGGCCGCGCTGGCCACCGAAGCAGGCTTCTCGAACATCCAGATGGAGGAGATGCCGCCGCTGCGCTTCTCAGCCTTCCCCGGCGCGGGGCTGCTCACGGCGCGCAAAGGGTGAGCGCATCGGCCAGCGCCTCGCCCAGGCCGAGCGCCCGCGCGGCGACGAGGAAGTCAGCGGGCGGCGCCGCCTGCGCGCTCCACGGCGCGCCCTCGGCGCCGCCGGGCGCGCGCAGATCCAGCCGCCAGGCGTGCAGCATGGCGCGGGCGGCTCCGTCGGGCGGCATGTCAGCGCGGCGATAGGTCGCGTCGCCGACCAGCGGGGCGCCCAGCGCGGCGAGATGCGCGCGTATCTGGTGCGTGCGCCCCGTGACTGGCTCGGCCAGCGCCAGCGCATAGCCCGCGCTGACCGCCAGCAATTGATAGCGTGTGCGCGCGGCCTGGCCATCGGGCGCGACGATGACGCGACGTCGGTCGAGCGGGTCGCGCGCCAGCGGCGCATCAACCTCGCGCGTCTCACGCAGCGCCAGGCCGAGGGCAGCGGGCCAATGCAGCAGCGCCAGGTAGCGTTTGCGCGCGGTGTGGCGCTCGAACTGGCCGACCACGCTACGTCGGGCGGCGTCGCGCCGGGCGAAGAGCACAACGCCAGAGGTCTCTTTGTCGAGTCGGTGCAGCAGCCACGGACGCGGCTCGCCACGCGCCGCCGCCCACGCGAAGACGGCGTCGGTCAGCGTGCCATCGGGATGCTTATACGTCGGATGTGTGACGACCCCCGACGGCTTGTTGACCGCCAGCAGCCAGGCGTCCTCGGCCAGCACGGCGAAAGGCGCGGCGGCGAAGGCGGCTGCCGCATCAGCGGAAGGAGCGGCCAGCGCGGTCAGCGCCGCATAGCGCGCCTGCGCCTCGCCCGCCTGCGCCCGCACATCCGGATCGTCGCTGGCCAGCGCGGGCGCCAGCAACGGCTCCGCCATCAGCGCGATGTACTCGGCGGGCGTGCAGAGGCGGCCATCCGCCAGCCGCAGACGCAGCGCCGGAAAGCGCCGCGCCAGCGTCAGCGCCAGCCACGCGACATCCTCGGCATGGCAGCGTGCCGCCAGTGGCGAGGCCGCCCAGATGGGGGCGTCGCCCGGCGCTTCCGGCGCGACACGCATGCCGATCTCGATCTGGCGGCCATCCTCACTCCAGCGCCAGCGTCGCGCATCCCACGAATCGGAGATGGCAGCCGGGCGCCGCGAGACGCCGCGCACGCTGCGCAGCCGCTGGATGGCGGCGGCCACCTCCGACGCCGGATAGCGCGCCAGCGTCGCGGGCTGTGCGGCATCAAATGGCCCCGGAACGAGCGTCAGCGTCGCGTCACAGCGCAGATATGTAGCGGCGAAATCATCCATAGCGCATATATCTTCGCACACCGGAAACGGGCTGGCGATTGAAATCGCGCCTGGGAGGCGGCCTGCGGGCCGCTGTGAAACCCGCCTGCGCGGGTTCGGGAGCGGCCTCCGCGTCCCAGTCCGCGCAGGCGGCAGGCGGAGCCGAGCTTCGTGGCCGCAGGCCTCCCAGGCGCGGTTTTAACCGCCAGCCGACGGTTCGGCGACGTATCCGCTGCTCATTCGCAATCTACATCAACCGCGCCTGGATGGCCTACGGCTCGCTGGCGATCAACTGGAGCACGGGAGTTCCATCTTTGGCGTGCAGCCAGGGTGTCCACGACGCGCTGAAGTCGTGCGGGGCGATCTGCACATCGCCATTGACCAGCGCAAAGACTTTGGCCGATGGGCTGGTCGACATATTCGCCAGTATGGCGCCCACGTTGGTTCCCTCAGAGTCGCTGGCCAGCACGCCCATGCCCTCGGTATCGAGCAGCCAGCGGGTGTGTGTGGAGACGACGCCATCGGTCGAGGTGGCGTCTTCCGCCACGTAGAGTCGCTGGCCGTCCGCCGTCGGGCTGATGGAGAGCGCATCGGTCAGCTCCGCGCCATTGGTCGTGGTGGGACCGCCCAGCGCGATATCACCCAGCAGCGAGATCTGTATCTGCGAGATGTCTACGATGTAGGCGGTGGCGTCTGGGCTGCCAGAGACGAGGTAGAGCTCCGTTGACATGTAGGTGGGGCTGACAGCCAGCGCCTCGCTGTGAAATGGCCCCGGCAACGCCAGCGCTGCGGCAGTCTGCCCCGCCGAGGTATCGAAGCGCCGAATGACGAGGTATTGGGCTCCCTTCGCGTCACTGGCAGAGAGCACATCGAAGAGCCAGAGGCCATCGGGCGAGACGACCAGCCTGCCCTGCGCTGCCTCACTGAAGCGCATCTGCGAGAGATCGACGATAGGGGTCTGCGACGGGAACGCCGAGGCAGGCAGGCTGCTGGTGGGTGGCGGCAATGGCGCCGAGGTCACGAGCGCCGGATTATACGTCGCGAACACCACGCCAGAGGACGCCGAGACGACCAGCGCACGCACGTTGAACAGTTGGCCCTGATCGCCGCCGATACCCACGAAGACCGTCTTATGATCGGGCGAGATGGTCAGCGACTGCGCCTGCGCGCCCGCTGGCAGCGCCGCGCCCTTGGGCAGCGTCAGCGGCAGGATGAAACGTGTCGCGCCCGTCGAGGCGTTGATGGCCACCAGCGCCTGCCTGCCGCCATTCTGCGTCGAGGTCAGCTCGTAGATCGTCTGGCCATCGGTCGCGATGGCGACAGGCAGCGATGAGGCTGAGCCGGTCGTCAACCCGCCAGAGCCGCTGGGCAGCGAACGTACGACCTGCCCACTGTGCTGGTCAACGACCAGCGTCTCCGCCACCTGCCAGGTCTGGCCGAAACCGCCGCCTACTTTCACGACCTTATTCGTCTCCAGCAGCGCCACGCCCGCAGGCGCCGCTGCCGATGGATGCGCCACACCGTTGGTGGTGCGCGCGGTGGTGAAGGCGCCAATGGAGCCGAGCGCGCCCCGCAGCAGGAAGATCAGCAGGCCGACCAGCACGACACCCAGCGCCACGGAGAGTATGCTAAAGCGGCTAATCGAGCCCAGCGTGCGCAGCGGACCCAGCCAGCGCTCCTGCGCGCTCGCCTTGCGCTGCACCTGGTCGCGCAGGTCGGGCACGTAGGGAACCGGCTCATTGCCGAGCGAAGTGAGCAGATTGTACGGCGTGCGCAGCGCTATCGCCCGCGCGCCGCAGGTCTCGCAGATGGCGATATGCTCGCGCACCGCCTGCGCCACATCTGGCGGCAGCTCGCCGGAGAACTCGGCGACCATCAGCTCGGGTTCGAGCGGACAGTTGAGCGGTCGCAGCGAGCCGCGGCGTGTCGTGACGCGGCTATAGCGCGCATAGGGCGTTCCGGTTTCAGGCATCCTTACCACTCTCCCTCTGCTGGCGCAGCAATCGTGATCGCTCGGTTCATAAGTGTGGCTCCGCGCGCTCTCTTCGCCTCAAATTCGACAATTGGTTCACTGGTGATGCGCGTAAAAACCGGCTAGAAATCGGCGCCGTCGGGCGCTTCCTCCCAGAGGTCTTCGAGGCTCCGTGTGATGACGCCGCCCAGTGGGCGGGGCGTGAAGGAGGCAGGCGCATCCGTCGCGTCAACCGTGCCACGCTCATCGCGCGCGACGCGCGCATCGGCTCCAGCCGCGCTGGGCTGCGATGGCGCATCCGAGCGCAGCCGGGGCGTCAGCCGGGGATTCTGGAGTGGTGTCGTGACGGGAACCATCACTGGTGGAGGCGGCGTTGGCTCGGCCACCAGCGCGAGATCGGCTCCCAGCCCCGTTTCCGACCACGCTCCGAAGGCCGCCGACTGATCGACCGTATCGTCGTCGGTGGCGACTGGCGTCAGCTCAAAGGCCAACAGCGCCTCGTCAGTCGCAGCAGGCTCATCCGCCGCAGACTCCGCGCTCATGCTCGCGGCGGTCGCCTCGAAGGACAGTGGCGCTTCGTCCTCGGTGGATTGAGGCTCCGCGACCGCGCTGGGCGCCACCACGGCCTCGAACGACAGCGGCGTCATCATGCTTGTGTCATCCAGCCAGTGCATGCGAATCTCAGAGGTATCGGGCGAGCCGGGCGCGTGGTGCGAGCTCAGCTCGTAGGCCAGCGGCACGGAGCGCGGGCCAGGCAAGCCGAACACGCCCGACGCCTCCGGACTGGCCGACTCGATGGGCAGCGCATCCACAATCGGGCCGAGGATGGCGTCGGACGCGACACGAGTAATCAGGCCGCCGCTGACAGGCCCGCTCTCAGCGGCAGGGGTCGCAGGCGGCGTCATCTCTGCGACCTGCACATCGTCCAGATCGTCCAGATCGTCCAGATCGTCGGCGCCGTCCTCACTCAAGTACGAGACACCGCTGAGGATGTCGCGACTGCGCTCATCCTGCGCCGAGGACATCGCGACCAGCTCGTCGTCGGCCTCGGCGCTGGCGGGCGCCTGATCGCGCTCGTCGCGCTCGTCGGCTGCGGGCGCCTCAGCGGAGATGACCACTGGCTCTGGCGCAGGCGCGGCGACTGGCTCTGGCTCCATCGGCGCGCGTGGCAGGGCGTCGCCGTAGCCCAGCTCCACGGGCAGCCCGAGCGACTGCACCGCCTGATTGTAGCGATCCGAGAAGAGCGCTAGCCCATGCACGATACGCCTGCGCGCGGCGCTGTTGTTGATGCCGAGCGCTCTGGCGACCTCGGCCTGGTTGAGGCCCGCCACCAGATGCAGGGCCAGACACTGCGCATCGCCAAACGGCAATTCGGCCAGTGTCACGCGCACCAGGCGGTGACGCAGCGCATCGCGCGGATCGAGGCGGTCGATCTCCTCGTCGAGATGCTGTTGCTCTGACTCGATGTCCTCAGGGGCATCGACGCGGCCATGCGCGCTGGCGGGCGGCTGGGTATCGGCCCACACCAGCGGCCGCGCCTGCCGCTCGACCGCACCGCCCTTGCGCAGACGGCTCAGCCCATCTCGCAGGGTGCGCTGCGGGCTGGCGCCGCTCTGCGCGTTCAGCAGCCCGGCGACCGAGGAGCCGCCGAGGCGCGGCGTGGAGCGCACGTTCGGGCGACGCAGCGCATCCAGCCCGGCCTCGGTGCAGGCGCGCAACAACCACAACCGCAGATTCTCAGCGCCGTGCGGGCCGCGCAGGCGACGCTCCATGCGCTGAAAGATGCGCTCGGCCATCTGCTGGGCCTGCGCCTGATTGCCGCAGAGGCGGGTAAGGTAGCGTACCACCGTGGGCTGGTAGCGCGCGATCAGCGCGGTGAGCGCCCAGCTGGCGCCTGCGCGCGCCTGGGCCGCTAGCCGACGCTCGCGCTCAGTCTCAGCATCGAACGCTGGTCCACCAGTGGGAGGAAACGCTTCTTGCCAGACCATCTCCGCCTGCCTTCCTGTGGGAGGCCCCCATGCTCGCCCTCCCCTGCGGCGCGAGCGCGCAGAACGTCATCCACGTTGGCGCGGCGGATGAGGCGCTGGCGCGATCAAGCCAAGTCCATGCTCCCAGTGTACCCAAGCTACTCCATTCGCGAACCGCGATGCTGATCACCTGCCGTGTGAGCAAGCCCGCTCGCTCAATGTGGCGCTGGATGCGGCGCCAGGCGTGAACGCATCTCGGCGAGCCAGAAGGGTCTGGGCGCGCCTATCGCTGAACTGGTCGTTCTCTGATGAGCTTCTTCATACGTAAGACGGCTCATCGCGTAGGTTAGGCACATGCTGGCGCCACTATCGGCTACCGAACGCCGCCGGAGCGACGCCGACGCGACGTAGCGCCAGACGCCAGCACACCCCATCCGCATACCTGGCGCCACTACCAGGCGTATTGCAGGCCCATTGCAGTTCAGACGCTGCGCGCCGGTTGGCGGTTCCGCTGGCGTCGGCGCCCGCCGCAAAAGCGCGCCCCCGGCGTCAGCCCGCTTCTCTCTGCTTCAATTATACGCGGGCGCGTCAGAAAATAAATCCCCTGAACCCCTGATTCTTCCCAAGCTGCGACAAGGTATGCTGTCCCTCGCCGCCGCGCCCGCGACACTCATCGAGGACTCGGAACAGGGCTTCACGCGGCGGCGCCAGAGCAGCGCGGCCCAACCGCGTAGAGAGAGGAGCGCAGGATGTCACATGCCCAGGTCGTCGCCATCGCTGAGATTGATAAGATCGTGTGGGAGCGCGTCGCGCCAGATGGGCCGGGAGTCGCCGTGGCCGTCGTTCGTGATGGGCGGCTAATCCACAGTCAGGGCTATGGCATGGCGCAGATGGAGTGGGGCCAGCCCATCACGCCCGATACCGTCTTCGGCATCGGCTCGCTCAGCAAGCCGTTCACCGCGACCGCCATCCTGCTGCTGCGGGCGGAGGGCAAGCTCGCATTGGATGACCCCATCACGCGGTTCCTGCCCGATTACGATATGCATGGGCAGACCATCACCATCCATCATCTGCTCACGCACACCTCGGGCATCCCCAATTTCATCACGCTGCCGGGCTTCTGGGAGAGCGATGTGGCGCGCGACTACTCGCACGCCGAGATACGCGCGCGCTTCGACGGGCTGCCGCTGCAATTCGCGCCGGGCG
>DATAED010000491.1:0-2201 GCA_036258195.1 Ktedonobacterales bacterium
TGGCGCAGCCGATTCATCCCGATTACCAGCCCGAAATCCTCGGCATTGTCCTCGGCGAGACGGATGACCGTCGCCACACCCACCAGCAGCACGATGGGCAGCACCAGCAGCGCGAAGAGGCGGAAGCCCGGCCCGAAGGCAGTCGCCTGGGCAACCAAGGCAAGCGCCACGACTGCCGCCGAGAGCACCGTGATGAACATCGAGGCGCGGCTGAAGACCTCGTTCCAGGTCATACTGCGCGTCGCGAGCAGGCTCCAGTGCTCGGTCGCCAGAATCTGCGCGCGCACGGCGTCTGTGACGCCACTCCGGTCGGAAAGCGCGGGCGTGGAAGTCATCTGGTCGTCCATGGGTCGCCTCCTTCGGCGCACTGCCGGAATTGGGATGTTAGGGAACTGTTGCCGTCCGCACGGCCAAGTTGGTGATTCTCTCGAAGTCACTGGCATTATGCGTGACGAGTGGTAAATTGTGCCGAAGACCTGTCGCCGCGACCCAGGCATCCTGGGGAGCGATGGGACGCCCGATAGATTGGCGCTCGTATCGGACTTGCGCCCACAGGCGGCACATCTCCATGTCCGATGGCAGAATTACACAAGCGGCAATAGCCTGCTCAAGATGCGAAAAGCGTCGCGTCCCCCACTTGCGGACTCTTGCCCACTGAAAAAGCTCCGCTACCGTCATGAATGAGAGCGCAAAGCGCTGGCCCTGAGTCAATGGTATGTAAGCGCTCGCTCGACTGTCGCTTTTGAGCAGAAAAGAAAAGACATCCGTGTCAAGCAGTACAGTAGCCATCCGACCTCATACCTTACGATCAGCGTGACGCTGACCATAGATATAAGCAATTAGGTCGTCCGCGCTCTCGTCGTCTGGCCAGTCTGGCAGAGCTAACGCGCGTATATCGGTGACTGGAGCAACCTGCTGCTCTTGCGCAAGTTCATCCACCGAGCGCATTGACCAAAAGTCGTTTGCGGCCAAATCCATTGGCGAGCTTGTCGCAGCTAGCGATTCGGTGAGTCTGCGCAAAACCTCCCGCTGCTCTTGCGGAGGGAGGCTGCGCACGGCCGCGAGAATGTCTTCAACGTCTGATGCCATGATGAGCCTCCCTTCAGCAGCGTGTCGTGTAGGATATATCAACGTCATTGTAGCATAACACGATCTGGCGCTCAGCCTGCCACCGATGCCAGCGCCTCACGCACCCGGCGCAGCGCGTCGAGATGCTGGTCGAGCGACTGGAAGCCCATGCCCATCGTGTTGACGCCCAGATGCGTCGCGCCGAGCGCCTGCCAGTCGGCGGCGAATTGCTGCCAGCCCGACTCCGCCGTGCGGCTGAGCGTGAGCCGCGCCTCGATGCCCACCGCGCTCTCCTCGCGTCCCGCCTCGCGGATATAGCCACGAAGCGATTCCATCAGCGCGCGGGCGTGGTCGTTGGGCGACATCTGAGGAAACCAGCCGTCGCCAATGCGCGCCACGCGCCGCAATACCACATCAGCCGCCCCGCCGATCCAGACGGGAATACGGCGCTGCGCGGGCAGCGGATTGATGCCCGCGTCCTCGACCGTATGCCAGCGGCCCTGGAAGTTGATGGCCGTCTCGCCCCAGAGCGCGCGTAGCAGCGCAATCTGCTCCTCGATGCGCGCGCCACGGTTGCCAAAGTCCTCGCCGAGCGCCTGATACTCGACCGCGTTCCAGCCGACGCCCACGCCCAGCCGCAGCCGCCCGCCGCTCAGCACGTCCACTGCCGCCGCCTGCTTCGCCACCAGCGCCGTCTGCCGTTGCGGCAGAATCACCACGCCCGTCACCAACTCCACTCGCCGCGTGACCGCCGCCAGATAGCCGAAGAGCACAAATATCTCGTGGAAGGGTGTCTCGCTGGTATAGGGGCCGCCCCAGTCGGGCCGCGACGCCGTGTTCGCGCCAAGCACGTGGTCGTAGGCCAGGATATGCTGGTAGCCCATCGCCTCCACCGCCTCGGCGTAGTCGCGGACGGCGGCGGGATCATTGCCAATCTCAGTCTGTGGGAAGATCGCTCCAAGACGCATGAACAGACTCCTTAAAACAGACAAAAGGTCACTCTGTGAAGAATGTAGCACTCCACCTGTGTGCGCTACCCACACTTCTTCCACTTCTTCGCGCGGACGTTTCGCCGTGGTGTCTGGTGCGCGCAGCCAGAGCGAGATATGCGCGAACCGCATCCAACTCCGCTG
>DATAED010000492.1:0-3851 GCA_036258195.1 Ktedonobacterales bacterium
GAGCTTGCCGCGCTGGGCCTGGGGACGGCATGGCTGCACGCGAGGTTGCAGGACACGATGGCGAGCGCGCAGGATGACGACGGGTCGCCCCCGCGCCCAGACCGTGGCGCGCTCCTTCCTGATTCGCCAGACAGGCTCTAAGCGGATTCGCATTAGTTTTGGACCGATCTGATGTCCAGTCCTTCGGTGACGTGAAAATGGAGCTCAAGCCGGGTCAGGAGGGTCTCGGTGGCGTCGATGTGCGGGTGAAGGATACACTCAAGACGCGCCAAACCCGTCAGTTATTACTGCGGAATGTGGGTAAGACTATCTTCAAGCGCCGCAAGCTAGCAGCAGTATGAACACCAAGTTGACGTGTGGTGGACCGCACAGTAGCATATGGGCGCCGGCGTGAGCGCTGGCTGCAATGGAGCCACCCCAGCGCGCGAAAAGAGAAGGAGAGCGGCATGCAGGCGGCAACACCGATGATGGTACCCCGCCATCTACCCGGGTGGAGCGCCACCAGAGTACATATCGTCATTGCGATCCTCTTTAGCGCCCCCATGCTTGCCTTATTGGCGTTCTTTTCGCTGGTCGACACCCCCTGGTTGGCGTTCTTGACGAGGGTCAACACCAGCCAACCGCCACACTGGCGCCTCCCGTGGCCTGCACTGCAGTGGGCCGTCACCTCGCCGGCTGGTTACCTGACCATGTCTGCTCTCGGCATCCTGGTGGTCGTCCCACCCTTCGTACTATTCTATGTCTGGCTCTATCGCAGTCAGGTTTTGCCCGCTCGAGACGTCACCGATGTGCCACAGGTTGGGTGGGCGATCCCCTGGCAGGCACGTCTGCAGCCTCCTCTGCTGCAGCGCTGGCTGGGACAAAGACGCAGCGAGCGAGCGGTAAGCCTAGCCCTCCTCGTGGTTGGCGTGTTGCTCTTCATTGCACTCGTGGGTGTTCTCCTCGAGGCAATTGCTGTGTCGAGTAGACTCAATAATCAGTTGAATGTTCAGCTGTGCATCACCTACTACGGGTGTCGGCCGTGGACTGATACTCTGAAACGCGTAGTCAGTCCCCTCTTCTTTGTGGGGCTGGCGCTCGGGCAGTGGGCCTGGGCATTGTGGTTGCGCCGCCTCGAGGTAACCAGTGGCGTCTGGTTCCGCTATGGCGCTTGGATGGGGGGGAATAGGCTGTACTACGTTCGCCAACCAGGGGTGACGTCAGAGGCAGCCTCCGCTGCGCTGGCGCGGGTCTCGCCGACGCATGCCGTACCGTACGTGCGATACATCTTCTTCTTTGTGCTCGTCTGGAGTTGGTATGCGGTGCTGTTCGCTGCCGCCTTCCTCCTGGATACCTGGCTGCAATACCAATGGCGTCCAGGGTGACGCTCAGTCAGGACCTGCCCCTCAACCATAATGGGTCCTCCTCTCTAACGATGGTCCCCTTTCTCTTTTGCCCTCTGCCACTCCAAAACTTATGCCATCCTGCTTAGCTCTCGCTGGGATGGCCAGGATCAACCCAGGCCACCTCTTCGGGCGCCTCGGCGGGGGTGATGTCGAGGTTGACGACGACCGGCTCCTGATCGCTGCGCACCAGCACGCAGACCAGCGGTTGATCGGGGCTGGCGTTGATCTCCTGGTGCGGCGCGAATGGCGGAACGAAGATGAAGTCGCCGGGGCCAGCCTCGGCGGTGTACTCCAGCCGCTCGCCCCAGCGCATGCGGGCGCGACCACTGACAACGTAGATGACGCTCTCCAGTGCGCCGTGGTGGTGAGCGCCCGTCCTGGCATTGGGATGAATCGTGACGCTGCCCGCCCAGAGCTTGCTGGCGCCCGCCGTGGCATGGTTGATGGCCGCCGCGCGCTGCATCCCCGGCGTCTGCGGCGTATTGGGGTCGAGTTGGTCGCCATGGACGATGCGCACACCCTGCGCGCGCCAGTCGGTCGCGGCTCCCTCTTCATCTGGCTGTGACATCGCTGCATATCCTCTCGCTGCTGGCCTCGCTACCTCCCTCATGCACATTGATGATAGCATGGGCGGCGGCATACAATGCGGCTATGTTGCTGCTGCTGCACGGCGCCGACGAATATTCGGCGCGCGAAGAACTGGCGCGCCTGCACGAGACGGGCGACTTCGACTTCAACCAGGACACCTTCACGGGCGACGAAGCCGACCTGAACCAGATACGCACGATCTGTGAGACGCTGCCCTTCCTGAGCGAGCGGCGGCTGGTCGTGCTGCTGGGCCTGCCCAAAGCCCGCCGTGGCGCAGCCAGCGACGGCGCCAGCGGGGACGCCGACGAGGATGAGCCAGCCGAAGCGCCCGCGAAATCCGCTGGCAAGGGCAAGAAGGGCAAGTGGAGCGTCGCGGAGGTCAAGGCCTTCACGCAGGCGCTGGCGACCTATGCGCCGCGCATCCCGGAGACGACCACGCTGGTCATCCTCGCAGAGGGGCAGCTCGAAGCCAGCCACGCGCTGCTCAAGGCCGCGCAGCAGTATGGTCGCGTGCGCGAGTTTCGAGAGAAGAAAGGCGCCCAGCTCGACGAGTGGATCATGCGGCAGGCGCAGGCCAACGACGCGCGCATGACCCCGGCAGCCGCGCGGCTGCTGGTGGCCTCGCTGGGCGAAGATCTGCGGCTGCTCTCTGGCGAGATCGAGAAACTCAGTGTCGCGGTGGGGCGCGGCGGCGAGATTGGCGTGGAGCAGGTGCGCGCCCTGACGCCGCAGATCGGCCACACTGTCATCTTCGAGTTGACCGACGCGCTGGCGCGCCGCGACCAGCAGCGCGCCCTGGCCCTGCTGCACGAGGAGCTGGCCAAGGGAACCGCCGCCCAGCAGATTGTCGGGCTGATGGCCGCCCAGACGCGCCGCTTGTTGCAGGTGAAGGCGATGGCGGAGCGCGGCATGCACTCGCCGCAGATCGCGCAGGCGGCGGGCATCGCGCCCTTCGTGGTGGAGAAGACGCTACCGCAGGCGCGACAATTCAGCGCCGCACAGCTCGAAGCCGCCCATCGCGCGCTGCTGGAGGTGGATGTGGCGCTCAAGAACAGCCGCATGACCCCCGAACTGGCGCTCGATCTGCTGACGCTCCAGTTTGGCGGTGAGTCACACTGAAGTGGCAGACAGGCGCGATGCCCCTGCTATACTATCGTAGGCGCACAGAGCGCCGCTCGTTGCATGGTTGCAATCGCCGCAGGGCGTTGGCGCGCTTCACGCTGGCGTCTGCATCCGACAGGTCACGGAACGGAGTGCGCTGCGTGTCGTCGCCCAAGTCTGGCCAGGGCGCCCCTCAAGCAGCCTGGCTCGTGTCGCCAGCCTTCTGGCGCGCCCCGCTGGAGCGATGGCTCCCCACGCTCATCGCGCTGGTCGCCGTGGCGCTCTACCTGCCGCCGATCAATCAATTCTCATCGAACTATGATGAGGGCGTCTACTGGCAATCCTTGCGCGCCATGCAGGAGGGGCATCCGCTCTACAGCGCGGTCTTCTCATCGCAGCCGCCCTACTTCCTCACCAGCATCTATCCGTTCTATCGGCTGTTCGGGCAGAGCATCGCAGGAGCGCGCGTCGGCGTGGCAGTCTTCGCCATCATCGGCATCGCCGCGCTGTTCTGGCTCGGCGCAGAACTGGAGGGCCTCTGGGGAGGCGCCATCGCGGCGGCGCTGCTCGTCCTTGATCCGAACTATCTGGCGCAGGCGCGCACGCTGGAATCCGATGGCCCGGCGGTGGCCGTCAGCATCGTCGCGGTGGCGCTGGCGGTCGCGGCGATGCGTCGTCCGGGCGTCTGGCAGCGGCGGCTTGCGGCGCTGAGCGGCGTTGTCATCGCCTATGGCATCCTCATCAAGCTCTTTGATGTCGTCGCGCTCATCCCCATAG
>DATAED010000493.1:0-13257 GCA_036258195.1 Ktedonobacterales bacterium
CCATCTGGAACGGCGTCATCGCCCAGGCCCGCGCGATCTACGCCCGCGCAGATGAGACGATTGCGCCAGGGGTGATGGCTCACTTTGGCCCACAGGCGCTGCGCCTGCTGGCGGCGGATCTGCGCGCCGCGCCAGAGCGCAGCCTGGGCGCGCTGCCCTACTTCAGTTGGCGCGTTTCCGGCCAGCGCTGCTTCGATGGCGCGGTATTCCTCCGCGAGCGCCTGCCCGACGCGGCGGCGATCCGCTGGGAGCAGTGCCAGATCTACGGCGCGCTGCAACAAGCGTCCCTGAGCGCGAGCCGCTCACAGCTCCCTGCGCTGCTGGAGCGCCAGGCTGACCTGGAAGCGGCGTTCATCGCCGCGCTGGGATGAAAAGCGACTGACGCGACGCGCGAGCGGGCAGGGGATGGAATCGTTCCCCTGCCCGCCTTCTCATCTGATGTCGCCTGCTCGCGTTGTTCCTCATCTCGCGCGTGTGCTACACTCGGACTACCCGACAGGCGTCGCGATGGCATGTGATGGAGCAACGTATGCCTGTTTCAGTCGCCAACTCCCAACTGATCTACGACGCGCTCAGAGCGTGCGACGTGCAGATCTTCTCCGCCCTGCCCGAAACCTGGCTCGTCCACCTCATCCGCATGGCAGAGGATGATCCGGCTGTCACGCTGGTGCGCGTCGCCAAGGAGGAGGAGGCTATCGGCGTCTCAGCGGGGGCGCATCTGGCGGGCGTCAACTCGGCGCTGCTGATGCAGAATCACGGCTTCCTGGCGGCCATTAACCCCATCGTCTCGCTGGCGCTGCTTTACAAGGTTCCCCTGCTGATGCTGATCAGCTATCGCGGCCACATGGGTGAGCGCGATCCCTGGCAGACACAGGGCGGCATGATGACGGAGCCGCTGCTGCGCGCGCTGGGCATCCCCACCTGGTCGCTGAGCGACCCGCACGACGTGCAGCGTCGGTTGAAGGACGCGCAGACGCTGGCGCACGCCGCGCTGACGCCCGTCGCCGTGCTGCTGACGCGCGAGCTGATGTGGGAGGACTAGCCATGCTGCGTGCGGACGCCTTGCAGGCGATCTATCCTGAGCTGCGCGACCGCATCGTCGTCACGATCATGGGGGCCGTGGCGGCGGAACTCTACACCCTCGGCCACCAACCCACGTTCTTCTATCTGGAGCATGCGATGGGGCTGGCCTCTTCGATGGGGCTGGGCGTCGCGCTGGCGTTGCCCCAGCACAAGGTGATCGTGCTGGACGGCGACGGCTCGCTGCTGATGAATCTGGGGACGCTGACGACGATGGCGCGCTACCGACCCGGCAACCTGCTGCACATCGTCTTCGACAACGAGAGCCTGCTCTCGGTCGGCGGATTCCCCACCGCGACGGCGACCGGAACCGATCTGGCGGGCGTGGCGCGCGCATGCGGCATCCCGCGCGTGGAGCAGGCTGACACGCCGAAACGCTTGAAACAGGCCGTCGCGGAGGCGCTGGCAAGCGATACGCTCACGACCATCGTCTCCAAGGTCGAGGCGGTGGGGCCAAAGACGTTTCACATGGATCTGCCGCTGCTGGAAAATCGCTTCCAGTTCAAGCGTGCGCTGGAGGCGCTGCGACAGCGGCAGGAGTAGCAGGCAGAGCGAGCCAGGCGAGCCGGGCAAAGGAGGCGAGACATGGCAGGCGAGCAGTCAAATAGTGTGCTGGCGCAATTCGTGACGGAGCTTCTCGCGGGACGCATCCGGGTGGTCGATCTGACGACGCCGCTGGAGTCAGCGACGCCAGTGATCGACCTGCCGCCTATGTTCGCGCCGTCGCCGGGGCTGACCGTCACCGAGATATCGCGCTACAACGACGCTGGCCCAGCCTGGTACTGGAATATCCTGCATCTGGGCGAGCATACCGGCACGCATTTCGATGCGCCCGTCCACTGGGTCACGGGCAAGGAGCTGCCCGACAACACCACTGACACCATCCCGCCACAGAAGTTCATCGGCCCGGCCTGCGTCATTGACGTGACGGCGGATGTGGCGCAGAACCCCGACTTTCTGCTGACGCCAGAGCGGGCGCAGCAGTGGGAGGCGGCGCATGGGCGCATCCCGGCGGGGGCGTGGGTGTTGCTGCGCACCGGCTGGAGCGCGCGCACGAGCCGCGCAGACTTCCTGAATGCGGGCGAGGGCGGCGCACACTCGCCGGGGTTCGCCAAAACCTGCTCGGAATTTCTGGCGCGCGAGCGCGATGTGCTGGGAGTCGGCGTGGAGACCGTCGGCACAGACGCCGGGCAGGCGGGAACCTTCGATCCGCCCTTCCCCAACCACAGCACGATGCACGGCGCGGGCAAATTCGGCATCACCAGCCTGATCAATCTGGATCAACTGCCGCCCACGGGCGCGGTGGTGATCGCCGCGCCCCTGAAGATCGTCGGCGGCTCCGGCAGCCCGCTGCGGGTCATCGCGCTGGTGGCGGGCTAGCCCCCACCCCCAGCCCCTCCCCACTTTGCGGGAGAGGGGAGCTACGCGGGAGAGCTCGCGCTACCCAGCGAATACTTCTTCGGCCAGATGGAAGGCGGAGTTGGCGGCAGGCGCGCCGCAGTAGATGGCGCAGTGCAGCAGCAGCGCCTTGATCTCGTCGTGCGAGACGCCGTTGCGCACGGCGGCGCGCAGGTGCATGCGCAGTTCGTCGGGGCGGTTGAGCGCCACCAGCAGCGCTATCGTCACCAGGCTGCGGGTGGCGCGCGGCAGGGTGTCGTCGGCCCACACCTCGCCCCACGCCGTGCGCGTGATGAAGTCCTGGAAATCCTCGTTCAGCGGCGTGCGATTGGCCAGCGCGCGCTCGACATACTCATCGCCCAGCACTTCGCGCCGCACGCGCAAGCCTTGCTCGTAGCGCTCACGCTCGCTCAGGTGATCCGTCATGATCGTTTGCTCCTGTCAGAAAGCGGATGATGGCGTCGGTGAAGGCGTCCGCCGCTTCGATGTTCGAGAGATGCGCGGCGACTAGCTCGACATAGCGCGCTCCGGCGATAGCGTCGGCCAGCGCGCGGCCATCCGCAGGTGGGGTGGCGGCGTCGTGCGCGCCAGCGATCACCAGCGTGGGCGCCTGAATGCGCGCCAACAAGGCTCGCTGATCCATATCGCGAACCGCCTCACAGCAGGCAATGTAGCCCTCCGCCGGAGTATTGGTCAGCGTCTCCCGCATCTGCGCGATCACGTCTGGCTCGCGCGCGCTGTAATCGGCGGTGAACCAGCCCGCCACCACCCCCGACGCGATGGCCGCCATGCCGCCCGCGCGAATCGCCGCGATGCGCGCATCCCAGCGCTGCGGCGGCCCCAGCAGCGCCGCCGTGTTGCAGAGCATCAGCCGATCCACGCGATCGGGCGCGTTGGCCGCCAGCCACATACCCACCATGCCGCCCATCGAGAGGCCGCAGAAGCTGGCCCGTGCGACGCCCAGCGCATCCAGCAGGTCGCGCGCGTCGCAGCCCAACTCAGCCATCGCATAGGGGCCAGCGGGCGCGTCCGTGCCGCCATGGCCGCGCGTGTCGTAGCGCAGTACGCGGTAGCGCCGCATCAGCGCAGGCGTCTGCGGCTCCCACATGCGGTGATCGGTACCCAGCGAGCTCGAGAGCATCAGTACGGGCGCATCCTCCAGCCCATCGAAGCGATAGAAGCAGCGCCCAGCAGGTAGGTCGATAATCGGCATAACGAGTTTATCTCTTTCAGCGGCTAGCCCCCATCCCCAGCCCCTCCCCCGCCAAGACGGGAGAGGGGAGCTAAACGGAGCCTGCCCTACGATCACCCTCCGCTCCCTCTCCTTCTGGGAGAGGGCTGGGGCGAGGGTTCGCGCCGCGCAAGTAAACCTCGCCCCCACCGCGACGCCCTTTGGCTCCCCTCTCCCGCAAAGCGGGGGAGGGGCTGGGGGTGGGGGCACGCTCACCCATCCGTCCGCTCTCCCAGCGTGCGCTGGACGAGCTGTTCCGCCAAACCGGCGGCGCGCTGCGGATCGAAGAGCGCATCCAGGTCGGCGGCGGCCAGATGCGCGGTGATGACTTTGTCGGCGGCCAGCGTCTCGCGCAGATGACGGCCCCTGCGGGTGGCGCGCTGCACAGCGTCGCGCACCAGCGTGTGCGCCCGCTCGCGACCGACGTGCTGCGCCAGCGCCAGCGAGACTGCCTCGGCATAGATGAAGCCGTGCGTGACGTCCAGATTGGCGCGCATGCGCTGCTCATCGACCTCCAGTCCCTCCTCCGCCGCCTCGCGCATGCGGCGCAGGGCGCCTGCCGCCAGCAGAAAGATCTCCGGCAGCGTCTCCCACTCAGCCTGCCAGCCGCCCAGGCCGCGCTCGTGCTCCTGCGGCATGGCGGCCAGCAGCGTCGCCACCAGCGCCGGCACTCGCTGCGCCGCCGCCAGCGTCACCGCCGCGCCGACCGGATTACGCTTCTGCGGCATCGTCGAGGAGCCACCGCGCTCTGGCCCGCCCGGCTCGCGCGCCTCCGCCACCTCCGACTGCGCCAGCAGCGCCAGATCGCGCGCCATCTTGCCCAGCGTTCCCACTAGCAAGCCCAGCGTGGTCGCCACTTCGACCACGCGGTCGCGCTGGGTGTGCCAGGGCATATCCGGCGCCTGCAACCCCAGCTCCTCAGCTACGCCATCGGCGATGGCCAACCCCTGCGCGCCAAAGGCGGCCAGTGAGCCGACCGCGCCGCCCACCTGCGCCGCCAGCGCGCGCCCACGCAGGTCGCGCAGCCGCTGCTGGTCGCGCTTGATGGCGCTCAGCCAGCCAGCCACCTTCAGGCCAAAGGTGATCGGCGCGGCCTGCTGGAGCCAGGTGCGCCCGGCCATTGGCGTCGCGCGATGCGCCTGCGCCAGCCGCGCCAGCGCCGCCGCCAGCCGCGCCAGATCGGCGTCGATCAAGTCGAGGCCAGCGCGTACCTGGAGCATCAGCCCGGAGTCGATGACATCCTGACTGGTCGCGCCCCAGTGGACGTAGCGCGCCGCCTCGGCGTCGTCGCGCGCCACCAGCGCCGTTAGCGCGTGGATCAGCGGGATGGCGAGGTTGCCCGCCTGCTCCGCCTCGGACGCCAGCGCCGCCAGATCGAATGCGTCGGGCGAGCGTGGCCGCGCGATCACCTCGGCGGCCTGCGCCGGGATGACGACCAGCCGCCCCTCGACACGCGCCAGCGCCCGCTCGAAGTCCAGCATCCCCTGGAGTCGCCCGTGGTCGGAGAAGACCAGCCGCATCTCCTCCGTGGAGAAGAGCAGGTCGAGCAGACCCCGCGAGCGCTGCGCGTCCATCGCCGCCTCCTGACTGCGCTCAGGCGTCGAAGAAGACCGTCTCATCGGCCCCTTGCAGGTGGATATCCCACTCGAACACGCCTGGCTCGCCCGCGACTGGCCGCGCGATCAGCGTGGCGCGCCGCTCGGCGGGCACGAGCGCTAGCACGGGATCATCCGCCAGCCCTGGCCCAGCGGGGAAGTACACGCGCGTCACCAGATGGCGCAGCAGCCCGCGCATGAAGACCAGCGCCACAAGATGCGGCGCCTGGAGCGCGCCATCTGGCCCCGCGACCCGCCCCGGCAGGATGGTCGCCAGCGAGAAGCGCCCCTCGTCATCGGTCGGCGCGCGCCCGAAGCCAGTGAAGCCCGTCCCGGCGCCAGGTGTCGGAGCGCTGGCGGGGTCTGCGTAGTGGCCATCGGCGTCGGCCTGCCACGTCTCGATCACCGCATCGGGGACGGGCTGGCCATCGCCATCCAGCACGCGCCCGCGCATCGTGATATGCTCGCCGCGAACCTCTGGCCCCGCCACCACGGGCAGGAACAGCGGCTCCAGCCCGATGCGAAAGAACGGCCCGACCGTCTGCGAGCCGGTCATCTCCAGCCCGTCCAGAGCATCCTGATCATCCTGGCTCATCTCACTGCTCCATTGGCGTCGCGTCTCTGCCGCGCAGGACGATATCGAAGGTATAGCCCAGCCCCGTCATCGGGATGGTCGTTGGCCAGTCGAAGCGCGCGATCAGCCGCTCGCGGGCGCACTCGTCGCGGATGCTCTGGTAGATGGCGTCATCGCGCAGCAGCGGATCGCCGGGGAAGTACATCTGTGTCACCAGCCGCGAGAGGATGCCCGCGCCAAACAGCGAGAAATGGATGTGCTGCGGGCGCCAGGCGTTGTGGTGGTTGCCCCAGGGATAGGCGCCGGGCTTGATGGTGGTGAAGGCGTAGCGCCCCTCGTCATCGGTCAGCACGCGCCCATAACCGGTAAAATTGGGGTCGAGCGGCGCGTTGTGGGTGTCGCCTTTGTGGTGGTAGCGGCCCGCCGAGTTGGCCTGCCAGATCTCGATCAGCGCGCGGCGCACAGGTCGGTTGTAGACATCCAGCACGCGCCCGCTGACAAAGATACGCTCGCCCAGCGGCTCCTCGCTATGCTGGCGGGTGAGGTCGTTATCGGTGGGGCCGAGCGCGTCGTAGCCGAAGACTGGCCCCGTCACCTCCGCGAGCGTGTGCGGCAGCAAGATCAGCGGCCGCGTCGGCGCCCGCTTGATGGAGGAGGCATAGGGCGGATATAAGTACTCAGGCTGGGCGCCCGCACTGGGACGCCGTAGCCCGGGCAGACCGACAGACTGAGGATCATGGGCCATAGACACGCAACCTCCTCTGGATGATGACGATGCGTCACCCCTCGCCATGCGCCGCGCCGCCACGCTGTTGCAGCTCGCGCAGCGTGCGCAGCTCGGCCTCGCTGGGCGGCTCGGTCGCGCGCGCCGTGGCGGCGAAGCGGATCGGCCAGCCCGTCGCCGCCACGATCCGCTCGCGGGTGACGCCGGGATGGATGCTGGTGACGACGAACTCATGCGATGGCGGCTCTGGCTCCAGCACGCACAGATCCGTGATGATGGCGACGGGGCCGGCGCCCGTCAGCCCCAGCCGCGCTCGCGCGTCGCCGCCATCCAGATAGCCAACGCTGGTGATGAAGTCGAGTTTGGGCACGAACGCGCGCGCCGACTGCCGCAACATCACAAACACCCGCCGCGCCGAGCCAGCGATCTCTGGCGCGCCGCCCGCCCCCGGCAGCCGCACCTTGGGCTGGTCATACGGGCCGATGACGGTGGTATTGAGGTTGCCGAAGCGGTCGATCTGCGCGGCTCCCAGAAAGCCCACGTCGATATGCCCGCCCTGCAGCCAGTAGCGGAAGATCTCTGGCGTCGCGACGATGGTATCCGCCGTCTCGGCCAGCTCGCCATCGCCGATGGAGAGCGGCAAGACGCGCGGCTTGGCGCCAATTGGCCCCGACTCATAGATCAGGACGAGGTCGGGCGCGTGCGTCAGGCGGGCCAGATTGGCCGCCAGCGAGGGCAGGCCGATACCGACGAAGCAGCTCATGCCGTTCTTCAGCAGGCGCGCGGCGGTGATGGTCATCATCTCCGAGGCCGTGTAGTCCTGCGACGAATCAGGCGTGGTCATGGCGCCGCCGTCCCTTCTGCCCCTGCAACCGCCTGCGTCTCGCCCAGCACGCGCGAGAACTCCGCGTAATCCGCTGTGTCGAGCACATGCCGCTGGAGCCACGCTTGAAAGGTCTGGCGGTCGCGCGCGATGGCGTCCCACGCCTGATAGAAGCGATTGTCGCGCTCGTAGTAGCCCTGCGCATAGGAGGGATGCGCCCCGCCGGGAACCTCGCAGATGGCTGAGACGATCCATGCAGGCAGCAGCGCGGCGTTGGGCCAGGCGCCGAGGTCGTCCACGATCTCCTCGACCGTCACGATGGTGTGGCGCGCCGCCAGCGCAGCCTCCTTCTGCACCCCCAGGATGCCCCACAGCAGCACGTTGCCCTTGCGGTCGGCTTTCTGCGCGTGGATGATGGTGACGTCAGGCTGCACGGCGCGCACAGCGGCCAGCTCTTCATCGGTGAAGGGGCAGCGGATGAAGCGGATGTCGTCGTTGTAGCGGGGCAGGTCGGAGCCAGCGTAGCCGCGCAGCACGGCGAAGGGCAGATGCTCGGCCCCCGCCACATACGCGCTGGCTAGCCCGGCGTGGCTATGCTCCAGCAACTCTAGCGGCTGCGGCCAGCCATGCTCCACGGCGTCACGCAGGCGATGCAGCGAGCCGACGCCCGGATTGCCGCCCCACGAGAAGATCAGCCGCCGCGCACAGCCCGCGCCGATCAGTTGATCGTAGATCACATCGGGCGTCATGCGGATCAGCGTCAGGTCGCGGCGGCGCTGGCGGATGACCTCATACCCGGCGGCGAAGGGGATCAGGTGGGTGAAGCCCTCCATCGCCACGGTCGCGCCGTCCGTGACGTAGCCGCTGATCGCCTCACGTAGCGACATGCGTTCCGCCATCGAGAACTCCCGTTTTGATTGGTCTCCCATCCTGCAATGGATGGGCCACGCGCTCAGCAGCGCCGCTCTCTCTGTATCAAAACCATCTGGCGCCCGCTTCCGTCAATCTGACCCATCTGGCCAGGCGGGCGCTCGTCAGCCCTCCGCCTGTGCCAGCGTGAAGTCGTAGCGCGCGGTGTAGAACGGCGTCTGCATCTGCCGACCGTCCGGCGCGACGCCCGGCTCGTGGCGCTCGAAGGGCGTGATGAGCGACGATTTCACCCCGAAGACGGCGTCAGTGTCGAGGTAGGGATCGCCAGCCGCGAAGACGTGCGTGATGAGCGGCCGATAGCCCGGCGCCGTGATCTTGAAGTGGACGTGCGCGGGACGCATCGGGCTGCGCCGCGCCGCCGCGAGCAGGTCGCCGACCGGGCCATCGCTGGGGATGGGATAGGCGGCCGGGCGGATCGTCCAGAACGCATAGCGCCCGGCGTCGTCCGCGAAGAGATAGCCACGCCCGCGCGGCGCCGCCAGATCGGCGTACTGCACGTCGTAGCGGCCATCCTCATCGGCCTGCCAGATCTCCAGTCGTGCCCCGGCGACGGGCTGGCCTGCGACGGAGCGCACGCTGCCCTGCATGTAGCACGGCTCACCGGGCGCGCCCTGCGCGATGTCGTCGCCGATGGCATAGCGTGGCGATTCGGCGACGAAGAACGGGCCAAACACGGTCGATTCCGTCTCGTCCGCCACACACGGGTTGTTCACGCCGATCACCTGCATCGAGGCGCCCAGCACATCCGAGAGCAGGATGAACTCCTGGCGCTGCTCGGTCGTGATGTGGCCCACGCGCGTCAGAAACGCGATGGCGGCGGCCCACTCATCCTCGGTGAGCTGCGTCTCGGTGAGGAAGGCGTGCAGATGCCGCACGAGGCTCTGCGCGATGGTGGTGAAGCGTGGCGAGTCGCACTGCGCGAAGCTCGCCAGCACGGCGTCGGTCAGGCCAGCGCCGCTCAGATTGCGGGTGGAGGCGGGACTGGTGAGCCCACTGGGATCAGTCGGCTCGGATGGATGCGTAGCATCGGTCGGATGGGTTGGATTGGTCGGAGGCATGGTCGTTTCCCTCCTGCGCAGTCAAACGTCGTCTGCTCGCGTGCTCACTTCATGGAAACCACGCCCAGCGTTGTTCTGTCAATCTGGAGGGGAGTCGCGCGGCCCCCACCCCCAGCCCCGCCCCCGCTTTGCGGGAGAGGGGAGCTACACGGATGGAGCCTGGCCTGCGATCACCCTCCGCTCCCTCTCCCCCTGGGAGAGGGCTGGGTGAGGGCGCGCCCGGCGATACCCCACGGGACCCGTTGATCGTCATGGCCACCATCTCGCGCGTCCCGTTGCGGATGAGAGGCGGGCTATGCTATCATACGATTGCTGAAACAGATGATTGAGATCCGGAAAAGATGCGCCACCCATGAGAGGGGTGGGCGATTCGCCGCTGGGCCGCCTGCGAAACCATTTGAGCGCGGGCGATTCCACACACGCGCAGGCCCGGCGCTCTGAGACGGACGACGATCACGTCCAGCGTTTGCCCAACACTGGCTGACTGGCGCGTCACCCTCACGCCACAGGGCGACGCTCCGCCTGTCAGGGTATTCGAGATCGTCTCGCTCGTGACCGCTTCATGCGCGCCGACACCGCACACGCCGGAATGGACGCGCAGCGCAGTGGCCGCGAGCTGTGTTGAATGAAGCAGTGAAGCCAGCGCCTGGCTCGCCTGTGCGGCGAGGGGCGCGCATCCGCACACAAAAGGAGGACGACGCCCCACCCCAGCGCGTGACGCGCGCACGGAGCGCGCTATCTGGCCGGGTCAACGGGGCGTCATAACAGACCGCATGGCTCTCGAAAAAGACGTGAAGACCGAGATCATTACCGAGCACCAGACCCATGAGGGCGACACTGGCTCGCCTGAGGTGCAGGTGGCCCTGCTCACGAAGCGCATTCAGGAACTGACCGGGCATCTGGGCGCCAACAAGCACGATTATCACTCACGCCGTGGCCTGATGAAGATGGTGGGTCAGCGGCGCCGCATGCTCAAGTATCTGAATCGCAAAGACCCGGAGCGCTACCGCGCGCTGCTGGCGAAGCTGGGTCTGCGCCGCTAAGCATTCAGCGCAGGGCGCAATGAGGGTCGAAATGGCGCGAGTGGCGACGCCGCTTCGACCTCCGCCCACATCCGGCGAGCGTCAGGCCAGAGCAGTACCGATGTAGATGACAGCACGACGCTCGCCAGACGACCCCGTTCAGGCCGCGCATCCACTCGCTGGCACGCCCGCGTGACGGCGAGACGCCGCAGAGGATTGGCGCTGGAGACGCGGCCAGCACACACGCTGGCGACCGATGGCAATGCCAGACGAGCGCTCATCCAGCGCCCATCCGGCGCCAGCGCACTCGACAGGAAGAACGTTCCCCCGGGCGGCGAGGTCGCAGGCCGGGAGCGTTCGGAGGAACACATGATAGAAACGACTACGACGACCATCGCCGGTCGCGAGTTTAGCATCGAGACCGGGCGCGTCGCCGAACAGGCGGGTGGCGCGGTGCTCGTGCGCTATGGCGATACGGTGGTGCTCGGCACAGCCACTGGCTCCGCGCAGCCGCGCGAGGGCATCGACTTCTTCCCGCTGACTGTAGACGTAGAGGAGCGCCTCTACGCGGTTGGCCGCATCCCAGGCGGCTTCATCAAGCGCGAGGGGCGCCCCAGCGAGCACTCGATTCTCGCCGCGCGCCTGACCGACCGCCCGATGCGCCCACTCTTCCCCAAGGGCTATCGCAACGATGTCCACATCGTGCTGACAGTGCTCTCTGCTGACCGCGAGAATGACTCCGATGTGATCGGCATCACGGCGGCGTCGGCGGCGCTGATGGTCTCCGAGATTCCCTTCCAGGGGCCGGTGGGCGCGGTGCGCGTTGGCTACATCAATGACCAGATCGTCATCAATCCCACCGAGACGGAGCTGAAAGAGAGCCTGCTCGACCTGGTGGTCGCTGGCACGGCTGAGGCGGTGGTGATGGTCGAGGCGGGCGCGAAAGAGCTGCCCGAGGCCACGATGATCGAAGCCATCGCCAGGGGTCATGAGGCCATCCAGTTGCTCGTCAAGGCGCAACTGGAGCTGCGCGAGAAGGCTGGCAAGCCCAAGCGCGCCTTCACCCCGCCCACCCAGGACGCCGACCTCCTCAAGGCCGTGCAGGACTTCGCCAAGCCGCGCCTCGCCTCCGCTGTCAACAAGGCCACCAAGGCCGAGCGCGATGAGGCGCTGAGCGAGGTGCAGGCTGGCCTGGTGACCGAGGTGGGCGCCCGCTATCCGGAGCGCATGAAAGAGGTCAACAGCCTCTACGAGAGCGAGCTAAAGAAGTTCATCCGCACGCAGATTCTGGAGAAGGGTCTGCGCCCCGACGGTCGCGGCCCGACGGACATCCGCCCGATTAGCTGCGAGGTGGGGCTGCTGCCACGCACGCACGGCTCGGCGCTCTTCACACGCGGGCAGACGCAGGCGCTGAGCCTGGTGACGCTCGGCTCCCCGGGCGAGAGCCAGCAGCTCGACGGGCTGGAGTCGAATGAGAGCAAGCGCTACATCCACCAGTACAATATGCCGTCGTTCAGCGTCGGCGAGACGCGCTCATCGCGTGGGCCGGGCCGCCGCGAGATCGGCCACGGCGCGCTGGCCGAGCGGGCGCTGCTGCCGGTCATCCCGGAGAAGGACATCTTCCCCTACACCATCCGCATCGTATCGGAGATTCTTAGCTCGAATGGCTCGACCTCGATGGCGTCGGTCTGCGGCAGCACGCTGTCGCTGATGGACGCGGGCGTGCCGATCGCGGCGCCGGTGGCCGGCGTGGCGATGGGCCTCATCACCGAGTCGGGCGATACGGTCAGCGGCAAATATCAGGTGCTGACCGACATCCAGGGCCTCGAAGACGCCATGGGTGACATGGACTTCAAGGTGGCTGGCACGGCGGACGGCATCACGGCGCTGCAGATGGACATCAAGGTCAAGGGCCTCTCGCATGAAGTGCTGACCCAGGCGCTGAACCAGGCGCACGCGGGCCGCATGTTCATCATGGATAAGATGCTCCAGGCGCTGCCAGAGCCGCGCGAGGAGCTCTCGCCCTATGCGCCGCGCATCCAGTCGCTGAAGATCAACCCCGACAAGATCGGCGCGGTCATTGGCCCAGGCGGCAAGACCGTGCGACGCATTCAGGATGAGACGGGCGTCAAGATCGACATCGAGGAGGACGGCACCATCCACATCGCCTCGTCCAGCGGCGAGGGTATGGAGCGCGCCGTCGCTGCCGTCCGCGCCCTGACCGAAGAGGTCGAGGTGGGCAAGATCTACACGGGCGTCGTCCGCCGTCTGGTGGACTTCGGCGCCTTCGTGGAGATTCTGCCGGGCAAGGAGGGGCTGGTGCGCACGCCGAACCTGGCCGACTACTTCGTGAACCGGCCAGAGGAGGTGGTACAGGTGGGCGATGAGATCACTGTGATGGTGATCGAGGTCGACCCACAGGGCCGCATCAACCTCTCGCGCAAGGCCGCCCTCAGTGGCGAGATGCCCTCGCAAGAGGAGCTGGAGGCCGAGCGCGCCCAGCGTGGCCCCGCGCGCCCGCGCATGGGCGGCGGCGGTGGCCGCTACGGCGGTGGTGGCGGCGGCTACTCCGACCGCGGCGGACGCCCCGGCGGCATGGGCGGTGGTCGCCCGCAGGGTGGTCGCCCGCAGGGTGGCCGCGACTACCCGCCACGCGACCACTAGCGCCAGCCATTTCAGCCGAGCGCACACAGCGGCGGGCGAGGGGGAGCAAGCCTCCCTTTCGCCCGCCGCTTCCTCTTGCGCCCGCCCTCACCCCTGCCCCTCTCCCAGAGGGAGAGGGGCATCATCCTGCTGCAAAGGCTCAGATGCCCTGCCGACGA
>DATAED010000494.1:0-15927 GCA_036258195.1 Ktedonobacterales bacterium
GCGCGTGGGACTATTCCCGCTCGGTGAGATCGAGCAGCGGGATCAGGACATGGAACGTGGTTCCCTGGCCCTCCCGCGACTCGAACCAGATGCGCCCGTCGTGTGCGGCCAGAATCTCGCGGCAGAGATACAGCCCCAGCCCTGTGCCCTCGATGCCCAACTCCTGAGCGTTGCGAGCGCGCACGAACCGCTGGAAAATTATCCCCTGCTGATCTTCTGGGATGCCCAGCCCGTGATCCTCCACGGTCATCTCCGCGCCGCGCCTGCTCGCACCCTGCTCCGCATATGACTCGGTCACGGACTCGGTCACGGACTCGGTGCGGCGCAATGTGATCTTCACCACGCCGCCAGCGGGACTGTATTTGATGGCGTTGTTGATGAGGTTGTGTAGCGCCTGCTCGATGCGGCGTACATCAATATCGACGATCAGATGTTTCGCATGCGTCTCGAACTGAATCTCGTGCCGCGCGGTCGTCGTCTGCATGCGATGGCAGATGCGGCGGGCGAGAGCGACCAGATCGTGCGGCTCTTTGGAGAGCTGGAGCTGTCCAGCCTGCAGGCGGGTGACATCCAGCAGGTCATCGGTGAGCGCGGTCAGCCGCGACATCGCCGTGTTGATGTCGCGCAGGGCTTCCTCCTGCCAGCCCGCCAGCGGCGCCTCTTGCGCTGCCCCTTCCTGTCCCTCCTGTCCGCCAGGCGCGCGTAGCAACATCTGGGCATAGCCGCTGGCGACGGCGATTGGCGTGCGCAGCTCGTGCGCCGCCAGGGTCACGAACTCATCCTTGACGCGCTCCGCCTCGGCCAGCATGGTGACATCCTGATACACCACCAGCGCCATCCGCTCGCGGCCAGACTCGTCGTCGCTGGCGTCGCCGGGCTCATTCGCGCCGCCCAGAAAGATCGAGGCCGGCAGCGGTACGCTGGTCACCAGCAGTGGGATGGACACGCCGTCGGGGCGCAGGATGCGCATCTGCGCCTGAACAACTTCCTTGCCTGCGCGCAACGCCTGAATGCTCGGCAAGTGCTCCAATGGATAGGGCTGCCCTGTCGGCTGCAGAAAGCGGATGCCTGTGCGCGCGAGAAACGAGGCCATTGGTTGCCCCTCGTTCCAGGTGGCGCCCCAGAGCGTGACGGCGGCACGATTGGCCAGCGTCAGCTTGGCGTCGTGGCTGCGTACCAGGTAGACACCTGACGGCAACTGATCGAGCACGGTCTGGAGCAGGTGCAGATGGGTCTCAGCGGCGCGTACCGACGCCTGCAAGGCCATTTCCAGCTGCTTGCGCCTCGTCACATCGCGAATGATGGCCATTACCAGTTGGCGTCGCTCGACCTCTATGGGGCTCAGGCTGATCTCGACAGGAAACTGGCTGCCATCCTTGCGCCGCCCGAACAGCGTCAGCTGCTCACCCATCGGTCGCGCGCGCGGAGCCTTCATATACGAATCGCGATGCCGCACATGCGCTCCGCGCAATTGCTCTGGGATGAGCATGTCAATCGACTGGCCAAGCAGCTCTTCGCGACGATAGCCAAACATCGTCTCCACCTGGCCATTGACCAGCGCGATGACGCCATCTTGCTCCACCACCGCCAGGCCATCGGGGGCGGCCTCGAAGAGGGTGGGGGGCATCGCAGCGGCCATCTTCGCGGCCTGAGATGCGCCCGCAGAATCCGATGGAGGAGTAGGTGAATCGTGGTGTGGGGTGGAGGCAGCCTGTGAGGCGGCGTGGGGTGCGGGAGACACTGCATGCTGGTCGGCCTGCTGACGGGAGCGACGCTGACTCACATGATCCCCCTCGACACTGCGACACATGCGAGCAACGATGCGGGCATTGATGGGAGCAACGATAGTTGAGCAATGCGAACATGAATCAGCGAAAAGGTGAGGCCGGTGGGATTCGAACCCACGACACGAGGCTTAAAAGGCCCCTGCTCTGCCCCTGAGCTACGGCCCCATCTGGGGTGGCCCGTCTATTGTATCATCAGCCAGCCCTCGCGCGCCAGCGCCGTCCTGCTGGCGACTCTGCCGGGCGGCGAAGGCGCAGATCGAGCTGAGTTAGTCTGCGACGGGCGCAAGCGGCAGCGTAAACCAGAAGGTGGATCCACGCCCGACCCCGCTGTCTACGCCGACCTGCCCGCCATGACGCTCGACCAGTTGGCGGCAAATGTAGAGGCCCAGACCCAACCCTTGGCGCTCACCACTCTGTACATCGATGCTGGGCACGCGATAGAACCGCTCGAACACCCGTGAGAGCGCCGCCTGTGGGATGCCTGGCCCTTCGTCGCGCACCGACACCCGCACAAACGACGCAGGAGGCATGTCCGGACCAGCGGGCTGCCCTTCGGGGGCGAGGGAGAGCGCAACAGGCCGATCGGCAGGCGAATATTTGAGGGCGTTGGAGAGCAGATTGGCGATCACCTGGCCAACGCGGTCGCGATCGGCTTCTACCTCCACGGGCCGAGATGACGTCCAATCGGCTAGCTCGAGTGTGACACCTCGCTGGCTTGCTGATTGCGCCGTCTCAGCCTCCTGGCGCAGCAGCGATACGAGATCGAACCGTTCGCGGACAAGCGCGAGCTGCCCAGTATCGATGCTCTCGGCGTCGCGCAGGTCACGCACCAGCCGCTCCATGCGCGTGACGAGTTGTCCAAGGCCCTTCAGCGCGTCGGCGTCCAATGCGACGCCGCGCGCCAGGCGACGCTGGAGCAGCTGCACCCGCGCCTTCATCGAGGCCAGCGGGTTGCCCAGGTCGTGTGCGACGATGCCGAGCAGCTCCGCACGCTCGCGCTCGAGTTGCTTGCGCTCGGTGATGTCACGGACAATTTTCGAAGCGCCAGTGATGACGCCAGAGCGATCGCGGATCGGCGAAATCGTGAGCGACACGTCCAGATGGCGTCCTTCCTTGGTCACTCGCACCGTCTCGAAATGCTCGACGCGCTCCCCTACGCGGAGTCGCGCGAGGATGGCATCCTCTTCGCTGTGTCGCTCGGGCGGAATCAAGGTCAGCACTGACTGTCCTATGATCTCGTCGGCAGTGTAGCCGAACATGCGCTCGGCGCTGGCGTTCCAACTGGTGATGATGCCTTCCAGCGTCTTGCTGGCAATGGCATCGGAGGAGGACGACACGATGGCGGCCAGATGCGCCGCCGCCTCGTCGGCTTCCTTATGTTCGGTGATGTCATAGAGGCAGGTAATGGCGCCAGTGGCCTGACCACGCTCGTTTCGGAGAAGTTGTGAGTGGGCCAAAACACACCGACGCGATCCGTCTGGCCGCTCTACGATGCACTCGATTTCCGCGTCGTCGAGGATCTCGCCGCGCAGAACCCGCGCGGTGATGTAGTCTTCGCGGGGCATGGGCCGACCATCCAGGTAATAGCGCCTGAGCGACCCGCAATACCGCGCATCGGGATCGCCGGCCGCAGGCGCGCGGCCCCACAATTCGATAGCGCGCTGGTTGTACTCCTGAAGCATACCGTTGGCATCGCAGGCATAGAGCGCGACAGGAACCAGGCGAAACAGCGTGCGGTAACGCTCCTCGCTCGCCCTCACCTGCTGGTGAGCCTGCGTGGACGCCGTTACATCCACCGCATGCATCAGAAGGCCATCCACCGCGCCAGCCTCATCGCGGGTGGGTTGACAGACGACATTGAAATACCGCGTTTCGAAGGCGCCGCCGTCGCCAGCGCCTAGACGAATCGGAATCTCCTGGCTTTCCTGGCGCTCACCACTCGCATACACGTGATCGAGCAGCTCGAAGATTCCTTGCCCTTCCAACTCAGGGAGCGCCTGGCGGATGGGCTTGCCGAGCACGTCTCGTCCCATGCCGATCATCCGTTGGTACAACGGATTGGCGACGTCAAAGATGTGTGTCGGCCCGTGCAGGTGAGCGATGGCTGCTGGAGCCTCCATGATCAAGTCGTGCAGGCGCTGCCGCTGAAGCTCGGCGCGCTGCAGCGCTTGTCGCTCGCGAGCGAGCAGTTCCGCCCGCTCGTCCTCCATCCGCTGGTGTTCGATGGCGAGCAGAGCCGTTCGGGTGACGAGGCGAATGAGGTGGAAGTCGTCCTCAGAAGGCGCACGCGGCTGGCGATAGTACATGGCGAATGTGCCAAGGATGCGCCCAGTGCGGTCAATCAGCGGCGTCGACCAACACGCCCGCAGCCCGTGTGCGAGGGCCAGATCGCGGAAGTCTACCCACAGCGGGTCATTGGCGATATCTTCGACAATCACCGCGCGTCCAGTGAATGCGGCTGTGCCACAGGAACCGACAGCGGGGCCGATGCGAATGCCATTGATAGCCCGGTTGTACGCTTCTGGCAGGCTAGGAGCGGCGCCATGCAGCAGATGCTGGCTGTCCTGATCGAGCAGCAGGATCGACGCCAGCACACCATCCTGCGAGTTTGCTTCGACCCAGCGCGGGATCGCCTCCAGGGTCTGCGAGAGCGGAAGGCCCTGGGAGATCATCTCAAGAACCTGAGACTGTCCACTAACCAGCGCTTCCAGGCGTCGTATCTGCGCTTGAGCGCACCCTGCGGCTGTTATCTCGGACTTCGGAGTCATTGCTACTGAGGCCCCCTTGGTCAGCCTCCCACTGGCGGACATGTGGGACTACTGTGGTCGTATATCCCAGACTACAAACGCGGACACTATGGCGCCGACAGTGACTATGCACAAGCAAAACCATGCGTGCCGTAGCATCATTGTCGTCGGTCAGGGCGATGTACGTTCCGGTTCGAGGGAGGCGCGAGGCGCTCGACTCCTCCCATCTGCGGATGTGCGCCATCGATGTCGCAAGTCCTGCGCCACACCAGAGGATCGACGCCGTGAGATGGTATCAGTTGGAGGCGCAGCCTACCACTGGCGGCGGGTGAGCGCCAGCGTCAGCGAGAAGGCGCCGACGATGATGAGCGCCAGCGCCACCATCGCCAGCCACACCAGCCCGATCGCGCCGAGGAGGTAGAGGCCGAAGCGAGCTGTCAGGCTGGGTTGATGCGGGAAGACATCGACCAGCGAGTCTGTCAGCGCCACCAGCAGCAGCGAAGCCGCCCACGCGACCGCCAGCAGCGCCACGCCCATCGCCAGGCGGGTCAGGCGCAGGTAGCCAGGGGTATGCTCGGTGTCATAGACCACGGCGGGCTTGCGCTCCGTATGCTGGCGCCCGACATAGCGGTTGAAGCGCAGCGCAGGGATCCGCCCGGAGTCCGTCATGCGGTTGATCCGTTTGCGCTTATGAGTCGTGGAGAGCTCGTTGTCCGGCGCGTCCAGCCCATCCGGCCCGCTGCGGCGATGCCCGGTCTGGCGGCGTCCGCGGCTGGAGGACTGAGCGGCTGGCGATGGCGGCGCCGCACTCGACATGGCCTCAACGGAGGGCGCAATGGATGGCTCAGCGGAGGGCGCGACGCTCTCTGGAGCGCTCTGTTCGTTCATCTTGTCGCCTCCCGCTTCGCCATCATTCGCCAGTGCTCGCCACTGTCTGCCATCCTAGAGTAGCGTATACGATTGGCCGCGTCAAAGCGGCCACCCTTGCTTCCTTCCTCCGCTGCTCCGGCTTCAGCTGATGGCTGCCAGCGCCTGATCGAGATCCTCGATCAGATCATCGGGATGCTCAAGTCCGACCGAGAGGCGCAACAGATTCTGCGGCGTGTGCGAGTCTGGCCCCTCGATGCTGGCACGATGCTCGATCAGGCTCTCGACGCCGCCGAGGCTGGTCGCGCGGGTGAAGACACCAGCGGCGCCCGCCACGGCCAGCGCCTCCTGCGCGCCGCCGCGTACCTGAATCGAGAGCATGCCACCAGCAAGCGTCATCTGGCGCTGCGCCACCGCATAGCCCGCGTGGCTGGGCAGGCCCGGATAGTGAACCGCTTCGACGGCAGGGTGGGACGCCAGAAACTGCGCCACCGCCAGCGCATGCTCGGTATGCCCACGCATGCGGTAGGCCAGCGTGCGAATGCCGCGCAGGGTCAGCCAGCTATCGAAGGGCGAGAGCACCGCGCCGAGCACCCCCTGAATGGTGTGGATGCGGGCGAAGCGCTCGTCGCCCGTCCGCGCGATCACCGCGCCGCCCAGCGTGTCGCTGTGGCCGCCGAGATATTTGGTGGTGGAGTGCACGACCAGATCGGCTCCCAGCGCGAAGGGCCGCTGCGCCACGGGGGTCGCCCAGGTGTTGTCGCAGGCCACCACGGCTCCCACGCGATGCGCCAGCGCGCAGAGCGCTGCGATGTCGCTGATCGTCAGCAGCGGATTGGATGGCGTCTCAACCCAGAGCAGCCGCGTCGTGGGACGCAACGCCGCCTCGACCGCCGCCACATCGCTCATATCGACGAAATCGACCGCTAGCCCCCACGGAACGAAGATCGAGCGAAGCTGCCTGGCCGTACCATGATAGACATCGCTGGGCGCCAGCACATGGTCGCCGGGCGCCAGCGACTGAAAGACCGCCGCCGCCGCCGCCGAGCCAGAGGCGAACGCCGCCGCCGCCCCTGCCTCCTCAGCGCCGAGCTCCAGGGTCGCCAGCAGGCGCTCCAGCGCGATGCGGGTGGGATTCTCAGTGCGGGTGTAGATGTAGCCGTGGGGGTAGGCGCCATCTGCCGCGCGCTGGAAGGTGGTGGCCAGGTGCAGCGGCGGCGTCACATCGCCAGTTGCCGGATCGATCGAGTGGTCGCCGTGAATCGCCTGCGTCTCGAAGCGCATTGTGACCTCTTTCTTCAGTGGCGAGCATGGGGGAGATCATTCGTCTGCGGCGCGCTCCCAGAAACGCCGCAGCAGCGCATTGACCATCCAGATGCGCAGGCCGATGCCCAGTGTCAGCGCGCCCTGCAACGGAGCCAGCGCCCACATCCGCCGACCGCGTGGCCGCCAGATGGCCAGCCCCCAGCAGATCAGCAGGGCGGTGGCAAAGATGCGGGTGAGCGTCTGCTTCTCGTTCTCCAGGTGTTGGCGCAGCGCCTCGTACTGGCGCAGCGCCCACTGGCTCTCAGGATCACCGCGCCCGCTGGCGGCCCGCGCCCGGCGGATCACATCGGGCAGGCTATGCTCCCCCGGAACCTCAATCGCACGGCAGAACGCGCGCCAGGCTTGCCGCGCGACGCCGCCATCGCCCTGAGGATCGAGCCGCAACGTCATCGTCGCCACCTCCACGAGCGTATACTTCTCTGTTCGCATGTTTCACGTGGAACATCCATCCGCCGCCGCTAGAGCAAAGTGCATTAAGGCGCGACAGACGGACAGTAATCAGACCGTGCCCAGCAGAGCAACCACCGCAGCCCGGCTGTTCAACCTTTTGCAGATGTGCTGTAGGCGAACTGCGGCCACCAAGTCCGCCTGCGCGGACTTCCCAGAATCAAACGCCGGACGAGTTACATAGCCGGTGACCGGACTCTTGAACCCGCGAAGGCGGGTTTCGTGGCCAATCGGCGGAGCGAAGGGAAGCTATTCAGGCGCGGTTTGAACCGCCCTCCCTCTTCCGGCCATCTTGAAGATGGTCAGTTCTCCACGCGCAGAACGATTTTGCCGCGCGCATGGCCGCTTGCCGCAGCTTCCCAGGCGTGGCGCGCCTCGGCAAGCGGAAACACCTGGCTGATGATCGGCTGAATTTGCCCCGCGTCGATCAAATCGCCAATCGCGCGCAACTGCTCGGCGCTAGGCTCGACGATGAACCAGACGAATTGCGCCCTGTTTCGTGTTGGATCTTCCGCTGGGCGCGGGCTGACGACCGAGACCACCACGCCGCCATCTTTCACGACCTGCCAGGAGCGCGTCAGTGTCTCCCCACCTACCGTATCGAAGACGACATCCGCGTCATGGACCACCTCCTCGAAGGGTGTGGTGGTATAGTCGATCACCTGGTCGGCGCCGAGGCCGCGCAGGAAGTCGTGATGACGAGGTGAGGCGGTCGCGATGACCCGTGCGCCCGCCCAGCGCGCCAGCTGCACCGCGTAGCTGCCCACACCGCCCGCGCCACCGTGAATCAGCGCTGTCTGCCCCTTCACGAGACGACCGTGGGTGAAGAGCGCCTGCCATGCGGTAAGCGCCGCCAGCGGGACCGCCGCCGCCTGGATCATATCGAGCGTCTTTGGTTTGGGCGCAAGTTCGCTCGGCAACGCGATGGCGTACTCAGCCTCAGCCCCGTCGCGCTCAAACGCTGTCAGCGCATAAACCTCGTCGCCGACTGCGAAATCAGTGACCTCAGGACCAACCTTCTCCACCACACCGGCAAGGTCGTGGCTAGGGATAGGCAGCGAACGTGGGTCGCCGGTCGGCGTCTGATAGGTCTCATCCCATGTCAGCTCTGTAGCAATGATTGCCGTCGCGCCTACACGCACCAATACGTCGCCTGGGCCGGGCTGTGGCCTTGGCGCATCGTCGTAGCTGAGGTTGTCTGGCCCGCCACGGCCATGCACGCGGATCGCTTTCATGAGTTGTCACGCTCCTTTCATGATCGAGGCATGCCGTCCTTATCTCCATGCGGCATGTTTACATCATAACGCCCTATCTAGAGCGCAGGGGTCGCGGCCAGCACAGTCCGATCGTCGGCGCGCGACCCACCGGCGCGGCGCCACCGCAGGAATGGCCGCTCCACCAATTGATACGATACATAGGCGAAGGGAATCGCCACAAAGACGCCAATCGCCAGCGCGGCGACCACGCGCGACACGCTCCCGCTGACCTGCACGTGCGGATAGATCAGGTTGATGATGGACTCGTGCCAGAGGTAGAGACTGTATGAGATCAGCCCGACGAAGCGCAGCGGCCACCACTCGAAGGGCGCGCGCAGCAGGCGCGGCGCCAGCAGCACGCCCAGCGTCAGCGCGCCGTAGTTGATGCCCAGCACCAGCGGGCCAGCGATCATCTCCACATCCGTCGGACGCAGGGCCAGATAGAAGGCCGCCAGAATCGCATTGTGCCGCTCATAGACCTGGGGCGCGAAGAGCAGGTAGACCAGCAGCGCCAGCCCCAGCAGCGCCACACCGGCCAACCGCATGCGGGGCGAGGTGAGCGCGCCCGGTCGCCGCTTGAGCATCGTATAGATGAGGCCGCAGAGCATCCCGACGCCAAACACTTCGAGATATTTGCCCTGCGAGCCGATCACGATGCGCTGCGCCAGATCGATCCACGGCGCGGCGGGGGCGGGGAGCGCGCTGCGGTGAATCGCCAGCAGCGCATCCACCTCGCGCAGCGCCAGCGCCACGGCGATGACGCCCAGCACGCCAGCCACCATGCGGCGGGGCGAGCCTGCGCTGAGCCGCGCCACTGCCCAGGCGATCAGCGGCAGGACGATGTAGAACTGCCACTCGACCGCCAGTGTCCAGAAGGGGCCGTTGATGGTGCGATTGAAGGCCGGCGCGATGTCGTGCAGCAGGACGGTGTGCGCCAGGATGTTCTGAGCGCCCACGGGCGTCGCATAGGTCGTCCACTGCGCCAGCGCCAACACCGCCAGGCAGACGTAGTAGGCGGGGAGGATGCGCAGCGCGCGTCGGCGATAGAATTCGCGCGCCCTGGGCAGCATGCGGCCATCGAGCATGGCGCGCGCATATGGCAGGAAGAGCAGGAAGCCCGAGAGCGTGAAGAAGAGATCGACGCCCGACTCCGTATAGAAGTGCATCCACGAGAAGTCGTGGCCTGCGATGACAGTCCTGGCGCCCGCGATTGAGAGCGCATGGTAGACGAGCACGCTCAACGCGGCCAGCGCACGCAGGCCATCCAGCGCGGCGATCTCGCCTTGCCCGCTGCCCAGCGGTCGCAGCCAGCGCCGCCATGCCTGCGAGTCGCGCCACCCTTGCCAGCCGCGCCAATCGCGCCAGCGACGACGGACGACCGTCTCACGCTGCGCCTGCGTCGTCGCTGGCTGAAGGATGCGTGTCGATTCGGCTGTGACATCCGAGAGAGCGTCTGGCAGGGGCGCCGCTGGCGATCCTTGCGTCATCGCGTTCCTCGAACCAGCATAGCAGTCCTCTCAGGCGGGCATGGCCGCATGCCGCGAGGCGCGGCTGGCGCTCTCACGACACGCCTGCGCGAAGGCCGCGAACAGGCGCCGACTCAGCGCATCCGTCTCGACCAGCTCTTCGGGATGATATTGCACGGCGATGGCGAAGCGCTTGGCGGGCACCTCCATCGCTTCGGGGATGCCGTCCGGCGCCCATGCCACGATGCGCACACCCTCGCCCGGCTGGCTCACCGCCTGGTGATGCAGGCTGTTCACCGCGAACTCGTCGGCGCCGAGCAGCTCGCGCAGGCGCGAACCCTGCTCCACCAGCACATGGTGCGCCAGCAACGTGCGATTGGTCTGCTGGTGGTCGAGCGCGTTGGGGCTTTGCGTGGCGATATCCTGGAAGAGCGCGCCGCCCGCCGCGACATTCAGCGTCTGCATGCCGCGACAGATGCCGAAAATCGGCAGGTCATTGGCCAACGCCGTGCGCGTCAGGGACAGCTCCAGCTCGTCGCGCTCTGGCTCGATCTCGCCGCAGTAGGGCGCCCGCTCTTCGCCGTAGTGCGCCGGATCAATGTCGGCGCCACCGGCCAGCAGCAGGCCATCGAGCCGCTGACAGAGCGATGCGAGGGCGGCGTCGCTGAGCCCCGGGGGAATGATCAGCGGCGTGACGCCAGCGGCGATGAGCGCCTCGACGTAGGATTGAAAGGCGCCATACAGGACGCGGCTTGAGCCGGGCCGTTGCATGCTGCACGCTGGAATGCCAACCACGGGCGCATCGCCCATCGCGCTACCCTCCTCTGCCTCTCACCGACGTCTCGCCAGAGCCGCTGATCACACCAGCATCCTGACCAGTATATCGCGAATGGCTCGCTGGCGTGGTTCTAGCAGGACGATTCGGCGGACGGCAGCAAGGACGCCCATGTGTGAGAGAGACGCTGCTCGGCTACTGCTCGTCGGAGGCGTGGCTTGGGCCGCCGGTGGATCTGGCTGAATCCTCCGCCAGATCCTCATGATTGCCTGACCAGATCGTAAGCGCCGCAACGACCGCAAACCAGCATAGCAACATGCTCAAGACTATCGCGCCCATCTTCCGGTAATACCTCTTGAATTGGTGGTTGAACACGCGGAGCGCTCATCCTTCTTCAGCGTTCCGCGTTTGCATTGACATCTGGTTGGTCTCGCAGCGCCTTCACCATCAGGTGACGCCACGCGCACACAGAAGTAACCCCGCCAGGACATTCGCATTGCGGCTGGCTCCGCGCCTGGCTGGCTATCGAACGGTCACCGCATGCGCCGTCCTCGGCTATGGCGCGACGGCCCAGCGCCCTCGCTGTGATCCGGTCGCAGAATGTGTGCGCGCAACTCTGGTGAATAGAGGTAGGCGCCGCCTTGCGAGGCCGACGCCTGCGCTGGCCGCACGCCCAGCGCATGGCTGGGCGCATGGCTGGGCGCATGACCAGATGCATGGGTCGGGCTGCGACGCGCGGCGGTGGCTTCTGGCCCGGCATGCCGCGCAGTGGGGCCATTGGTCGGCTCCAGCGAGAGCGGCGCGTCAGTCGCATCGGCGCTGGCGCCGAGCGCCTCGCCGTCGGGCATGCGATTGACCTCCAGCTCCAGCGCGGGCTGCTCTGGAGGCGCAGGGTCGCCGGGCGATGTCGGCTCCAGCACGGGCACCATCTTGGCTGGTCGCACGCTGGGCGCCGAGACGGGCGCCAGGGCAGGCGCCCCGATGGGCGGCGTCAGGCGCGTTGGCGACGCAACGGGCGGCGCGACCGGAGCGGCAGGCGCGGCGGCAGATGGAGCAGGCGCGGCAAGCGGCGCGGCGGCGGGATGTTCGCGCCGCACGATGCGACGGCTCAGCCAGCGATGCAGCGTGTGCATGAAGAGCGTCGGCTGATCGAGATAGACGGTAGCGCCAGCGTTCGAGATCATCTCCAGATCGGCGCCGCGATTCAGCGCGACCAGCCGCTCCATCTCAGAGAGCGTGTGGCGCTGGTCGCGCGCGCCGATCATGATGAGCGTTGGCGTTCGCAGCAGGGGGAAGATGTTGACGATGGGCAGATCCAGCTCACCAGTGAAGAGTGAGAGCGCGGCATGCTCGCCGCCAAACTGGTGCGCGCTGGCGTAGAGGTGATCCAGCGTCGCGTCATCCACCTCGCGGACGCCCGCCGCGCTGCGTCGTCCCGCCGCCAGCCGCAGGGCGGGGCGCAGGCTGCTGATGGCGTAGGGCGTCAGGCCCAGCGCCAGCTTCTGCGCCAGACGGGCCAGCGTCTGCTGTGGTGTCGGATCGATGCGCATGCCAGCCTCAGGCTCCGGCGCCACCAGCGTCAGGCGGTCGAACAGCTCAGGCGTGTCCGACGCGACACGAGTGGCGATGTTGCCCGCCAGCCCATGCGCCACCACGGCAGCGGGTGCGCCCACCACATCCCGCAGGAAGCCCTGTAGCATCGCAGCGTAGAATTCGCCGGTGTGGGTCAGCGCGGGGCGCTCCGACATGCCGAAGCCCAGCCAGTCGAGCGCATAGACGCGGTACGTCTCGGCCAGCCGCGCAAAGACCTGCCGAAACTCGTAGCTCGAGGCGCCAGGATAGAAGCCGTGCAGCAGCACGACTGGTCGCGCGTCCTGCGGCCCGGCGACGGTGTAGTACACGTCGCCGCCATGGCGGCGATCGATGCGTCCTTCGCCCGGCAGGCCGCTGTCGAGCGGCTGCGGGGTCATCAGCAGGTGACGCGCCGTTACGATGGCGGCGCCACCTGCCAGCCCGACACTCATCAGCGCGGCCCCCTGCCAGAGCCGTCGCGCCACACGTCTTGGTCGCATCTCCGTCACATCCTTCCGTTTCGCGCTCGCCCGGCGCCCGCGCTCTCCGCATGCCACAGGCCAGAGCGAGCAGAGCGGCGCAACCACATTGCATCTCAGAACGAATCAGGCGCCGCCGTGGCGACACATCTCCCCACGCTGGCGGCGTCTCGGCCAGAAGTGGCCGGAGATCGCCAGAGGTGGCGAGCGCCCAGTGGTACACTGGCAGCATTCCAGCCATTCGCTTACCGCCCACGCCGATCACAAATCAGGATAAAGGAACACACAGATATGCGTCTGCTCACGACATTGGACGAGCTGCGCGACGCGCGCGTGGAGTGGAGGCGCGCAGGCGCCGCCATCGGCCTGCTGCCGACGATGGGCTATCTGCACGAGGGCCATCTCTCGCATGCCCGCGCCGCCCGCGCCGAGAACGACATCGTCGTCGCCAGCGTCTTCGTCAACCCCGCCCAGTTTGGCCCCAACGAAGACCTGGCGCGCTACCCGCGCGACCTCCCGCGCGACACTGCCCTGCTGGAGGGCGCGGGCGTGGACGCTATCTTCGCGCCGACCGCCGAGGCGATGTACCCGGATGGATTCAACACCTGGGTCGAGCCCTCAGGCCCGCTGACGGAGCAGCTCGAAGCGGCGCATCGGCCCGGCCACTTTCGTGGGGTCGCTACTGTCGTCACCAAACTCTTCACGCTGGTCGCGCCCACGCGCGCCTACTTCGGTCAGAAGGATGCGCAGCAAGTGGCCGTGGTGCGCCGCCTCATCGCCGACCTCAATCTGCCCGTGGAACTGCGCGTCGGGCCGATCATCCGCGAGCCAGACGGCCTCGCCATGAGCAGCCGCAATGTCTACCTGACGGGCGCCAACCGCGCCGCCGCAACAGCGCTCTCCCGCGCGCTCAGCGCTGGCCGCACCGCCTGGGAATCCGCTGGCCTTGGCGCAGGCGCCGTCGACGAGGCGCGTGCGGCGATGCGTGCGGTGATCGCCGCCGAGCCGCTGGCCACGCTCGACTATGCCGAGGTCTGTGATCCCGATACGTGCCTGCCGCTGGTGACGATCCAGGCGCCCGCGCTGCTGGCTATCGCCGCGCGCATCGGCGCGACCCGCCTCATCGATAACTACCTGCTGCGTGCGGATGGCTCGTGGGAGGTTGGTCGCCGCATCGAGGCGATTCCGCCTGCGTGACGCCACCGCTCACGCTGTGATCGAGTGATGTTTCACGTGAAACGTCGCTCGGTCAGATGGCGCGCCAGCAGCGTGCGCTCAGTGGCCGGCGCTGGAGATGCCCGCGAAGTTGCCCGACCAGTCGTGCAAGGGATGGATGTCTGAGAGTGGCCAGTAGACGAACTCCGCCTTGCCGATGATGTCGGACTGCGGCACCGGGCCCCAGTCGCGCGAGTCGGAGCTGTCGCCGCGATTGTCCCCCAGCACGAAGTATTGACCCGCGCCCAGCGTCACCTTCTCTGGCCCATAGATATTGAGGAGATCGTTGGTGTATGGCTCTTTCAGCGTCACGCCGTCCACAGTGACCACCCCCTCGGCGCTGACCGTCACAGTGTCGCCGGGGATGCCTATCACGCGCTTCACGAAGTCGCGACTGGTATCGCGCGGGTACTTGAAGACGATTACATCGCCGCGCTGCGGCGTGTGCAGATCATAGTCCACCTTGTTGACCAGGATGTATTCATTATTGAGCAGCGTGGGCGTCATGCTGGGGCCATCGACCTGGTAATTTTGCACAAAAACCCGCGCGATCAGAAAGATCAGCGTCGTGATGATCGCGACTTCGAGCGCATCGAGGAGGAGTCGCCCGGCCCAGCCTTCTCCCTGCTCATCCTGATAGTTATAGGCTTCGTCACGAGACGCTACACTCCCGCGCGCCATCTGCGCATCCTCTCTCTCGTCTCGCTCTGGGGTAGGGCTGGCCTGCATCCGACTGACGGGATCCGCCACATCCAGCCCCATTCACTATACTGAGCATGACCCCAGAGCGCAAATCAGTCGCCCCTTCGGCCCGTGCGCCACGCTCTCTCAGCTTGATTCCCAGTCGCAGATTGGCTGCCAGTTCTGGCGACTGGGACGCCATCGTCTATGCTCAGACGGCCACAGGCGCCCGTTCGTTTCCCGGCGCTGCGCAGCATCGACCCAGACGGGCGGTATGGATTGTGAGCGCAGGCGGCTAATGGTATGATGCCTGCGACTCGCGAGAGCCTGTAGCCCCTGAGACCCGCCACGACCCACAAGAGCAACAGCCATCAGCACGAGATGTCCAGGGAAGACGTCGGCGACGGAGGATGGACGAACTTGGATCAGGACACGGCACGAAAGAAGCGGCAGCGCGATGCGCGCAAGCGGCCGGCCACGCCCCCCAATCTGCCCAACACACCCAACACGCCCATTTCCTCATGGACAGACGACGAAGACCTCAACCCACCATGGGATCATGCCAGTGGGCGCTGGCCGATTCCGCAGCCAAAGGTCGCCCACCCACCCGCCGCTGCGCCGCAGGCATCCGAGGACTACCTCGAGCCACTGGTGGAGCGCTCGCTGCCCAGCATGAGCATGCAGGATTACACCGCGACGGGCCGCATCACCGCGCTGCCGCCGCTGCGTTCGGGCCTCTCGTGGAGTCGCGGGCTGAAAGCGCCGCAAGCGAACCCCGCCTCAGTCAGCGGCGCACGCCACAATCGCGCGGGCGTCGAGATCGACGACCAGCCCTCGATGTACATCGCCGCGCTCAAGAACAGCACGCTGATCCGCGCCACCACCATCGTCTCGCTGGCGCTGCTGGTCAGCCGCATCTTTGGCATGCTGCGCACGATCCTGTTCGCCGCCGTCTTCAAGTATGGCCCGACGACTGACGCCTATACCCTCGCCTTCACCCTGCCCGACGCCATCTTCAATATCGTCGCGGGCGGCGCGTTGGCCTCGGCGGTCATCCCAGTCTTCAACGACTATATGATCAAGAAGCGCAACAGCAAGACGGCCTGGTATGTGGCCAGCGCCGCGCTCAACGCCTCTCTGGTTCTGCTGGTCATCTTCTGCATCATTGCCATCATCTTCACCGAGCCCATTCTGCGACTGGCGTTCAGCAGCATCTTCGTCGGCTGCAACGTCAACCCAAACTGTGAGGGCCTGACGGCGGTCATGCTGACACGCATCATGCTCTTGCAGCCCATCTTCCTGGGCGGCG
>DATAED010000495.1:0-3409 GCA_036258195.1 Ktedonobacterales bacterium
CCGCACGCCGACGCCGAAGAGCAGCGCCAGCCCAAGGATGGCGACGATGGGGCCGATGACGGCCCACAGCGTGCTGCCGCTCATCACGCTGCCATGCAGAATGTTGAAGCCTTGCAACGTCCAGACGATGCCCACCAGCAGGATAATCACGCCAACCACGATGCCAACTGAGCGCATTGGCCGCCTCCTCATCCGACGCTACCGAATACGGCATGATACGGCGTACCACGGCGCACGCCGACGCCACATCGCAAGGTAGTACGCCCTGAGGATACGCTATATGCCAGCATAGGCGCCCAAACAGACCGATGCCAGGCGTTCCATGACTATCGTGCCGCATGCCTGCGCTCACCGTCGCATCCTATCCGCGACGCGCTGCACGATTCAGCGCACGATCGAGTTGATAGCAGGCGCGGATGAGCGCGAGATGGGTAAAAGCCTGCGGGAAGTTCCCCAGCGCCTCACCCGTCACGCCGATCTCCTCCGCATACAAGCCAACGGGGTTCGCATAGGACAGCATCTTTTCCAGCAGGAGCCGCGCGTCTGTGAGGCGCCCCGCCCGCGTCAACGCCTCGACAAGCCAGAAGCTGCAAATACTGAACATCCCTTCCTCGCCGCCAAGGCCATCGTCCGCGGCCAGATGAGGATCGTAGCGGTACACGTGGGAGTCGTGAGTCAGCTCGGCGCGGATGCGGGCGATCGTGCTGAGCATCCGTGGGTCAGCCGGGCCGGTGAAGCGTGTCAGTGACATGAGCAGCGCGCTGGCGTCAATCGCATCACTGCCGTAATACTGCACGAAGCTGCACTTCTCCTCGCTCCACCCCCGCTCCATCACCTCCTCGTAGATCGCGGCGCTCGTCGCCGTCCAGTTATCGAGTGGCGCGGGGTAGCCGCGCGCTCGTGCAATCCGGATGGCGCGGTCGAATGCGACCCAGCTCATCACCCGGGAATGGACGAATTCGCGCTGTCCGCCTCGCACCTCCCAGATGCCCTCGTCGGGGTCGCGCCAGTGTATGCTGAGCCACCCGAGCAGGCGGCGGAGATAGCCCCAGGCGTCATAGGAGAGGTCAGTGTGGCGGCTGTAGAGGTGGATGGAATCCATCAGCTCACCATATACATCGAGTTGCTGTTGCTTGTAGGCAGCATTGCCAATACGAACGGGTCGGCTCTGGCGGTAGCCTTCCCAATGGTCGAGCACGCTCTCGGTCATGTCATGGCCACCGTGGATCGTATACATGGGCAACAGCGAGCCATCCGGCTCGAGTTCGTGGCAGCGCGCCAGAACCCAGTTCATGAAGGCGTGGGCCTCGTCAACGAATCCAAGGATTTGGAGGCTGTAGATGGTAAACGCGGCGTCACGCAGCCAGGCGAAGCGGTAGTCCCAATTGCGCTCCCCGCCGATGGTTTCGGGCAAGCTCGTGGTGGCGGCGGCGACAATCGCCCCGGTGGGCGCATAGGTCAGCAGCTTCAAGACGAGCGCGGATCGTTGAACCATCTCGCGCCAGCGGCCCTGGTAGCGGCAATGGGCAAGCCAATCTTCCCAGTAGCTATTGGTCGCCAGGAAGTCGGCGTCATACTCCTGGGGGCTGCGAACCCGTGGCACGACCGTATCCGGCGATCCGCTGTGCAACTCAAAATAGGCCGATTGCCCTTCGGCCAACGTGAATGCGGCACGCGCGCCTCCCTGGCCATCTTCTTCGAGGTCAACCGTTGCCGCCAGACCGAGGCTGAGGCGAGGGCTATCGAACACCGCTCCCTGGTCTACGATGCGGACGGAATGGGCATCGCGTCCATAATTGAAGGCTGGCCGGCAGATCATCTCGAAGCGCATCGTCCCATGTACCATGTGCACCATGCGATCAATATGATGACCCAGGCCCGGCTGTTCAGGCTGCGCCTTGATGGGCATGAAGTCGGTTACCTCGCCGACACCATCTGCAGACACAAAGCGCGTGACGAGGATGTTCGTCTCTGGGAGATACATTTGCTTGCGCTTCATACGTGGCGTGTCAGGCGGGGCAATGCGGAAGAAGCCACCTTTCTTCACATCGAGCAGCGCGCCAAAGACACTGGGCGAATCGAAATCAGGTATGGCGCACCAATCGATCGAGCCATTCCTGCCGACGAGCGCAACGGTCTGCAAATCGCCGATGACGCCGTAGTCCTCGATAGGCAGGTAGCCATCGGGCGAATGGAACAAGTCTTGAGGCTCGGCCCGGGAACCGCCCGGCGTGGATGCGCGTACCATGTGTTTCCCCCATTACGCTGGCTCGAAGCTGAGCACATTCTTGATACCGCTGGTCTGCCCCAACAGCAGATCGCGATAGGCGTCGAGTGGATAGCGGCCAGAGATGACCGTGTCGAGCGCCGTAGGCCAGCGCTCCACAAACGTCCCGATGTGCCGTATGGCTGACACATGGGCCGCCGCGTCGGCGTTCACCGTTCCCAGAATGACCTGATTTTTCAGAACCATGTTGCGCATCAGCGTGTCGGTATCCAATTCCTGGTGGGCGCCCAGGCCAGGCACACCCGTAAACACCAGAATGCTATTGGGACTCAGCGCCATGATGGCCTGGAAGGCAAGCTGTGATACACCAACCGCTTCATAGATGAAGTGGATGTGGCTCACGAGATCGGTGAAGCTCGACGAGCCGTCTGCCGGGGAGACGTAGTGTGCGCCGATCAGCTCTACGAGTTGCGACTTCGCATTGGGCGGTAGCGCGCGATCGTACACGTACGTGTCAATGCCCATTGCGCGCAGAGCCATAGCTCCAAGCAATCCCACCGCGCCTGCGCCCAGGATGGCCGCAGTCAGCTCGCTGTGTTCTGGACTCTGCGCCATTATCCCCTCTAACCAGGGCATGCGCCGCTCGATGTGCGACGCCTGGGAGAAGGCTTTCTCCGCGATCGTAAGTGGCTCGGTGAGGACGCCCGCTTTACGCAGCGACGCTGGAACAACATGCATGTATCGCGCGTCATCCACCACATATTCGGCAAGAAAGCCATGCAAGCCCTTGATGCCGCGCTCGGTGAAGTCGCCGGTAACACAGAAGTCCGGGTGTCCGGCAGAACAGGCATGGCACTCGGCATGTGCGCAGGGGCGGCGCACCATTGTCACGACGAGATCGCCCACCGCAATGTCCCGCGCCTGCGGGCCAACCTCTACCACCTCGCCCAACGACTCGTGTCCGAGAATGAGGTAGTCCGAACCATCCGGCGGGGCGCCGTACTGAAAGGAGCAAATCTCTCTATCGGCGCCGCAGATGCCCACCTCGAGCATGCGCACCTTGGCCTCCGTTGGCCACTCGATGTGTGGCTCTTCCACATCGATCAGTCGTACGTCACGTCGTTCAGGGAATACAGCGATAGCTCGCATGTACTACCTCTTTCAGCGAAGCCTGCGCAGCAC
>DATAED010000496.1:0-2735 GCA_036258195.1 Ktedonobacterales bacterium
GCTCCCGCAGCAGGCGCTGCAGGACGGGCGCGATGGCGGCGTGGAGCGCGGCGTTGGCGTAGCCGACCCAGGCCACTGGCGTCCCGGTGTCCAGCGGCGCGGCCAGCGGCTGGCCCCACGGATCGCTCACCACCACGCCCGCCTCACGCGCGATCAGCGCCGTGCAGAGGTCGTAGGGGTGGGCGCAGAAGGTGGCGGGCCGCCCCGCCGTCGTGATCAGCGGGCGCAGGTCGGCGACGAAGCGATCGTGGCCGACCATCAGCTCATAGAGCTGCCCGCCAGAGCTGATGTATTGGTCGTCGAAGATGTTTGGCGCAGTGGTAGGCGGCGGGCCGAGCAGCGCCTCGTAGAGCGCCTCCTCCAGCGCAGCAGTCTGCGCCCGACCGCCGGGGAAGAATTTGGTGATGGAGGCGAATCCTCCGGCGAGCGAGGTGGCCGCGCTGGGCTGTGGTGTGAAGGGCGTCGTGGCGCCCGTGCGCAGGTCGCGCGTCTCGCCGTGCGCGCCCTGCCCCGCCAGCACCCACAGCGTATCGGCCAGCGCGGCGCGTGGCGTCGGCAGCTCCACCTGCACGGCCAGAGTGATGTCGGCCAGCGTCGGCCAGCCAGCGCCGCCAACAGACGCGCCCGGCAGCGGCGCCCGCGCGATTCCCAGCAGCGCCCACGCGCTGCGCTTGCCGTACATCAGCCCGCGCGTGCCGTCGATGGGATCGACGATCAGCGTGAAGGCCAGCCGCTTCGCATCGGCCCCTGCCGGGAAGACGCGCTGGCCCTGCTCCAGTCCCTCCGCGATCAGCAGGAATGGCTCCTCACGCGCCCACTCGTCGCACAGCGCCAGCAGCGCCTCCTCGCCGTGTTCATCCAGCCGATAGATGACGTCGCCGCCGCGCTCGCCCGTGGCCGCCGCGAGCTGCTCGATGCTCTCGGCGCGCAGTCCGGCGCTCACCGCGTCGCGCAGCCGCTCGCCCAGTCGCCGCAGCCACGCCAGCCGCCGCGTCGCATCGTCCATCTGCTCGCTCTTCGCCATCGTGCGCCCGCCTCCTGGCTCATCTGGCTGCTCTGACCCATCCTGCGCCGCTTCATCGCGCTGTGCCTCGCTGGATAGTGTACATCGGCCAGCGGGCGCCACAGCAACCGCACGCAAGTGTACGCAGCGCGGCGCCTGAGGGCTTGCTGACGCTGGCGGCTTCGACTATGCTGCGTCTCAGGCGGCCAGCGTCCACCGAGCAATGCCGCCGCAGGCTGCGATGCGCTCGTCGTGAGCACAGAGCGCGCAGCGTGGAGGGGAAGCGGAGACATGGACATCTCAGCGTTCGAGGGCATGGGCGATGCGCGCGCCGCCGAGGCCGACTATCTGACGGTGATACGCGCGGCGCGTGGCAATCCACGACGGCTCGAAGATCTCTATCAGGAGGCGCGACGCGCGGGGCAGTCCGGGCGCTTCGGCGCGGCGCTCATGGAGATCAGCGCCGCGCAGCCCGAGGACACGCTCTACCTGGCCTGGCGCTATCGCCTGGAGTCGCAGGACGACGCGCGACTGGGGCGATTGGGCGCGAGCTGGCGGCTGGCCGTGCCCATCAGCGTCGTGCTGGCGCTGGCGCTGTGGATCACCTCTGACCCCACCTGGACGGTGGCGGGCAATGTTCCCCTTCAGGTGTTCCTCTGGCCGCCGCTGGCCGCGCTCGCCATCCTCTGGTATCTGACGCTGGCGGGAACGCACAGCGCGCAGCGGATCGGGCTGGCGGCGGGCGTGACGGTGGCGCTGGCTGCCATAGCTGCCTACATCTGGTTCATCCCATCGGTGGCGCCACAGGCCAGCCTGCTGGGCGGCGGAACATCTGCCACCTATCTCACCCTGATGGCGCTGCACCTGCCGCTGATGGCCTGGGCGGCGGTGGGGCTGGTCGCGCTGGGGCTGCGCTACACGGCGCGCGACCTCTTTGGCCTGCTCACCAAGTCGCTCGAAACGATTGGCTCGGCGGGTGTCTATGGCATCGCGGTGGCCGTCTTTGTCGGTCTGACCTATGCCATGTTCAACACGCTCCAAATCGAGTTGCCCGATCTCTGGCAGCGGCTGCTCTACTTCGGCGGCGCGGGACTGCTGCCCGTGCTGGCGGTCGCCAGCGTCTACGATCCCGTGCGACGAGCGGGCGCGCAGGACTTCTATCGCGGCTTCGGCAAGATCCTGGCGATCATCATGCGGCTGCTGCTACCGCTGACCCTGCTGACGCTGCTGGTCTACATCGCGTTCATCCCGTTCAATTTCCTCGCGCCCTTCAACCAGCGCAACGTGCTGATCACCTACAACGTCGGCCTGTTCGCGGTGATGGGGCTGCTGGTGGGCGTCATCCCGCTCTCGTCGGACGATGTGGCGGCGCAGTGGCGCGGCTGGCTGCGGGCAGGCATCGTGGCGCTGGCGGCGCTGGCGCTGCTGGTGAGCCTCTACGCCCTCAGCGCCATCCTCTATCGCACCGTCGCACTGGATGGCCTGACGATGAACCGTCTGGTGGTGATCGGCTGGAACACGCTCAACGTCGTGCTGCTGGCGCTGGCGCTGATCGCGCAGGCGCGCGCCGGACGCGGCGATGGCTGGGTCGCGGCGCTGCAGCGAGTGGCGCGCGGCGGCGCGCTGGCCTACATCGTCTGGGGACTGGCGCTGATTCTGGCGCTACCCTGGCTGTTCTAGCGGAACCTCTCCCCCTGTCCCCCTCCCCTCCGAGGGAGGGGGGAACTCGGGC
>DATAED010000497.1:0-24836 GCA_036258195.1 Ktedonobacterales bacterium
CAAGCCCGTGTGGGACGCTTACCACATCTACGTGCAGCCCACGCCAACCGATGTCAACCACACGGTGGCGCTCTTCCTGATCGATAAGTCGGGGCGTCAGCGCATGGTCTTCATTGACGGATTCGACCCGAAGGCGCTGAGTGAGGATCTCTCGAAGCTGCTGGCGTAGCGACCTCTCCCCCTGCCCCCCTCCCCTTCTGGGAGGGGGAACCTGGGCCAGGGATGGCGTGCGGGGCGAGCAGTGAGGGTCGGCAGCGCGTCGGGCAGTGAAGTGGAGTACGGCGGAGTACAGCGGATGGCGAGTCCAGCGGATCAGGCCAACTCAGCCCGCCCGGGGCCGCGCCGTGCCGACGAGGCAGGCGTCCAGCCGGGAAACCAGCCGACGCGACAGCGGGCCCGCTCGCTCCGGGTGGTCGGAGCGCTGGCCGCCGGGCTGGTGGTGATCCTGCTGGCGACGCTGCTGCTCAGCCGCATCTCGACCGCCAACACGCAGGCCCACAACGTGCCGCAGGGCGCGACGGGCATCTCACTGGTGGGCCGCACCGCGCCGGACATCGCCTTCACCGCATGGACACAGCATCCTGGCCAGCAGATGACGCTATCGAGCCTGCGCGGGCATCCCGTCGTGTTGAATTTCTGGGAGGCGTCGTGCTATCCCTGCCAGCTCGAAGCGCCGCTCTTCAAGCAGGCCAACGCCACGTATCAGGCCAAGGGGGTCATCTTCGTCGGCGTCGCGCTCTACACCTCGCAGGCGGATGGCGATACGTTCATCAAACAGCAGGATGTGGCGTATCTGGCGGGCGTGACGACCACCAACCAGACGGTGGTGGACTACAGCCTGATCGGCGTCCCCGACACCTATTTCATCAACAGCGCGGGCCTGATCGTTGACCAGAATGTCGGCCAGATCACCCAGCAGAAGCTGAGGGCAGGCATCCAGGCCGCGCTCAAGTGACCTGCACGCCCATGGCGCGACCTATCGTCTGGCCCTCCACGCTTTGTGAGAACGCTGAGAGGCGATGCGCTGAGAACGAGCGCTGGTTGTGAGCCTCTTCGACTATGACAACGGTACGCGCAGCGGCGCGCTATGCATCGCTCGCCGCACGGTAGCAGGGTCGCGCGTCCCAGCCGGAGAGTGGGCCATGTCGGATCGCATAGCGGATTCACTTCCCGCGCCAGTGAAAGTGGTCTTCATCCTGGACGAGGATACGGCTGCAAGCGCGGCGCTGCGCGAGGAACTTGCGCGGCGAGGTTATCGAGCGCAGACATTCGACGACGCCAATGAGGCGCTAGACGCGCTGCGGGCCAGCGACGACGGCTCCGCCCTGCTCTTCGATGTCGAAGCATATGGCGCGACACTGGATGGACGCGGCTTCGCTTCACTGATTGGCGCTCTGCTGCGCGATCCAGCGCTTGCGCGCTCACACTGCTTCGCGGTGATCTCATCCACTCCCGATGAAGTGAGCGGGGCACTTGGCAAGACGATCGAGCGCCTGGGCGCGCCAATATTCCGCAAGCCGTGTGGGGCCGTCAGCATCGAAGGCTATCTGGCCTTCGCAGTCAGACGCTTCCTCTTGCAGCCGACGGCGGAGATGAGCGCGAGCTGGTAGCAGCCGTCGGAGCCTCTGCGTCGATCGGCCGCTCAGGGGTCAGCGACAACAGACACAGCGACAGGGCGGGCGGTCATCGCGTCGCGCCGCGCTCACCCCTTCCCTGCCACTGCCATCCGCCTTCGCCTGTGGCGTCGTTTGCCTGCCGTTTGACAGCGCTTTGTGATAGCGACGTGTGGTCATGTGACAGCGCTGTGACGCATCCTGCCAAGACTGTAAGAAGCAGACCAATCGACGTAGATGGATGCGTGTGGACGCGCATGGCAGGAGTATGGATCATGTCACGGCAATGGATAACGGCGGATGGGAATGAAGTGGTGGCGAGCGTCGCCCACCGTTTGAGCGACGTGCTGGCGATCTACCCTATTACCCCTTCGACGCCGATGGGTGAACTGGCCGACGCATGGTCATCTGTAGGCAAGCCCAATCTCTGGGGCGCCGTTCCCACGGTCGTCGAGATGCAGTCTGAGGCCGGGGCGGCGGGCGCGCTGCACGGCGCGCTCTCGACTGGAGCACTGGCGACTACTTTCACCGCCTCGCAGGGCCTGTTGCTGATGATTCCGAATATGTATAAGATCGCTGGCGAGCTGACTCCGACCGTCTTTCATGTCGCCGCGCGCTCGCTGGCGGCGCAAGGACTCTCGATTTTTGGCGATCACTCCGATGTCATGGCGACACGCGCCACCGGATTCGCGCAGCTCTCCTCTGGCTCGCCACAGGAGGCGCAAGACCTCGCGCTCATCGCACATGCCGCCACGCTGGAGTCGCGCGTGCCGTTCCTGCACTTCTTCGATGGGTTCCGTACCTCGCATGAGATTAATAAAGTGCAGCTACTCGACGACGACGACCTCCGTTCGCTGATCGACGATGAGCTCGTCCTCGCGCACAGAGGCCGTGCGCTGTCCCCTGAGCATCCGAAGATCCATGGCACATCGCAGAACCCCGACGTCTACTTTCAGGCGCGCGAGACCGTCAACCCATTCTACCAGGCGTGCCCCGAGATTGTGCAGCGGGTGATGAATCGCTTCGCCACTGTCGCTGGACGCCAGTATCACCTGGTGGATTACGCAGGCGCCGTCGACGCCGAGCGCGTGCTAGTCATCATGGGCTCTGGAGGTGAGACGGCGGAGGAGACCGTGCGCTATCTCAACGCCCACGGGGAGAAGGTCGGCGTCGCGCGCGTGCGTCTGTATCGCCCGTTCCCCGTCAGCGCGCTTCTGGCCGCGCTGCCTGAAACGGTGACCGCGCTCGCCGTGCTCGACCGTGTGAAAGAGCCAGGCAGTGCCGGCGAACCCCTCTATCTGGATGTGGTCGCCGCGGTGGACGAAGGCGCAGAAGCAGGGGCGATGGGCGCTCGGCGGCCACGTGTCATTGGTGGCCGCTATGGCCTTTCCTCTAAAGAGTTTACACCCGCGATGGTCAAGGCAGTCTTCGACGAGCTGAAGCAGCCGCAGCCCAGGCGGCATTTCACCATCGGCATCACTGACGATGTCAGCCACATGAGCCTCGAAGTTGACGCGACGTTCTCCATCGAGTCGGATGAGACGACGCGCTGCGTCTTCTTCGGGCTTGGTTCAGATGGCACCGTCGGCGCGAACAAGAATTCTATCAAAATCATCGGTGGAGAGACCGCTCACTACGCGCAAGGCTATTTCGTGTATGATTCAAAGAAGAGCGGCTCCGTCACCGTCTCGCACCTGCGCTTCGGCTCTGCGCCGATCCGGGCGCCCTACCTCATCGAGCGCGGGCGGGCAAACTTCGTCGCCTGCCATCAGTTCACCCTGCTAGAGCGTCAGGATGTGCTGGGCTACGCCGCGCCCGGCGCGCTCTTCCTGCTGAACAGTCCATGGAAACCTGGCGAACTCTGGAGCCACCTCCCGGCGCCTGTCATCAAGACCATCTACGAGCAGCACTTGCGTTTCTATGTCATTGACGCCAGCGCGGTCGCTCGCGAGGTAGGAATGGCCGGGCGGGTCAATACGATCATGCAGGCGTGCTTCTTCGCGCTGAGCGGTGTGCTGCCGCGTGAGGAGGCCATTGCCGCCATCAAACGCAACATCGAGAAGTCCTATGGCAAGCGCGGCGAGGCCGTGGTGCAGCGCAACTTCGCGGCGGTGGATCAGGCGCTGTCGCATCTGTTTGAGGTCACGCTCCCCACCGACGCGATTCCGACCGGTCTGCCGCTTCGCCCACCTGTTCCAGCGGAGGCGCCCGCGTTCGTGCGCGAGACGCTGGGGATGATGATCGCCGGACGTGGCAATGAGCTTCCGGTGAGCGCGCTGCCTGCTGATGGCTCGTATCCGGTGAGCACGGCGCAATGGGAGAAGCGCAACCTGGCCTATGAGATTCCAGTCTGGGATCCGGAGCTTTGCATCCAGTGCGGCAAATGCACGATTGTCTGCCCACATGCTGCCATCCGCATGAAGGTCTTCGAGTCGAGCGAGCTCGAGGGCGCGCCGGGGACTTTCCGGTCAACACCGGCGAAATTCAAGGAGTTTCCGGGACAACTGTACTCCTTGCAGGTAGCTCCGGAAGACTGCACTAGTTGTGGGCTATGCTTCGAGGCCTGCCCGGTGAACGACAAACATGTCGCGGGGCGCAGAGCGATCAACATGCAGCCACAGGAGCCGTTGCTCCAGCAGGAGCGCGCCAACTGGAGCTTCTTCACCTCGCTGCCAGAAGTCGATCCTGCGAAGGTGAATGCTGCACAGATCAAGAACTCGCAACTGCTGGAGCCACTCTTTGAGTTCTCTGGCGCCTGCTCAGGTTGCGGCGAGACGCCCTATATCAAGCTCATCACGCAGCTCTTCGGCGACCATGCGCTTGTCGCCAACGCCACTGGATGCTCCTCGATCTATGGCGGCAATCTTCCTACGACACCCTGGCGCGCGAATGCGGCGGGTCACGGGCCAGCATGGTCCAACTCGCTGTTTGAGGATAACGCCGAATTCGGACTGGGTATGCGCGTGACACTCGATCAGCAGGAGAAGCACATCCGCCATCTGCTCTCTGATCTGTCGAGTGAGATTGGCGTCGCCCTGGTCGATGGACTGCTGACCGCCGATCAGACGAAACCGGGAGGCATCGCCGAGCAGCGACGGAGGATTGCCGCGCTCAAAGAGCGACTGGAAGCGCTCATTGCGGATGGGTCAGCGGAGCGAGCAGCGCACGCACGCGATGCGATGAGCCTGGCCGATACACTCGTGCGCCGCAGCGTCTGGATCATCGGCGGTGACGGCTGGGCGTATGACATCGGATTCGGCGGGCTGGATCACGTTCTGGCCTCAGGGCGCGATGTCAACATCCTTGTCCTGGATACAGAGGTCTATTCCAACACTGGCGGGCAGGCCTCCAAAGCGACGGCGCGCGGGGCAGTCGCCAAGTTCGCTGCGCGCGGCAAGCCGACAGGCAAGAAAGACCTCGGCCTGCTGGCGATGGCCTATGGCGATGTATATGTGGCGCGGGTAGCCATGGGCGCGAACGATGCGCAAACACTGCATGCGCTGCTAGAGGCAGAGGCGTATCCTGGCCCGTCGCTGGTCATCGCCTACAGCCACTGTATCGAGCACGGCATCGACATGCGGCAGGGGCTGGAGCAACAAAAGCTGGCGGCGCAATCGGGCTACTGGCCACTGTACCGCTTCAATCCGAGCGCGGCGATGGACGGCAAGAATCCGCTGACGCTGGATTCGCGCGAACCTAGCGTACCGCTGCGCCAATTCCTCTACAATGAGACACGCTTCCAGGCGCTGGCAAAGAGCGATCCTGCGCGGGCTAATGAGCTGCTACGCGAGGCCGAGCACGACGTGCGAGCGCGCTGGACCCAGTATCGGGAGCTGGCGGCCGAGCCAGCGCCAGAGCCAGCGCCCGCGGTTGACCTGGGTGAACCACAGGGGCAAAAAGACAGCGCCACCGCCGAGACATCGACGGTTGGCGCTGAAAGGGAGTAGCAGGCGCGCCGCTAGAGAATCTCCGGCGGGCGCTGCGGGGGCAGGCGTGGGTTGTTCACGTCGTCGCGGTTCAGGATGCGGTCGTGACGCTGGGCGCGCCACTGCTCGCGCTGGAGGCGGCGCTGCTGCTGATATTGGCCGCGCCGACCCATGCCGAACGCCGCTGGCAGAAAGAAGATCAGCCACCACAGCGCGCCGTGCGTAACGCCTATCGCCACGATCAGTACCAGCGCGCAAAGAATCATTGGCACGAGTCGGGCCGCATCAGGACTGCGGTAGCGTACCATTGGGCCATACTCGACCGGGCCGGGCATGCCAGGGTAGGCGTAGGGCTGCGGATCGAGCCGCGCAGGCGGGATGTTCGTGAGGAAGCTATCGGCCACGGTGGCGTCGGCGGCCGAGTCGCTGCCACGCGCGCTTTGCAGCAGCGACTCCAGCTTGGCGCGGGTCGCTGTCTTATCAAAGCTGTTGGCAGGGCGCAGGGTCGCCAGCTTCTCCATGAAGCGGTCAGAGAGCGTATCGTCCATCTCGGGGCCGAGTTCGCGGCTGGCTTGCATCGTCGCCAGCAGCTCCTTGCGAGCCTCCTCAGTATTGTTGCGTTGCGCCGGACTACTCATTGCGATTCGCTCCTCTGACGAAGGCCGATTTCGTGGTGTCGTCCTGAGTAGAAGTGTAGCGCCATCCATGCGGGTTGGCCACCAGTGAGGCGGCGACGCCATGAGGCGCGAGTGTGTGCCATCGTACTTCAACTCTACGTTTGATGCGCCGCACGGGTGACAGCCAATCGCGAGCAACTCCAGCACAATGGCGTAGCCGCGGCCAACCCGATGCGGCGCCTATTGCCGCGACAAAGCCCGACTGTTAGACTATCAGCACGATGAGCCTTCATGCCCGTCAAGTTCTGCATTATCTTCCCACGGGCGGATCGGATCGGAGCAATTATGAGCGCGGAGAGTGAAACCAGCGTCGCCAGGCAACGCGGCTCGGCGCGCGGTGGTCAGAGCAGGCTGCGTCGCCTGGGACGCGGCGTGCTGATCGGGCTGACCGTGGCGCTATGCATCGTCATCGTGCTGGCGGGCGTGGGCGTCTTCTATGTGCAGCAGACCCTGCCGCAGACCAGCGGCTCGCTGACCGTCGCCGGACTCCAGGGAAACGTCGCGGTCGCGCGCGATACCTGGGGCGTGCCGCACATCACCGCGCAGAATCAGCACGACCTCTTCTTCGCCCAGGGCTATGTCACCGCGCAGGATCGCCTCTTCCAGATGCAATTCAACCGCAGCGTGGCGCAGGGCAAGCTCGCCGCCCTCTTTGGCGCGGGCGACCAGAACAGCCTAGTGGACGCAGACGCTTTCCTCCGCACGCTCGACTTCTACGCCTCGGCGAAGGTGGAGATGGGCGCGCTCGACCCCACCGTCAAGACCGAGCTGCAAGCCTACGCCGATGGCATCAACGCCTTCGTCGCCGCGCATCCGCACTCGCTGCCGCTGGAGTTCACCATCCTGGGCATCAAGTGGCAGCCGTGGACCTCGCTCGATAGCCTGGCCTATGGGCGCGTGGTAGCCTTCTCGCTCGACAACTCCTGGTATATCAAGTACACGCGGGCGCTCATCATCGCGAAGGCTGGCCCCGGCGTCGAGAGCGCGCTCTTCCCTAGCTATCCGGTGACCAACCCGACGCTCTTCGCCGACACGCCCAACACGGCGGCGCCGATCACCGCGAGCGCGTCGGGCGTTGGCCAGGTTCAGGCGCCAGTGGCCGTCGCTCCCGGTCAGCTTGCCATCTTCAACACGTTGCCCGTCTCGCTCTTCACCGGGGCGACGGTCGTGCACAATCTGCTCGGCCCGCTGCGCGACTCGATTGGCAGCAACGACTGGGTGGTGGATGGCTCGCTGACCGCCTCGCACGAGCCGCTGCTGGCGAATGACCCGCACCTGGGCATCGCGATGCCCGCCATCTGGTACGAGATCGCGCTGGATGGCGGCGGCATGAACGCCATCGGCTTCTCCTTCCCCGGCGACCCTGGCATCGTGATCGGCCACAACCAGCGCATCGCCTGGGGCGTGACCAATACTGGTACTGACAACAGCGACCTCTACGCCGAGACGCTCGATCCCAAGGGGCATCCGGGCAAGTACCTCTATGAAGGGAACTGGCTGCCGCTGACCTCGCGCCGCGAGACCATCGATGTGCGCGGCGGCTCACCCGTCACGATCACCGTCACCAGCACGCAGCACGGCCCACTGATCAATGGTGTGGTCAGCGATGTGAAAGGCATGCCGCCGCTGGCGCTGAAGTGGACGGCGCTGCTGCCGGGCTACTCCTTCCAGGGCTTCTTCCAGCTCGATCAGGCTCTCAACTGGAACCAGTTCATCACCGCCGTCAACCACATCTCCATCAGCCAGAACTTCGTCTACGCTGACGTGGATGGCAACATCGGCTATCGCATGTCGGGGCTGCTGCCGCTGCGCCCGGCGGCGAATCGGCTGGGGCCGGTCGATGGCAGCGTCTCCACCTATGAGTGGCAGGGCTATGTGTCACAGAGCGCCATGCCAACGCTCTTCAACCCGCCCACGCACATCATCGCGACGGCCAACCAGCAGATCGTCGACGACAACTACCCCGAATACGTCACCAACGTCTGGGATCAGGGCTACCGTGCGCGGCGCATCGTCGATCTGCTCTCCAGCATGCATAACATCACGCCGAAGGATTACGAGACGATCCAGGCGGATGTCTACAACGAGGCCGCCGCCACGCTGGCCCCGCGCCTGATCGCCGCCGGGCAGGCCGCCGGGGGTGACGCCGCGCGCGCCGCCGCGCTCTTGCAGGGCTGGAACTTCCAGATGACGCGCAGCAGTGTGGCCGCCAGCATGTTCGAGGTGACGGCGGGCAATCTGGCGCGTGAGACGTTCGAGCCGGTGCTGGGCAAGAAGCTCTACGGCGTCTACCAGAGCAACACCTCCGCCAGCGAGATCTACTCCGTGCTGATCAACCTGACCAGCCTGCCGACCGGGCCGTTCTTCGGCATCAAGAACGCCGCGGACGCCAACGCCAGCCGCGACAAAGCCATCGCCAAGGCCATGAGCGACGCCTACAGCCAGCTCCAGAAGCAGTTCGGGCCCGACACCTCGTCCTGGCAGTGGGGCGATATGCACTCGGCGACCTTCGAGCACCCGCTGGCCTCGGTGACGCCGCTCAATCTGATCTTCGGCGTGGCGCCAGTTTCGCGTCCGGGCGATAGTGTGACGGTGAGCGTAGGCGGCGATGGCGATTTCACCGCCGATCCGCCCAACTATGCTCAGCACACCGTCTCGTCCATGCGCGAGATCATCGACCTCTCCAACCTGGATAACTCGCTATGGGTGACGACCACTGGAGAATCGGGCCAGCCCTTCTCGCAGCACTATTCCGACCTGGTGCATCTATGGGACACCAATACCTATCAGTCGATGGACTACTCGCCAGCGGCGGTGGCGAAGCAGACCGTCTCGCTGCTGACCCTGACGCCAAAATGAGACCTCACCCCCCCACCCCTTCTCCCACGGGGAAAGAGGGCTTTTGGCGCTCCCTGTCCCTCAGCGGGAGAAGGGATGTGGGAGGCGAGGCGCGATGCTGAGTGAACGCTGGCTACGCGCCCAGCCCGAGCAGGCGCGGGCCGCGCTGCGCCGCCGCCACGCCGGAGCCGAGGCGCTGGCGGCGCTGGAGGAGTGGCTGGCGCTCGACGCCGAGCGGCGCACGCTGGCGGCGCGCTTCGATGCGCAGGCCGCCGAGGCGCGGCAGCGCGGCGCAGCGCGCGACCCGCAGCAGGCGGAGGCCCGCGACGCGGCGCAGGCGACCCGCCACGCGCTGGATACGCTGGCCGCGCGCATGCAGGCGCTGGCGCTGACCCTGCCGAACATCCCTGATCCGCGCACGCCCGACGGCGCCGATGCCTCAGCCAATGCGGTCGTGCGCGCGTGGGGCGAGCATCCCAGCTTCGACTTCGCGCCTAAGCCACATGACGTGCTCGGCGCGCGGTTGGGCATCCTCGATCTGCCGAGGGCCACGCGCATGTCTGGGCCGCGCTTTCCGTTGCTGATGGGCGCGGGGGCGCGACTGGCGCGTGCGCTGGCCGCCTGGATGCTCGACGCACACCGCGAGGCGGGTTACACGGAGGTCGCGCCGCCCGATCTGCTGCTGGCCGAGACACTGGTCGGGACGGGGCATCTACCGCAACATCGCCACGAGCTCTTCGCGCTGCCCGCCGATGACCTCTACCTCAGCCCCACGGCGGAGGCGCAACTGATGGCTCTGCATGCGGGCGAGACGCTCGACGCCGCCGCGCTCCCGCTGGCTTACACCTCCTACACGCAGGCCTACCGGCGCGAGGCTGGCTCGGCTGGCGCGCGCACGCACGGATTGCTGCGGCAGCGCCAGTTTGGCAAGGTAGAGCTGGCGCAGGTGGTCGCGCCAGAAGCGGCGGACACGACGCTGACGGCCATGGTGGCCTCGGCGGAGGCGCTGCTGCAACGTCTCGATCTGCCCTATCGCGTGGTGGAGCTGTGCGCGGGCGAGCTACCTTTCAGCGCGCAGCGCACGTTCGATCTGGAGGTCTGGCTGGCGGGCGAGGGCCGCTACATCGAGATTAGCTCGGTCAGCGACTGCGGCGAGTTTCAGGCGCGGCGGCTGCGGCTGCGCTACCATGCGCGGCCCGGCGCCCCGGCGAGCTATCCGCATACGCTGAACGGCTCGGCGCTGCCCATCGGGCGCACGCTGGCGGCGCTGCTGGAGCGCGGCCAGCGCGCCGACGGCTCGGTGGCGCTGCCCGCGGCGCTGGCGTCCCACTACACAGGGCCCATGATCCTCCAGCCAGCGAGCGTCTGAGACACGTCGCCGCCTTGCATATCGGCTCGACCCATCTCTCGTGCGATGGCCGCTGATTCAGTTCTCAATAGCCGTTCGCTTTCCCTGCCACTGGATTGAGAACCAACGTAACCACTTGTTCGCTATATACGTCTGTCTTAGCATAGTTCCATACCTCACCCCGGACGCGCTACACCTTCGCGCCAGGCCAATTGTGGTCTGGGAGACTCCACTTGCCTGAGGGCTGGACGCGCTCAGGCGAACGGCGATAGGGGGCTGCACGTGAAAAGCCTGATGGACGAGTTCAAGGCGTTTCTCCTCCGTGGCAACGTCGTAGACCTGGCGGTCGCGGTGGTCATTGGCGCCGCATTTGGCGCCGTGGTCGCAGCGCTGGTCGCAGATCTCATCACCCCGTTAGTTGCGGCAATTTTTGGTCAGCCGAATTTCGGAGCCATCGCGTTCACGGTCAATCACAGCACGTTTAAAATTGGCGACTTCATTAACGTGCTGGTCAGCTTCATCATCCTCGCGGCCGTCATCTTCTTCCTGGTCGTCAAGCCGATCAACTTCCTGATGGCGCACCGCAAGCAGCAGGCGCCGGGCTTGCCTACCACGCGCGAGTGCCCCTATTGCATCAGCGAGATTCCGCTGGCGGCGACGCGCTGCGCCTTCTGCACGCAGGAAGTCCCCTCGCTGGAGACGGCCAACGTTACCGCAGGATAATCACTCCCCGCGCCGCGACGCAGGCGCACATGCAAGCGGGCTGGCAGCGCATCGAGGGATGCGTCGCCAGCCCGCTCTTTGTTGCATGCGGCGCGCCCTCACCCTAGCCCTCTCCCAGAGGGAGAGGGAGCAGGAGATGACCGTAGGCCAGGCTCCGTGTGGCTCCCCTCTCCCGCAAAGCGGGGGAGGGGCTGGGGTGTGGGCCAGCCTAGCGCGGCGAGCCGCCTGCGCCGATGCGCTCACCGCGCGCGATGACGGCGCGCACTCTGGCGCGATACTCTTCGGGGATGGGCGGGTGGACACGGCCAGACGCGCCGAACGTCTGCTTGCGATAGCGCAGCGCGCGCCTCGCCAAGAGTTCGAAATAGCGCCCATCACCGCTGATGCGATACGCGCCACCAGAGTCGCGCAGGCGGCGCTGCTCCTCGATGTATGGCTGGAGCGCGTCCCACGTCCACACGATGCGCCGCGAGTCGATGGGAACGATGTATTTGGCGGGAATCATGCCGCTCTCCACGAGGAAGGCCAGCTTCTCATAGACGCGGGTTGTCCATGTGGCCAGCTCGCGCTCCTCTGGCGTGAACTCCTGGATACTCGCGGGCAGGCCGAGCGTGGCGTCGGCGTCCTGATACGCCTCGCGGCTATCAAGCTCATCGAACATACGCAGGATGGCTCCCAGATAGCGCGTTCGCTGCGCCTCGCGCCACTGCCGCCAGGCCACCACACCTGCCGCCACCAACAGCGCTGTTTGCAGCGCCGCCACAGCCACCTCGATCAGGGCAATCTGGGATGCATCGAGCGAAAGCATGCGTACTCCTCAATAGCCGCAAAGTCGATAGGACGCCGGATGCGCGCTCAGCCTTGAATGGTCGGAGCACGCAGAGGGCATGCATGCCCCGTCCGTGCCGTGCGCCGACCATTTATGGCCGCCATACAGGCCCGGATTCATGCGCCCTGCGGATCACTCGTCGCCGCGCGCCGCTGTGCCGTGCGCACGGCCACCGCCCACAGCGGGATCAGTCCGATGGCCACCAGCAGCAGCGCCAGGAAGACGATCAGCACGCCGCTATCGCCGCGCCAGTCGCCCGCTGGCAGCCCAACCGAAGGCGCGTCGCTCACCGCTCGCTGCGCCCCCGCGACCGCCACCGCAGCGCAGATCAGCGCGAATGCCAGCCAGGCAGTGGCCCAGCTACACAGCGTGCGGGTGATGTCGCGCCGCCACACCGCCAGCAAGATGCCCAGCGCGCCCACCAGCAGCAATCCCGTGATGGCGACCAGCCCGGCGCTGGGATCGAAGAACGTCCGTGCGTCGCCCAGCCCGATTTGCAAGGCGCTCGTCACGGGCATGCCCTGGCACGAGCCGAGCAGCAGTGGACTCTGCGCGCAGTTGACGGTGGCCCACGGCAGCAGGAAGAATCCCCATGCCCACAGCAGCAGCCCACCAGTGATGGCGCCGGAACCCGGCAGCGAGCGCGAGGGGCGTCCCGTGTGGGTGACGATCTCGCCCTGCACGCTCGGCGCGACGGGAACGCGCGCGCGCTGATAGCGCAGGGCGGACATTGCGGCGCAGGCGGCGGCGGCCAGGCCCAGCAGCGCCACCACGACGACCAGCCACAGCCCAAAGGCAGGCGAGATATGGTAGATGGCGACGCGGGTCGTGTAGGGATAGAGCGTGGCGATGTAGGGGCCACCGCCCGCGCTCAGTTGAGTCGGCAGGGCGCTGAGGATGACCTGCGCCGTCGCGATGAAGACGATCATGATGGCGACCAGCCAGCAGCCATACAGCGCGATGGCCAGCCAGCGCAGCCAGCGGAATGTCGTCTGCCACAGCAGCGGGCTGATGAGCACGCCCAGCACCGTTAGCACGCTCCACGGGCCAAAAAAGCCTGCCCCAAAGAGCGCATGCAGCGGCGCCGCGCCCAGCTCGGCGGCGGTCAGGCCAAAGCGATAGAGCGGGCCGGTCGGCCCCTGATTCAGATCACCTGAGGTGATTGCCGTGGCCAGCGGCGCCCAGCTCACATAGAAGGCGAGCAGCGCGCAGACCGTCGCCAGCGCTCGCGCGGCCAGCGCATAGCGTCGCGAGAGCCGCGCGCCCGCGCCCGGCCCCTTCCCCGGCCACATTGGGCGCAGATCGCCCGGGCCGCCCTGCGGCTGCTCCGCCAGGCGCGGCGCCACTGCTGGCGGCGCCTCGCTGGTGGGTGTAGGTGGATGCTGATCCTCCATCGCGTCGCTCCTTTCCCTCCCGTGGGGAACCGCTCGTTTGACAGGGTTGACGATGCGCTCGCGGCGCAGACGAGCCAGCCAGCGCGAGCAGGCGACTCCAGTGTACACGAGGGCAGGCCGCACGGCTAGCCTCAAGTTTGCTCGCGCTGCGGAGACAAACGGGCGCCGCCTCCTGTGTACGCCTGTCTCCCATTCAGGTAGACAATCGCGCGCTGGTCCGATACTATGAAGGCAGACTACGATAGCCAACGCTGGAGCTTATGCGGGGGCATACGCAGGCAGCGAGCGGGAGCACGAGAGGACAGAGGGCGATGCCTGTCGTCACCAGTATCATCAACCTGAAAGGCGGCGTGGGAAAGACCACCCTCACGCTGGCCCTGGCGCATTACCTGGCCGGAGAGCACAGCAAGCGTGTGCTCGTCATCGACCTCGATCCTCAGACCAACGCGACCATCGCCATGGTGAATGAGCGGCGCTGGCGCGAGCGCGATCAATCCGGGCAGACGCTCTATCAGCTCTTCCGCGATCAACTCGAAGGTTCGCGCACTTTCAACGCGCGCGACGCCATCATCACGCGCGTCTCGAATATCGGCGGCGGCATGCCCGGGCTGGATCTGCTGCCCGCCAGCATTCGTCTGCACCGCATCCAGGATAAAATCACCAAGGTCGCCGACCTCGACAGCTATCGCGACGGTATGGTCTATACCTTGCGGGAAGCGCTGCGCGATGTGCTGCCGGAGTATGACCATGTGCTGATCGACTGCCCGCCGAATCTGGGCGTCATCACGCTCAATGGCATCGCCATCAGCAAGTATTTCCTGATCCCGGTCGTACCAGATATCCTCTCGACGCTGGGTGTGCCGCTCGTCCTCGACCGCATGGCCGATTTCGCGCTGCGGGCCCAGCATGAGATATTTGGGTTGGGCATCGTCGTCTCGCGCTTCCGCCCGAATAGCCGCCTGCATCGCCAGACGGTGACGAGCATGCGCCGCGATGCGATCCCTGGCATCCATCCGCCGATCTTCAACTCGATCATCAGCGAGGATATTGAGGTGGCCGAAGCGGCGGATATCGAGGAGCCAGTCACGAGTTTGCGCCAAAAGTTTGGCGGAAGTAACCCACACAAGCAGTTCAGCGCTCTTACTGATGAGTATCTGCGTTATGTCGGCGGATGATCGCTCCACTGCGCTCGCGTCCCAGCAGTGAGGACGCTGGTGGAGGCAGCGCGTCTCAGGACGGATGCGCTGCTTCACACGCGCATGTGGAGCGACCAACGCGGGCGTGAACCGTGCGCCAGGGTTGCGAAGGAGGCTGGGATGGGCGACTCGCGTGCCGCAGTCGATGGTGAATCGCCGCTGGACCGCTGGCCATCCAAAGCTGCGCGTCAGCCAGGGGTTCCGCTGGGAGCCGCTGGCGCTCCACTGGCCGCCGACCGCCAACCGGCGAGCGACGACCGCACGCGCGTGGATCTGCCCGCGCTGAACGCCTACGGCCAGAGTGACCGCCCCGATAGCCCCGGCGATGCGCCCGCGACGCCGATGTGGCCGGGGCCAGCCGTGCAGCCGCCCCAGCCATTGTCGCCATTGTCGCCGATGTCGCCATTGTCGCCGATGTCGCCGCTGGCTTCTCCCTCGTCGCCAACCCACATGCCCTGGACCGTCGCCGCATCCTGGGGCGCCAGCTCGCTCAACACGCCCAACGCGCTGGCCGGGCTGAGCTATCTCTTCTGGTGGGTGTCGGGGCTGTGGGTCTACTTCAACGAGCGGCACAATCGCTATGTGCGCTTCCACGCCGTACAGTCGATCCTGCTGACGGGCCTGCTGACGGTGGTGAGCGTCGTGCTGTACATCCTCTGGGAGCTGTGCGGCGATCTGACAGCGGCCACCCACCAGCCAGCCTTCGCGCAGGTTGGCCAGGGCATGGCGCTGCTGGGCTTTCTGGCGGTGATCGCGCTGTGGCTGGGGCCGATGTTCGCCGCGTGGAGCGGGCATCATCTGAGCCTGCCCGTGATCGGAGCCTATGCCGAGCGCTACTCCGCGCCACCGCGTGAGCCATATCCGCCCTCGCCCTTTGATGAGCCATGACCACCCGTATGCCGCCGCGTGAGCCGTTCTCACCTGAGCAGTCGTTCGCGACCCTGACGCCGCGCGATCCGCGTCTGCGCGCCTCGCTGAGCTACGTCTTCCCGCTGTTGCCTGCCTGCTACCTGCTCTGGTGCGAGCGGCGCAATGGCCTGATCCGCCTGCACGCGGCGCAGTCGGTCATCTTCTTTGGCGCGCTGGGGCTGGCCCAAACCATGCTCTTCGTGGCGCTGGTCGCGCTGGGCAACTGGCCTGCCGCTGGCGCCTGGCTGACCGCGCTCGGCCTGCTCTTCTGGGCGCTCTTTCTGGCGCTGGCGCTGGGCGGATTCATTCTCTGGCTGCGCCTGCTGAATGACTGCGCACATGGACGTGTGCGCCGCCGCCCGCTGCTGACTCCGCTGGCCGTGCGGCTGGATGCGCTGGCCCTGCGGTTCACACGCTCCGCTTCCGCCGCCTACCACCAGCGGCGGAATACTCCACCGAACGGCGCGCAGTAGTCGCGGCGCGGTATCAGCGGAGGAAGCCTGAGCATCATGCCCATCATCACGGCGGTACGGCCAGACCAGCGGCGACCCAATCGCTACCACATCGAGCTGGACAACGGCGCGACGCTGCTGCTGGATGAGACGCTGGTGGCGGAGGAGCGCCTCGGCCCCGGCGATGCGCTCAGCGAGGACGATCTGGAGCGGCTGCGCGCGGCGGCGGCTGAGCGCGAGACCTTCGACCGCGCCGTGCGCTTCCTGGCGCCGCGCCCGCGCAGCCGCGCTGAGGTGCGCCGCCGCCTGCTGCGCCCCGCGCCCCATCGCGCCGCGCCCTCCGCCGAAGTAGTGGAGCGCACGCTCGACCGCCTGCAACAGCTCGGCTATCTGGATGACACCGCCTTCGCCACCTACTGGGCCGAGCAGCGCGAGCGCTTCAGCCCACGCTCGGCGCGCGCCATCCAGCAGGAGCTGCGCCAGCACGGCGTGGATCGCGAGACTGCCACCGCCAGCGCTGACCCACAGGATGACGAGCAGCGCGCCATCGCCGCGGGCCGCAAGCGCCTCGGCAGTCTCGCCCAGGCTGACTATCCCACCTTCGCGCTGCGCCTGGGCGGCTTTTTGCAGCGGCGCGGCTTCGGCTACGGCGTGGCGCGCTCTGCCATCCGCAGCCTCTGGGCCGAGGCCCACGGCCAGCCGCCCAGCGAGGATGGCGAAGAGCGCGCCGACGCTGACCCTGAGCTGGACGCCGAAGACGCGCTAGACGACTGAGGCACATCCCCGTAGCTCCCCTCTCCCGCAAAGCGGGGAGAAGGGGTTGGGGGAGGGGGCCGCTCACCCCAGTGGAAGCTGGAACGACCAGTTCCCCTTGACATAGGAGACCGCGTCACCGCTTCTCGACGTGGCGAGTTGGTTGATCGTCAGCATCTGCGTTCCCGTCACCTTGGGCAGCCCCAGGAAGATGACTTCCAGATCGAGTGTTCCGGATGCCCCCGCCTCAGGATCCAGCGCGAGCGAGGCCGGTTGTATCGCCGTCATGCCCGCGACCGAAGCCGGAAGCTGCCCCTCAAAGTGGAGTCCGTCTGAGCCTTCGGCGGCCGCCCCACGGCCGAGCTTGTCGAAGAACTTGAAAGGCATAGCTGCTACTGTGCTGCGGCGTGTGTCTGGAGCCAGGCCGCTAACGCGCAGCACCAGACGCTCGCCGCCGCCCAGGTAGTCAAAATCATTGCCGTCCTTTGGGCCGATGTCCATGCGGAGCGGCTGCAAGGTGATGCCGCTGAAGGTCTGCGGCGCGACGTTGAATGTGATCGAGCGCCCGGCCTGTGGCGTCACCTGAAAGGTGAACGTCCAAGGCCCATTCATAATGAGGGTGCTCAGCGTCCATTTGTACTGCGGCGTGTTGTACTGCAGGCCAATGGATGCGATGTGCAGCGTGAGTGTTTGCGGCGCGCCGAGCATGTCGTGCGGCAGGGGATCGAAGGCGGCAAAGCCGGGTGTCGGGGTGTTTGGTCCCAGGACGCCGGAAATCGTTTCCTGTCCATAGTTGAAGCCCACCGAGAACTCGTTTGGGGAATACAGATTGCCCTGGCTGTCTTGCAGCGTCATGACCCCCGGAAAGACTCCGGCTGGCGAGCTGGGCGCGCTGTCGCCGTTGAATTGGAGTTTGGCTCCCGTCAGGCTAAGATGTATCTCCACCTCGGTGCGAGTTGGGTCTGCATAGGCCTCGCCGAGCGTGATAGTAGCTCCAACTTGCTGCTCGGCGCAGAGCTTGATGGTGTGATTCGGTTCGACCTTGGCGCACGACGCGGTTTTGCCGCCCGTGACGTTCGTGCCTTGCGCCGTGCTCTGGCGCGCGCGCAGCACAGCCGCGAATCCGGCGACCAGCACGATCACCAGCGCGAGGCTGACGGCGCCGCGCGCCCAGTCGTCCACTCCCCATCGTGGCGCCCTCCACTGAAACGCTGTGTGGCGTTGCGGCTCCTGCGCGCTGAGCTGCGAGCGCACGCGCGCTTCCACGCTGGCCTCTGCGGGCATGCTCTCGGCGTAGCGCGCCAGCAAGCGCCGCGCCTGCTCCTCGAACTCCGGAGCGTCAGAGCTATTTATGGGCTTCATCTGCGATCTGTTCCTTTGCGCTGGTGGTGGGCATGTCGCGTCGGAGGTTTCCGTTCGCTCTGCCGTTGGCTGCGGTAGACTGGCCCAGCGTCTCGTGCAGCAGCCAGGGGAAGCGCTGCTGGATGATCTGTTCGAGCGTGCGCAGGCCATCATAGATGCGGTGGCGCGCGGTGTTGACGCGGCAGCCGAGAATCGTGGCGATCTCATCGTCGCCGTAGCCGAAGTAGTAGCGCAGCGCGACGGCCTCGCGTTGCTTCTCGGTCAGCAGGGCGAGCGCCTGCCCGATGGCCGCCCGATCTTCCATGGCTTCGGCGTGCCCGACGGGATGCATCGGCGAGGCGCCATCGCCGGGCAGCGCTGCTGGCTCACGTCCCGCCACACCCAGCAGCCCATCCAGGCTGACCTCGCGCCGCCGCGAGTCTGCCCGCCTGCGCATGCGGGTGGTGTTGGTGACGATCTGGTGGAACCACGGCTGAAATGGTCGCCCGACATGAAAGCGCGACGCCGCGCGGTACACCTGCAAGAAGCTATCCTGCACGACGTCCTCGGCGAGATAGCGGTCGCCCGTCAGCAGATAGGCCAGGCGCAGGGCGTCCATCTCGTAGCGGCGTATGAGCGTCGCCAGCCCCTCGATGTCGCCCTGCTGGCAGCGTTTGATAGCGTCGTCATCATCCGTCACTTGCACATGCTGATCCTCTCTCATGAAACAAGACGATGTCGGCGGGTGAGATTCACGCGCGAATGGCGCGGCCAGCCACGCCACCCGTTCACCTCTCTCTATGCCGCGAGCCCCGCAAAAGGGAGATGGCGCCGGAATGCGGCGCCCATGACGCGACCGGGCTGTGCGCGAGTGCTACAATAGGCGATGGGCGCCCGAATGAGGCGCTCCACACGGCGCAGATGACGCTGCGCTGCGATCATCACCACCCTCACGTCCGCGCGTGGCGCGACGCATCATCTCTGGAGAATGACATGGCAGACACGACCGCCCAGCGGACGATCTATTCGATTCAGTGGCTCTATCGCCTCGATACTGCGTTTCACGGCCTCCCGGCCAGCAGCCAGCGTGCTGCGAAGGAGAGCTTTTTGCGGGCGCTGGAGGGGCGCGACAAGGGCGTGACACTGCGCGGCGCCTATTCGCTGGTGGGGCTGCGCGCCGACGCCGACCTGCTGTTCTGGGTGTGGGGCGACGATCTGGATGCGCTCCAGCGGCTGGGCGTGGCGCTGCGCCAGAGCGAGCTGGGCCGCCATCTGATCCAGGCGGAGACGTACCTTGGGGTGGTCAGCGTGCCGCGCTACGATCCCGAGCATAGCCCGGCCTTCGTCACCGGCGCGCCGCCTAAGGCCTACGTGAGCGTCTATCCGTTCGTGAAGACGAACGAGTGGTATTCGACGCCCTTCGATGATCGCCGCCGTATGATGGCCGAGCACGGCCAGGTGGGGCGCAAGTACGCCATCCCGCGCGAGCGTGTGGTCGAGCTAGCCCGCGCCGCGCGTGGTGAGGCTGCGGCTACGGCGACCAGCGCCGCCGCGACCGCCACGGCGACCGAGGAAGGCGGCGGCGTCCTCTCGAATACGGTGGACTCCTTCGCGCTGGGCGATTATGACTTCATCCTCGCCAATGAGTCCGATGACCCTGCCGAGCTGAAGGACATGATGCTGGCCTTGCGCGCGGTGGAGTCGCGCAAGTATACGAAGCTGGACACGCCGATCTACTTTGGTCGCCTGCGCACGCCCGCCGAGGCGCTGGCCGATCTGTAGGGCGCGACCTCTCCCCCCGACCCCCTCCCTGGTTCGGGAACCCTGAACCCGAACCAGGGCTTCGCTGTCGCTCGCCCTTCAGGGAGGGGGAACCTGGGCCAGGCGTTGTGGCGTGGGGTAGCTTCACGCACTAGCTCCCCTCTCCTGCAACGCGGGGAGGGGCCTGGGGAGGGGGCGCTAGCGGTAGCGGGTCGTGTCGTGTGGGCCAGAGATCGGCGCGCCGGGTTCCTCGCCGTAGTTGTCGTAGCGGCGGCGCGGTGTATAGCGCGCTGGCACGCTGTAGCTGCCCGATTGATCGGGGCCAGACGACGATGATCCGCCGTCGGGCAGGCGCGTGGGCGGCTCCGGCTCGCGGTAAGGCCGCTCCGGCTCGCGGTACGGGCGCTCCGGGGGACGCGGGCCACGTCCATAGTCCGGGCTGGCATCCATCTGGCCACCGGGCCGTGCTCCCAGCGGGCCGGTAGCGGGCGCACTCATGGGGCCACCTGGCACGCCGCTCGGGTTGTCGAGCAGCTCAGAGCGCACGATGACCACCTCCGGCGGCGCGCTGATACCCAGTTTGACGCGCTCACCCTCGACGGCGAGCACGTAAATGGTAATGACGCCGTTGAGGACAATCGCCTCACCAGCTTTGCGACGAAGTACGAGCATAAGACCTACACCTCTTCCTCTCAGGCCTCAACGGCACAGGCCGTGTGCGCCTGGACGGCAATCCCTGCGGAACTCTCCCCCCAGTCCTCCGTGAGAGTCCCGCCGCCGCGCTGCACCTCTGGTTGACCTGCGCCCTCCCTGTTCATGAGGGGAGGCGGCCGCTCGTCTGGCAGTGACGACGCCGTGGCGCGTTGTCATTCGATACCGCAGTCGGACTGAATACGTGTCCAATGATTGATGGATGCGCGATGGGTACGCAATGGATACATGCCGCAGCGCCCGCCGCCTGCGACAATGTGAGTCGCCGCAGATCGCCCTGTCGCGCGCTTCGCCCGAACGGCGCGAGCTTGCTTCGATGGACACTACGCGGCTGGTGCGCTCGAATCCGCGCGAGCGCCCTCCTCCTCCCACCTGCTGGTTAGAACGAATAACGCAGGTCGCTTCATCTCCACTCTCAGCGTCAGCGAGACAGCACTGGTGACTGCTGAGCAGTACGACCGCACCCGGAGCAGCGCCATATGGGACAGGGGCGAGTGTTCTGGCTTCGGGTGGGTCGCATGCAACGCAGCGTCATGCTGGCGTCGCTTGCCTGCCTGAGTTCGCATATCACAAGCATCGCGAGGCCACGAAATGGCCCTTTCGTATGTGGATACGTAACTCAGGTATACAGAGTAACGGACTACTCGCCATCTTGTTAACAGGAACGGATAGCAGTGTGACGCTCCTACCCGAATGGGCTATCATCCCGGTAGGCGATTCTTGGCCCGCCGGGAACCGGAGCAGCCACGGGCAGACGGTTTCCGAACCCGCGCAGGCGGGTTTTGCGGCGGCCCGCAGGCGGCCTCCCAGGCGCGATTTCAATCGCCAGCAGCTAGCGCAGCCGCTCTGCGAGATGATCGCGCGCCTGCGAGCGATCTTGCGTTTGCGCCTCCCGAGCGCTGCGCGCCTCGCGCGCCTCGCGGCGGTTGCGCTCGGAGTCGCGCTCGCCACGCACGGCCTCCAGATGATCGGAGCGCGGGCCGCTGGCGTCGGGCCCCAACTCGCGCACGATCTTGACCTTGGTGACGCGGCGGCCTTTGGCGCCCAGCACGGTAATGGTCAGATCTTTGTATGTGACCACATCGCCGACGGCGGGAATCTTGTCGAGCTGCGTGTAGACGAAGCCGCCGAGCGTATCGTAGTCCTGCGCGGGCAGGTCGGCGTCGATGCGCTCGTTCAGGTCGCCCACGCTGATCTTGGCGTCCACCAGGAACTCAGTATCGCTGACCTGTTCGAAGATCGGCTCTTCCTTGTCGTACTCATCCTTGATGTCGCCGATGATCTCTTCCACCAGATCTTCGATGGTCACCAGGCCAGCGACCGCGCCGTATTCATCCACCACAATCGCGATATGCACCTGCTGACGCTGCATCTCGTGCAGCAGGTCATCCAGGCGCTTCGACTCCGGCACGAAGTAGGCGCTACGCAGCGGGATCTGTCGCACCTTCTGCGGCGTCTGCCCGGTAGCCAGCACGCGCAGCAGATCCTTGGCGTACAGCACACCAATGATGTCATTGATGCTGTCGTCGTAGACAGGGATGCGCGAGAAACCGCCCTGCACAATCACCTGTGTGGCGTCTTCGATAGCGTCGTCGGCCTCCACGGTCACCATGTCGATGCGTGGCGCCATCACCTCGCGCACGGCCGTGTCGCCCAGGTCGAAGACGTTGTGGATCATCTCGCGCTCTTCTTCTTCGAGCACGCCTTCTTCCTCGCCGACCTCGACCATCAGCCGCAGCTCGTCCTCTGTCAGGAACGGGCCGCGATGGCGCGCGTCTACCCCGAAGAGCCCAAGCAGGCCATTGGTGATACCGGTCAGCGCGATGACCACATATTTGAGGATCGCCGAGACGATCTCCAGCGGGCGCAACAGGAAGCGCGCCACGCGCTCGGGATTCTGCACCGCCGCCGTCTTCGGCGTGATCTCGCAGAAGATCAGCACGATGATCGAGAGCAGGACAGTCGAGGCGACCTCCGCGAAGCTAAAATTTGTATCCAGCGCGATGAGCGTCGCCAGCGTCGAGGCAGTGATGACGGAGATGTTGCTGACGACCAGAATCGTCGAGAGAAAGGCGTCGGGATGCTCTAGAATCCGACGGATGCGCTGCGCCTTGATGTCGCCTTCTTCGGCGAGGTTGCGCATGCGGATGTGGCTGATGGAGGTCAGCGCGGTTTCAGCCGCCGCCGACGCCGCCGCGATCAGCAGCACGACGAACAGCCCGATGATGAGCGCCCAATCATAGCCACTGAAGCTGTGCTTCGGTGTGGCCATCAAGAGACTGAGCGCGCCTATACTGCCACTACTCCCACTGTCCACGATTTCGTACCTACCCCTTTGCGCCTTCAGACTGGTTGGGCGGCTGCTCATGCGCGCCGCCGTCGGCCTGGGCCTGGGACTCTTGCGCCTCGGGCGGGGCCGGACTATCCTCCGACGCCTGCCCGTGCGATAAGACACGGCGCGCCACTCGCGCGGGCATCCCCACGACGAGCGCGCCGGCTGGCACATCGCGCGTCACCACCGAGCCAGCGCCGGTGTTGGCGTCATCGCCGATGGTGACGGGCGCCCGCAGCAGCGTATCGCAGCCGAGGAAGACGCGCTCGCCGATGGTCGTGCGATGCTTGTTCTTACCATCATAGTTCATGCTGATCGTGCCAGCGCCGACATTCGTGTCAGCCCCCACGCTGGCGTCGCCCATATAGCTGAAGTGGTGCATCTGCACCCGCTCGCCGATGACGCTGTTCTTGACCTCGGCGAAGTTGCCCAGGTTGGCGCCAGGCAGCAGCCGCGCGCCGGGGCGCAGGTGGCTCATCGGCCCGACGCGCGAGCCTGACTCCATCGTCGCCTCTTCGATCCACGACGCCTGCGCCTGGCAGCCGTCGCCGATCTGGCTGTCGCGGATGACACTGTTGGGGCCGATGTCGCAGCCCTCGCCGATCACTGTCGCGCCCAGCAGATGGCAGCCAGGGCGGATGATCGTATCCGGCCCGACGCGTACGCCCGCATGGGTGTAGGTCGTGGCAGGGTCTTCGATGGTCACGCCGCTCAGCATTAATTCGCGCAGGATGCGCTCGCGCAGGATGCGCTCGGCCTCGGCCAGCGCCACGCGGTCGTTGACGCCCATCGTCTCGGCCAGCGCCACGCTGTGGGTGGCGACGGGGCGCCGCTCGCGCACGGCCACCTCGACCAGATCGGTCAGGTAGTATTCGCCGTTACTGTGTGGCCGGAGCTGGCCCAGCCGCGACCAGAGCCAGTCGGCGGCGAAGGCGTAGATGCCTGAGTTGACTTCGGGGATGGCTAGCTCATCGGGCGTGGCGTGCTTGGCCTCGACGATGCCGCGCACCCGCCCGGCGGAGTCGCGCAGCACGCGCCCGTAGTCGTTTGGCTCGCTAGTCTGCCCCGTCAGGAAGGTGAGCGTGGCGCCGCTGCGCTCGTGCTCGGCGAGAAGCTGGCGCAGCGTCTCGGCGCGCACCAGCGGCGTGTCGCCATAGGTGACGAGGATGGTTGGCGGGGCGTCGTCGCGCGTGGCTTCGTGCTCGGCCACCCGCACGGCGTCGCCTGTGCCAAGCTGCTGCGGCTGCTCGACCCAGATCACATCGCCAGTGGCGGGACGCCAGTCGCCGAGGGCGGCGCGCACAGCGGGGGCTTCGTGGCCCACGACGACGAGAAAGCGTGTGGAGCGGCTACTATGGTCGCTCCCGTCGTCGGCGCTGTCGTCGTCGGTAGCGGCGCCCGTCGCGGAGGGCGCGACGGCGTCAGCGACGGCGCGCATGGCGTGTTCGAGCATGGCGCGACCAGCGATCTGATGCGCCACCTTGGGCAAACGCGAGCGCATCCGTGTGCCTTTGCCCGCCGCGAGGATGATGACCCCAACAGGTCTCATAATGTGGTCGAAAGCTCCTCATTCATCGCGCGCTCTTCGCGCGCAGACCCCACCAGGCCGAGACGCGGCGCTGTAGCGTGGGATCGGCTCGGGCGCCAGGATTCGAACCTGGGAATGGCGGATTCAAAGTCCGCTGCCTTACCGCTTGGCGACGCCCGAATACAGATCGATAGATGATAAGCGCACAGGATGGTTGGCGTTGCGGATTCCTCTCGCCCGCGCGCCTCATTCGTCAGCTTACACTATATCGTATGCTCGCGCCCGTCGCAAGCCGCGACAACTGCTACGATGCGTCGGTTGCTCCTTCATCCTCATCCTCTGCGAACTCTACGAACAGCGGGCTATCCCAGCCTGCTGGCGCGTGGCTGCGGGCGTAGCCCTTGATTCGCTCAGCCAATTCGCGCGGTGGCTGATCGATCAGCGCGGAGGTGAAGGCTATCGAGTTGGGTACCTGGCTATGACCGAGAATCCCCAGCGCCTGCTT
>DATAED010000498.1:0-9740 GCA_036258195.1 Ktedonobacterales bacterium
CAGAGGAGAGGAAGCGGCTGGGAATCTCGCTGAGGTAGATCAGGCTCAGGCCGACGAAGACGATGGCGACGGGGATGTCGTTGGCCAGATAGAAGACCACGACGCCCAGAATCGAGATGATGAGAAACGGAATCGCCATCCAGCCATCGGGCGCGGCGCTGGAGCCGATGAAGCGCCGATGCGCCATCGCAAACCAGTGGATGCCGTAGGCGGTGAAGGCGAGGGCCGCCATGTAGAGCGGCGGTGACTTGGCGAAGACGCCGAACCACGTCATGCCGACCATCAGGTAGACGCCGGTGATGAACTGCATGAAGCCGGGCATCCAGAAGCCCCACATGCCCATGGTGCGGTCAACCTCGGGGCTGCCGCCGCGAGGGAAGCCAAACAATGCCTGACCACCCCAGATGAAGTAGCCAGTACCCAGACCAAAGAACCCGATCGCGATGGGGAGGAACGGTGACTGTGCGAATGCAACTGGCATAGTTGCCATCCTCTCTTGCCGCCAGCATCCTCACGATCCTGGCGCAAACATCGAGCATGATGTGTACGAGGGAGAGGGAGAGCCGTTGGCTCTCAGATGAGGCCGGACGCAACGTCGCGCCCGCGGGGCAAACAGGGGTGAAACACGCGCCGCGTCAGCATACACCGTACTATTGAGATGTGGTGAAGGGCGCAGGGGGGCCGCGCGCGCGTTGGCCGCTACGCCAGCGTGGCGCCGACAACCACATTGTTGTGCTCTGGCGCGGGACGCTCATGGGCCTTGCCCTTGGCGTCGCGCGGTCGCTTCCATCCACGCGCGAGCCGTGCGCGGAGTTCAGCGAGGGGCAGGCGCCGAATCGCCAGCGCCCGACCTCGACACTGAAATCGGAGCGGCTGACCTATCGCGATATGACAATCGCAACGTGATACACCGATTGTAAGATACTGGGGCTGTCCTGTGCAAGGCCGCTTGATAGGTCGCGCGGAGGGACACGGAGCCGCAGTCCATTCGTCGCGTAGCAGGGGCGCCGCGCGGGGCCCGTGTGATAGAATGCCGCGATGTCTGCCCTGGCGCGCGCCGTGGCGACGACACACAGCAATCGCCAGCAATCGCCAGCAATCGCCAGCAATCGCCACGAAGCGCCGGAGCGCGCCCTAGATACGTCCAGAAAGAAGCCAGCCGCCATGAAACCGCTCGTCGCCATCGTCGGACGCCCCAACGTGGGCAAGTCCACCCTCTTCAATAAGCTCGTCGGCGCGCGGCTGGCCATCGTGGAGGATATGCCCGGCACCACGCGCGACCGCATCTACGCCGACGCCGAGTGGAACGGCCGCACCTTCACGCTCATCGACACCGGCGGGCTGGAGATGGGCAGCGACGACGACATCACCAACCGCGTCACCGCGCAGGCCGAGCTGGCCATCCAAGAGGCGGATGTCATCATCTTCCTGGTGGACGCCAAGTCCGGCGCCACCGAGGCCGATACCGAGGTCGCAGCGCTGCTGCGGCGCTCTGGCAAGCCGGTCGTGCTGGGCGCCAACAAGGCCGACAACGTCGCGCGCCGCCAGGACGCCGTCGAGTTCTACGCCCTGGGGCTGGGCGAGCCTATCACGCTGACGGCCACCTCTGGCACAGGCTCCGGCGACCTGCTCGACGCTGTGGTGGAGGCGCTGCCCGAGCGCCAGGAGGACGAAGAGGACGACCCCTACGCCGGGCTGCCGCGCATCGCCATCGTCGGGCGGCCCAATGTGGGCAAGTCGTCGCTCATCAACGCCATCCTGGGGGAGGATCGCGTCATCGTCAGCGACATCCCCGGCACCACGCGCGACACGGTCGATACGCTGGTCGAGCACAAAGAGCAGCGGCTGGTCTTGCTGGATACGGCGGGCATCCGGCGGCGCGGGCGCGTGGGCGCAGGCGTCGAGAAGTACAGCGTCATCCGCTCGAATCGCGCCATCGACCGCTGCGATGTGGCCGTGGTGATGATTGACGGCATGGACGGCATCACCGCGCAAGATACCCACATCGCGGGCTACGTGGACGACGCGGCGCGCGGCATGGTGATCGTCATCAACAAGTGGGATCTGGTGCGCCAGGCGCTGCGCCAGTCCGAGGAGCAGGCCGACCCGGAGTATCCCGTCTCGCTGAAGCCCGGCGGCAATGCGGCGATGCTCGAAGATGAGCCGAATGACGCCGAGAAATATCGCGAGATCGTGCGCGACCGCTTCAAGTTCGCGCCGTATGCGCCGATCATCTTCGCCGCCGCCAAGAATCGCTACCACACCAACCAGATTCTGGATCAGGCGCTCAAGATCTGGGAGACGCGCCAGCAGCGCATCCAGACCTCGCAGCTCAATGAGGTCATCCGCCAGGCGGTGCAGCGGCATCATCCGCCGGTCGTGCAGGGGCGCGCCATGCGCATCTACTACGTCACGCAGCCGGAGGTCAGCCCGCCCACCTTCGTCTTCTTCGTCAATGATCCCTCGCTGCTGCACTTCTCCTATCAGCGCTACCTGGAGAACCAGCTCCGCCAGGCGTTCGGCTTCGACGGCACGGCCATCCGGCTGGAGTTCCGCCCGCGCCAGAACGAGCGCGACGAGGACAGCAAGCGCAAAGGCGGCGGCAACAGCGACAGGCGCACGCACGCCCAGCGCGGCTCGCGGTAGCCCCCTCCCCCGACCCCTCCCCCGCTTTGCGGGGGAGGGGAGCCACGATCACCCTGCCCGCCGACGGTCGGCGCGGCGCAGCGCCAGCAGCGTCAGCGCGGAGTAGAGCGCGATCAACCCGAGCAGCGCCAGCCAGAAGCTGAACAGATGCGCTGGCGTACTGGCATAGAAGGCGCTATGCGCATGGCCAGAGAACGGATTGCGCACCTGGGCGATGCTGCCGAGCGCCTGCATGCCCCAGCGCGAGGGAGCAATCCAGCTCAATACCGCAGCGCTACCTTTCAGCGTGAAGATGACGTTGGCGAAGATGATCTGCGGCACCAGCAGCAGCGGCGCCAGGCTCACCGCGCGGTCAGCGTTGGGCGCGAGCGCCGAGACCATCAGCCCCATCGCCAACCCCGCCAGCGAGACCAGCCACAGCGTCAGCAGCATCTCGATGGCGGCGCCCGCTGGCCCGGGCAGCACGATGCCATGCAGCGGGTAGCCCGACCGCAGGCTCACCAACAGCAGCAGGATGACGCTCTGCGCCAACCCCAGCGCGCCCAGCGTCACCGCCTTCGAGAGCGCATAGGGCAGGATGGCGAGGTAGATGGCGCGCTCACGCCGATAGATGGGCCGCTCTTTCACGATCTCGCGCAGGGCGTTGATGATGCCGAACCAGGCGGCGGAACAGACCATGATGAAGAGCGTGCGCTGCGCGCCGAGGTCAGGCGGCGGCGACAGCCCCGGCGCGCTCGTCAGCTCGCGCACGATGTCGTGCGTGGAGAGCAGCGCCACCAGCGCCGCGATGATGGGCGCCTGGGCGAAGAGAATCAGCAGGTTCATCTTGTCGCGCCGGAAGATCTCCAGGTAGCGCAGGGTCAGCAGCCAGAGCTGACGGAGCTGATCGGGGTGGCGGGCAGGCGGCAGCGGCGCGCTGGCGGTGGCCGTGCGCGACCGCGAGATGTTCTCGGATTGCAGGCGCGGCCCAGCCACCGCGCGCAGATACTCCGGCGACTGGCGAAACAACGCCGCCCAGCGTTCCGGCTCGCTCTGGACGGCGGCGTAGATGTCGGCGTAGTCGCCCATCTGAAAGTGGCCGCGCAGCGCGCCAGGCGGGCCAAAGTAGACCAGCCGCCCACCCGGAGCCAGGAAGCAGATAGCGTCGCACAGGTCGATATGCTCCATCGTGTGCGTGGTCAGGATGATTGTCTGCTTGCGATCCGCCAGCTTGCGCAACAATTGCATGATGTGGCGGTCGAGCGCGGGATCGAGGCCCGATGTTGGCTCATCCAGAAAGAAGACGCCGGGGTGCGCGAGCAGCTCCACGCCGATGCTGACGCGCTTGCGCTGCCCGCCGCTCAACTGCGCGATCACCTGGTGGCGCTGCGCCGTCATGTCGATGTCTTCGAGCGTCTGATCGATGCGCGCGTTGACCTGCTCATGCGTCAGGCTCTCGGAGAGACGCAGGCGCGCAGCGTAGTAGAGCGCGCGCTCGACGCTCAGGTATTTGTGGATGATGTCATCCTGCGGCACATAGCCCTGCGCCTGGCTGAAGAAGGCCAGCTCGCGGTAGAGATTGCGTCCGTTGTAGAGCACCACGCCGGACTGCGCCGGTCGCTGGCCGTTGAGCGCGTTGAGCAGGGTCGTCTTACCCGCGCCCGACCCGCCGACGATGGCGACGAACGCCCCCGGCGGGATGCTGAGCGAGATGTCGTCGAGCACGACCTTGCGCCGCCCGAATAATCCCTCACCCACCGTTTCCGTCAGCCCAAGCGCATCGACCCGGATGGAGCGCAGATCGTCGGACTGGATGAGGCCTGCGCCCGTGAGGACGAAGCTGCTCTGGCCAAGCTGCGCCTCGGCGCCCGGCGCGAGGTGTGTCTGGCGCACCGCCAGCCCATTGACGAAGATGGGGCGCGTCTCGTCCAGATTCTCCAGCGTCCAGGTACCGTCGGCCTGGCGTCCGAGCCGCGCCTGGCGGGGCGCCACCAGCGGATCATCGAGCGCCACATCGCACTCGATGCCGCGGCCCAGCGTCAGTGCCTGGCCGGGGGCGAGCGTCAGAACGCGACGTTTCGCCATGTCGCGCGCCACATCGCTGTCCGGGCGTTCGCGGGGCGCATTGGTCGTCGAGACATCGAGATGATCGCGCTGGTCGAAGCGGTCGAGCTGGTCATGCTGGTTATCGTGCGAGTCGTGTGGCATGCGTGCGCTTCCTTGATCGAGGGATCGCTCTGATCCTACACGAAAGGAAAACGCATATTATAGACCAGCTTCCAGCAGGAACTCTCCCCGCTCCACGTGGGAGAGGGGGCCGGAGGGTGGGGTCACGGCTGGATGATGACAGTCGCGCCGATGCCGATCCACCCGTAGAGCGCGCCTGCCGCGCTGGTCGGCAGATTGACACAGCCGTGACTGCCCGTCTCGTAGGTACCGTCGGGGTCGGTATGCGGTACGTTGGTGCCGGGGCCAAAGGCATGGCGCCAAGGCGCCGCGTGCAGGTAGAAGCCGCCCGACTTGAAGAGCATAGCGAACGGCACATATTCCGGCGTGTAGTAGTACGGCGAACCGACCGGCCAGGGCGAGTAGAACCAGACGTTCGACTCTTTCATCATGATGTGGAATGTGCCGGTAGGCGTGGGCAGTTGCGGCATGCCAGTCGTCACGGCGGATGACAGCACGAGCTGACCATCCTGATAGGCCCACAGCCACTGCTTCGTGATGCTCACCAGCACCACTTGCCCTGCGACATCGATGGCGGGCGAGACGGGGATGGTGACGGTCTGGCGCGTAGCGGAGCACGGACAATTCTTGACCGGCTCTGGCCGAGGCGCGCGCTGACTGAGCGCGTTTGGCTCAACCAGCGTGATCACCTGCGACGGCAGGCTCACCTCAGGCGCGCTGACTGCGACGCGGTGGGAGGAGGCCCAGCGCTGCGCTGTGACGGTCGCGCCAACGCCGATGGCCGCCAGCACGGCGACCACGCACAGCACGAGCACACTGGCGCGCAGTACCCGCACGACGCCCGACGACTTCTGCTCCGCTGGCGATGTTCCCGACATCCTGACGCTCCTCCTGGCGGCGCCCGCATGAGCGCACTCGCTGTTTCACCTGTGCGCCCGCTCGCTATCATGGCTATGAGTATAGTACGAACAAGCAACGTCAAATACAACAGCGAAACCACCGAGCTGTCCACGCCGCCTGCGCTCAGTGGACGATGATGACGGTCGCGCCGATAGTGATCCAGCTATACAGCGCGCCTGCGGCATCGACGGGCAGGTTGACGCAGCCGTGGCTGCCGGTCTCCCACGTGCCATCGGGGTCGGTATGCGGAACGTTCGTGCCGGGGCCGAAGGCGTGGCGCCAGGCGGCAGCGTGCAGGTAGAAGCCGCCCGAGCGGAACAGCATAGCGTAATCGACGTGCTCTGGCGTGTAGTAGTACGGCGAGCCATAGGGCCAGGGCGAGTAGAACCAGACGTTCGATTCCTTCATGCTGATGTGATAGGTTCCTGTGGGCGTCGGGAGTTGCGGCATGCCAGTTGTCACAGCGCTGGCCATCACCATGCGCCCATCCTTATAGGCCCACAGCCATTGCTGGGTGATGCTGACCAGCACGACCTGCCCGCCCACCTGCGGCGTGCCATAGGTCGGCGTGGGGATGTTCGCATGCGTGGCGGAACAGGCGCAGTTGTCGATGGTTTCTGGCGCGGGCGCCTGCTGGCTGGGAGAGCCGGGCCGCACGATCGGCGCGAGCGGTATGGTGAAGTTGGCCACCGGCGCGGGCGCCACATGGCGCGCATTGGCGTAGCGCTGCGCGGCGAAGAGGCCACCAGCGGCGACCAGCGTGAGCAACACGGCGATGCAGAGGCCGATCAGCGTGGCGCGGCGCAGGCGATGGCGGCGATCAGCGCGCTCCGCCTCAGGGGTGGACATCGCTACGGGCGGATCATTCCGCATGCGCGCTCCTTCTCAGATTTCGCTGCATAGGCGCAGCTCTCGGGCGTCATTCGCTGGGTGGGCGCTCTGATCCGCGCGCCGCGCGCTGGAAGAGCGCTCGCGCGGATGGCGTCTCGTTGCTTTTCTCATCCCTATAGACGCGATTGGGCCGCCAAAGTGAACACGAGTGAGACACAAGCCGCCTGAAGGTATCACCTCATGCCCAAGGCGATGCGCAGCCCACCCCGCAAACGACGCCATGTTCCTGCGCGTTGTGACGAGTTGAGATGGGTGTGGGCATGAATCGTGCGGATACGCCCTTGACGTTGAAACGTGTAGGCGCATGCCGACCAGCGATGGCTCAGAACATCGAGTCGAGACATCGCATGGGACAAGGGTGAAGGATCACTTCACAGCATGCGCGCCAGGTTCACCAGAACACCCAGGAAGGTGAGGACAAGGTGACATCACCGAGCAGTTCGAATGTGCCAGCCAAGAGCAAGAAAGACAGCGCAGGCCGTGGAGGCGGCTCCAACAGTATGTTGCTGGAGCTGATCGACCGTATCCTCGACAAAGGCATCGTGATCGACGCCTGGGCGCGCATATCGGTGCTGAGCATCGAGCTAATAACCGTCGAGGCGCGCGTCGTGGTGGCCTCGGTGGAGACCTATCTGCGCTATGCCGAGGCCATTGGCAATACGGCGCTGGCTTCGCAGCCCCCACGGCAGCAGGTACAGCAGCAACAGGGAGCCCAGCAGCAGCAGGTCGGGGCGCAGCAGGCGCAGTCGCCCGCGCTGCCGCAGCCGCAGCAGCAAGATGGCAGGCAGCAGTGGCAGCCACAACAAATGCAACCGATGCAACAGCCACAGCAGGCTCAGCAGATGCAGCAGGCTCAGCCGCAGCAGCAGCGGCAGACACCGTATCAGCAGCCGCAACAGCAGCCACAGCAACAGCAGCCGCAACAGCAGCCACAGCAACAGCAGACGCGACAGTAGGAGCGCACACGGAAGCCGCTTCTTTTCACATCGAAACACCAATGACATCAAGGAGGCGTCACTATGGGCAACACGCCTGCACAGAGCGTCGGAAGCTATCTGTACGGTGTGACCTCACGCCAACCATTCAGCGGCGGCAAGCCATTCAAGGCGAAGGGCATCGCGGGGCAGCCTGTGCGCATCATCACGCAGGGCGACCTGGCAGCAATTGTGAGTGACTCGCCCAGCGAGGAATACGAGGTGACGCTCGACAATGTGCGGGCGCACGAGGATGTTGTCGAGAAAGTCTTGCAGCGCACCGATGTGCTGCCCGTCAGTTTCGGCACGGTGGCCACCAGCGATCAGGATGTGCAGGAGCGCCTGCTGGGCGCCGAGGCCAGCGCCATCCATGCGCAGCTCCAGCATATCGCGGGGCGTGTCGAGATGGGGGTGAAGGCGCTCTGGGAACAGCCAGCGCTCTTCGCGCAGATCGCCGCCAATGATCCTGCCATTCAGCGCTTGCGCGACGAGATCAGCGGCACCACCGTGGAGGAGACCTACGACGCGCGCATCGAGCTGGGTGAACTGACCGATGCGGCGATTCAGGCCCAGCGCGCCCAGGACGCGGAGGCCATCCTCGACTACCTCGGCCCGCTGGCGGTCGATACGTACACGGCCGACATCGTCACCGACATGATGATCCTCAATGCGTCGTTCCTGGTGGAGCGCAACCAGGCGTCGTCATTCGCTCAGGCGGTTGAGGCGCTGGGGCAAGCCAATCGGGGCAGGATCACGCTGCAGAGCGCGGGGCCGCTGCCGCCCTACAACTTCGTCTCGGTGGTGGTGCAACTCGCGACGCCAGAGGAGCAGCCAAACAGTGCGACTACTCGGTAAGATTCTGACGTCGCCGGTGACTGGTCCGCTCGACACGGCGCTGTTTGTGGCCAGGCGGATCAACGATCAGGTGGCAGAGGAATATCTGGACGAAGGCAAGGTACAGGCTGACCTGCTCGATCTCACCATGCGCTACGAGCACGGCGAGCTGGACGACGCCGCATTTGAGGAGCAGCAGGAGGCGATTCTGGATCACCTGAACGACATCCGCGCCTACAAGGAGGAGGCCGCAGCGGCTGACGCTGAGGAGGACGTGGACGAGGAGATAGAGGAGCCAGAGGACGCTGAGGAGCCAGGCGCGGCGGAGAGCGAGGAGTGATGGCGGCATGCAGGGCCAGTCAGGAACGACGCCCGAGATGATGCCCGAACACGCATGGGGCTGGTATCTCTATGGCGTCATCCGCGCGACGCCCGACGCCCAGGCGACGCTCGCCGCCGACAAAGTGGACGCGACGGCGCCGACTGACGAGCAGCCGCTGGAGCTGCTGGCGAGCGGCGCGCTGCTAGCGGTGGCGCGCCGCGTGCCGCTGGCTGAGTTCTCGCCAGAGGCGATCAGCGCCCACGCGGATGATCCTGCATGGCTGGAGCTGAGCGCGCTGCGCCACAATGCCGTCATCGAGGCAGTCCATCGTCGCCACACGATGCTCCCGGCGAAGTTTGGCAGCGTATACGCACGCGCTCAGGATGTCCGCGCGGCCCTGCACGACGAGCAGACTGCCCTGCGCGCTCAGCTCGCCTGGCTGGATGGCTGCGACGAGTGGGGCGTGCGCCTGTATGGCGATCTGGCGGCTATTCGCCAGCGGGGCGAGACGCAGCGCGGCGATGTAGCGCGGCTGCGTCAGGAGCTGGAGACCGCCAGCCCGGGGCGCGCCTACCTGCTGCGGCGTAAGCTGGCCGACGCGCAGACCGACATGGCCGAGGGCCTGCTCGACGACCTCATCGCGCAGACCTACAGCCAGTTCGTGCGACATGCCCGCGCCGGGCTGCTCACCGGGCGCATGGCTGGCGCGCGGCTCGATCTCGATCAGGATGATCCGCAGGCCGAGGTGATGCGCGCCGCGTTCCTCGTACCGCGCGATGCGACGCCAGCGTTCATCGCGGAGGTTGACGCCGTCGCCGAGCGTCAGCCGGGGCTATGGAGCACGTACAGCGGGCCGTGGGCGCCATACAGCTTCACAGCGCCGCCCGCCGGGCCAGAGGAGTCGGCGGAGGAGTCGGCGGAGGAGCACATAGAGGAGGTCAGCGATGCGTGAGCCGAACGCCGAGAAACGCGAAGTCACGCTGCTAGAGCTCGTGGATCGCCTGCTC
>DATAED010000499.1:0-8439 GCA_036258195.1 Ktedonobacterales bacterium
GACCGCTATGGCGCCGCGCGACTGCGCCCAGCGCATCGCCGAGCGCATAACGGAGCGTGACTGAGCATGATAAAGCGTGGCGACACGCTCGCGCGCGAGCGGTCGCTTTGACACCCCTTCCCGCTGCCGCATACAATAGCAGTGTATGAGCCTCGGAGAGGAGCGGCAGCGCAATGAGCGAGCATATCACCGCTGACGCGCGCGGCTATCCGGGCGGCTATCCGGGCGGAGTCGCGCGGCTCTGGTCGCGATTTCAGCGCGCCTGGGCGTGGCCCCTGCTCTACAAAGTCCTCTTCGCAAACAGCGTTGTGATCCTGCTCGGCGCGACACTCGGCACCTATCTGGCCACCCGCCTCAACACCGCCGAGGGCATCCCGATTCTGATCGCCTTCATCCTGTGTGGGCTGCTCATCAGCGTGCTGATCAACTTCGCGCTGCTCAAGCTGGCCCTCACTCCGCTGACCCGCCTGCGCGAGACGATGACCCTGGCCCAGGCAGGCGATCTGACGCTCAAAGCGCCCATCACCGGCCATGATCCCGACGCCGACCGACTCGCTGGCGCCTTCAACAGCATGCTCCAGGCGATCGATGACCTCTCGAAGTCGCGCGCGCGCCACATCCTGCATGCCCAGGAGGAGGAGCGCAAGCGCATCGCTCGCGAATTGCACGACGAGACCAGCCAGGCGCTCACCTCGCTGCTCATCAGCCTGGCGCTGCTCGAAGAATCCGTCACCGATCCCACCGGACGCCAGCGCATCTGCGACACGCGCACGCTGGCCCATGAGACGCTGCGCGCCGTACGCAACATGAGCCTCGATCTGCGCCCCAGCGCGCTGGACGATCTGGGACTGCTACCGGCGCTCCGCTGGTACGTAAAGGAGTATCAGCAGAAGTGCGGCGTCGAGGCCGAGCTGACCGTCTGCGGCATGAAGGAGCGCCTGCCACCTGAGGTGGAGACAGCGCTCTATCGTATGATACAGGAGTCGCTGACCAACACCGCCAAGCACGCCCACGCGCGACACGTCTGGGTGACGCTGACGGAGGACGGCCTGCGACTACGGGCCACCATTCGCGACGATGGCCAGGGCTTCGACGCCGCCAGCATGTTGCGCAAACACTGGCAGGATCGCGGCCTGGGGCTGGCGGGCATGCAAGAGCGTGCCGCGCTGCTGGATGGCGCGGTGGAGATCGAGTCGGAGCCAGGGGCAGGCGCCCTGATCACCGTGACCATTCCGCTGCGCCAGACGGGCCGCGCGCTGACCTCCGGCAACCTGGAGCGCCCGCCAGCCGAGACGCCGCTGATGGGACTGGAGACGTCGCCCGTGCTGCGCCCATTGAATGTCGCGCAGATCGAGCTGCGCGCCGCGCCCCAGGAAGAGATGGGTTAAACGATTACCATGACAGACGATACCCGCCAGGCGACAGACGCAGACCCCGCCGAGGGCGACGCCGAGCAGACAGCGCCCCAGAAGATTCGGGTGCTGCTGGCGGACGACCATACCATCCTGCGGGCAGGATTGCGCATGATGCTCGATGCGCAGCCCGATATCGAAGTTGTCGGCGAGGCGAGCGATGGACGGCAGGCGCTGGCCGAAGCCCAGCGGCTCCAGCCCGATGTCGTGCTGATGGACATCACGATGCCAGAGATGAACGGCATCGAAGCGACGCGCCAGGTCAAGCGCACGCTGGATTCCACCCGTGTGCTGATCCTGACGATGCACGAGAACGAGGAGTATCTCTTCCAGGTGCTGCGCGCGGGCGCCTCGGGCTACATCCTGAAGGAAGCCGCCAGCACTGAGTTGATCTCAGCGATTCGTATCGTGTGGGCCGGGCGCTTCTATATGTCGCCCTCGGCGCAGAGCATGATGGTGGGCGACTACCTCCAGCGTGTGCGCAGCGGCGAGGAGCGCGACAGCTACAGCGCGCTGACCGAGCGCGAGCGCGAGATTCTGAAGCTGGTCGCCGAGGGACACACCAACAACCAGATCGCCGAGCGCCTCTTCATCAGCCCCAAGACGGTCGATACCCACCGCACGCACATCATGGACAAGCTCAACCTGCACAGCCGCGCCGAACTGGTGAAGTACGCCATGCGCCGCGGCTTGTTGGAGGACTGAGCGCGCTGTGGCTGCTGACACTCCCCAGCCAGACGAGGACGCCGCGCTGATTGACTGGGGAGACTGGGAGCGGCTGCTGCGTGAGCGCGGCGTGGTCATCGACCGCCCGCGCGGCCAACCTCACCCACGCTTCCCTGAGATCATCTATCCGCTGGACTACGGCTACATCCCCGGCACGGTCGGCGGCGACGGCGCCGAGGTCGATGTCTTCGTCGGCTCAGGCGACTCCGGCCTGACCGCCGCGCTCATCACCCACGACCTCGGCAAGGGCGACCGCGAGCTCAAGCTGCTCTGGAACACCACCGAGGCGGAGATTGTCGCTGCCCACGCCTTCCTCCAGCGAGGCGCCATGCGGGTCGATCTCCGCCAGCGGTAGCGCGTGGGCGCGCTTATCCCCCTATCGAATGCCATCCTGCTGGATGAAGGCGAAGGTCGTGCCCTGACCACTGCGATTGACCAGTATGGCGCGGAAGGTGTCCGATTTGCCAGAGGCCGCAGTCGTCACCAACAGGCCGTCGATCTCGGCGTTGACCGAGGTGATGTAGCGCCAGCTTGTATCGCCTGGCTTCCAGGCGTAGATGGCGCTGCCGCTGAAGTTATCGGCTTCGGCGCCGTTCGCGCTGGTCGTGGGAATGACATCCATCAGCACCGAGCCATCGCGCAGTGTTCCCAGCGGCCCGATCTGGAAGTAGATAGAATGGCCTGCCGGGATGCCCTGCGTGGGCGCATGCTGCCATGTCTGGCCGCCATCCACGCTCACCAGCACGTCGCTGGGCGATTGTGAGATGACCGGGAAGGGATCACCCATCTTATCCTGCGACATCGCGGTGGTGCGCGGCAGCCCCATGTAGAGCAGCGACGCGCCAGTCGCGCTGTCCTGCGCCACCACCATGCCGCGCTCGTTGCTCGTGGCCAGCACGCCTACTTTCGTCCAGCTCGCTCCGGCGTCATGGCTAGTCCAGAGCGTGTAGGGCTGCTGCTGGTTGTAGCCACACGCGCCCGCCGAGGTAGCGGCATAGAGTGTCGCGCTGGCGGCGCTGGCGGCGTAGTCGCAGACGTTCTTCGCGCCACCCGCCAGCATCCCCTGGTCGGCGAAACTCCATGTCACGCCACCATCCGCGCTGCTCAACAGTCGCGTACAGCCGAAATCGACACACAGGAAGCCAGAAAACAGCCGCTCTCCCTGCACGCTGGCCGAGTTCGACAGGATCGGACCAGCCAGCCCAGAATTGGCGCTAGCCGTCAGCAGCCCAGGGACGCCGCCCGCCAGCGGCAGATTGGTCGCGCGCCAGTGCGCGCCACCATCCACACTGGTATATTCGAGTCGGCAGAGCGAGCCGCTACCCTCACCCATCGATTCCAGCCGATTCGCCGGGCAGTCGGCGGCGACAGTGTCGATCAGCGAGAGGAAGACGACCTGCGGGTTGGCTGGGCTGACGCTGATACCTGCATAGCCGATGTGATCGGCTGGCAAGGGCAGCGCCAGCGTGCGCCATGTCTTGCCGCCATCGCTGGTGGCACGCATGCTGGCCGGGGCATGCTCCTGAAGCCCTTGCGCCATCGTCTCGTAGATCACATTAGGATCACTCGGCGCGATGGCTGGCGGATCGTTGGCGCTGAATACGGCAGAGTAGTCGAGCTTGCTGAGCGACACCCATCCGCTAGGCGCGGCTCCAGTGTCTCCGCTCACGCCTGTCACGGCAGAGCCGCTTGTGTCGCCTTTCTGTGGCGCAAGCGTCGGACGATGAACCGCCGCCAGGGCCAGCACGCTCACGAACCCGGCAATCACCGCCAGCGTCGCGCCCGTCGTGATCCACCGGCGCGGCCCGGAGCCGCGCAGATGCGAAGCCACGGTGAGACGATGTGAACCAGGCTTCCCATACCCGCTGGGCGCGCTGACCGTCACGAGCGGCTGCGCGATGTGGCGCGTCGTCGCTGTCGTTGTGGCCGCCTCCTCTGCGGGCCGCTGCGCGCTGAGGAGGGCCACCTGCGAGCGCAGGCGTTGATTGACGCGCTCGATCTCTGGCGCCGCTGACCTGCGCCAGCTCGCGCCTTCGTGCTGCAAGGTCTGATAGAGTTCCTGCACATCATCTGGAAGGGTCGGTATCCCGTCGCCTGCTGTGGCGATGTCCGTCTCATAATCAGAAGGCATCTAGGCATCCTTTCTGGATGTCATCGGCGCTGGCGTGACGCGCTGGCCGGGAGCATCGAGTGTCTGGCGCAGTCGCAACAACGCGCGGCGCAGGCGTCCACGAATAGTGGCAGGGGGTATGCCCAGCAATTCGCCAATCTCGGCTGAGTCCATCCCGACGTAGAAGCGCAGCGCGACCACCACGCGCAGATCGCCATCCAGCGTATCCAGCGCGCGACGCAGGTCGAGCGCATCCACATGGCCAGTCGTGCCTGGCGCGGGCTGCGTTTCCTGCATGGCGAGCGCTGGGCCGTCGCGCAGATCATCGAATGGCGCCCGCACGCTCGCGCGGCGCAACAGACTGCGGCAGACGTTCACGGTGATCTGCATCAGCCAGGCGCGGGTCGCGTCGGCGTCGCGCAGGCTGGGCCAGGCGCGCCAGGCACGCACCAGCGCCTCCTGCGCGGCGTCTTCGGCGTCGCCCGCGCCGACCAGCGCCGCCGCGACGCGCGCTATCAACTCGGTGTGCGGCGTGACGAGCGGCGCAAATCGCTCATACTCCATGCCAGTTCTGACCTTTCGCTTCTCGCGCGGCAGGGCGCCCTGTGCGCGTCATCTGCATGTGAGACTCGCGTTTGGGCAGAAGTGTTTGGCAGGATGACTATCGTGGCCCTTGTGATAAAACGGCCGCGTTGAATTGGAGAATACCGCCCGGTTGGCGACTGGCCCAATCGCACGCGACGACGCCAGGCTGATCGCGGAGGCCGTGGCGCTGGCCCAGGGCGCGGGTCGTTGGCCTATAGCGCACAGCGCCCGCGCTCAGTCGTCGCTGAGCAGGCGCAGATCGGGTTATGGATTCTTTCCGGGGAGGCTATCCTGGAGAGCGGAGAGCCTTAGCGTGACGCATCCAGAGAGGGGAGCGGATTGTCGGTGGGCACAGTGTCCCGCCATGTGGCCCCATCGGGCGCAGCGAGCCACCACCCCGCCTCGTCGTGGATGATGGTCGCTTCAACCTCCAGGCCATCGGCGTCATAAAGAAGAACACGCTCGCCCTGGCGCAGAGGTGGCAGTCGTTGCTCTTGCCACGAACCGGGTGACGCGAGCTTTACCAAATCCTCTGGCGCGCTATTCAGCGTATTGAAATCCACCTCGATGCGTTTAAGGGATCGAGACATCAGGGTTGCCTCCGTGGGACACGGTGCGGATTCGGCATCCGTTTGAATGTGCGAGCCAAAGCTTCAGCGACGGTAAGAGGCAAGGTCAATTGAAGCACATTTGAAGCGTCGTACAGAACACAAAATGTGTGATGATGGCCCGTGCCGGGGCTCCTGACGAGTCGCATGCGGTATCCCACAGACTCGACTGATGAGGCCAGCGCCGCCTCGTCCTCATAGCTAATAATGGCATGTGGGAAGCGCCCCGACAAGGCTAACTCATCAACGCTCAGCCCTGGGGCAAATTGCACTGAGAAGCCATAGAGACCAGAAACCAGACGGTGGAGGGCATAGCCGTTGATCAAATCCTGGGTTTTGGCTTCTCCTGCGCGCACGACCCACGCCATTTGCCTATCCACTCCTCTCCAACAGATGCTTGCGCCTCGCTGGCTGACCGGAGAAATAGCGCTCCGCGCTCAGTCGTCGCTGAGCAGGCGCAGCGCGATGATGCGTGGCAGCAGGTCGAGCTCGCCGGTAGCGCGGGTGTAGGCGTCCAGCGTGTAGATGATGTCGAGCGGAGGCAGTTGGTTGAGGTGGGCGCGCAGACTCTCGCTCAGATCGCCGCGCCGCGACCAGAAGAAGACCCCCTCGCCCTTCGCATCGCGCGCGCGCAGACGCAGGTTGCGTCCCTCCGCGCCGCTGCGCCAGCACGAGAAAATGCGCGCGCCCTGGCAGATGTATATAGGCTCCGGGTAGCCCGGGCCAAACGGCGCCAGCGCCTGCTGCTCGCGGTAGATGCGTGTCAGCAGCAGGCTGAGTGGCAGGCGGCAATCAACCTGGATCGTGCTGGATGCGCTCGCAGCCGCGCCATCAGCGCCCGCAGGCTGACCCTCTGCCTGCAACGCTGCGCCCAGCCGCTGACGCAGATGATCGAGCAGCGCTGGAACATCGGCGCTGGCGAGGGTGAAGCCGGCTGCGCGCGCATGGCCACCGAAGCGCCGAAACACCTCCGACCGCTCCGCCAGCGTCGCACCCAGATTGACGCCCTCTGGCGCGCGCGCGGAGCCACGCGCCTCGCCGCCATCCGCGCTGATGACCACCGCCGGACGCTGGTAGACATCCGTCAGGCGGCTGGCCACCAGCCCCAGCATCCCCAGCGGCCAGCCTGAGCCGACCGCGCTCACCAGCGGGCCGAGCGTCTTGCCAGCGACGCGCTGCGCCTCCACCTGGGCCTGCGCCTCGCTCACGATCTCCTCGGTGAGCCGCTGGCGCTCCTGGTTCAGCGCGTCCAGGCGCGTCGCCAGCCGCTGCGCCTCGGCATAGTTGGTCGCCAGCAGCAGCTCCACCGCGACCATTGGCTGGCCCAGGCGAGCGGCGGCGTTCAGGCGCGGCGCGATGGCGAAGGTGACGTCGCGCTCGCTCAGCGCGCCGGGCGAGACGTTGGCCAGCGCCAGCAGCGCACGCAGCCCGGGACGCGCGCCCGACCGCATGCGCTCCATTCCAGCGTGGGTCAGCGCCCAGTTCTCGCGCGTCATCGGCGCAATATCGCCGATCGTGCCGACGGCGACGAGATCGAGCAGCGCGGCGGCCACCTCGTCGGCGCGCTCGGGAGCCACCGCGCGCAGCAGCGCCACGGCCAGTCGAAAGGCGACTCCGGCGCCCGCCAGATCGCCGAGCAGCCCGGGCTGCTCCGCCAATCGCGGATTGACGATCACGCAGTCGTGCGGCGTCTCGCCCAGGATGGGATGATGATCGGTGATGATGACATCGACCCCCAGCGAGCGGGCCAGCGCCACCTCGGCGACGTTAGCGCTGCCGCAGTCGGTAGTGACGATGAGCCTGGCGCCCTCAGCCGCCAGCTTGCGCACGGCCAGATCGTTCAGCCCGCGCCCGTCGTCCTCGCGCAGAGGAACGTAGGGAGTCGCGTCGGCGTCCAGCGCACGCAGCGCCAGCAGGAAGAGCGCGCACGAAGTCATGCCATCGCAATCGTGGTCGCCATAGACGATGATGCGCTCGCGCTGCGCCAGCGCCGCCTGCAATCGCTGCGTTGCCGCTCGCTGGCCGGGCAACTCGCCCGCCGTCACGCGCCAGTCGGCTCGCAGGAAGTCGAGCGCCACCTCGCGCCCGCGCACGCCCCGGTTGGCCAGCAACTGCGTCTGGAGCCGCGTGACATTTGGGATGGCATCGAGCTCGTGGCGCGGAAGCTCCTCGGCGATGTGCGGCGTTGGGGAATCCTGGGTGAGCGCGTCGCGGAGTTCGGGCCAGGTGAGCGGCTGGAGCTGGCTGGCGGCAAGCGGCGCTCCCGATGTGCGCACTGGCTGGCTGGGGCCACGTCCGGCGCCTGCGCTGGTCGACCCGTTGCCTCGCTCAGACCCCATATTCGCTCGCTCCTTTCGTGCCCGCCCCAGGCGCCCATCTCTTCTGCGCTACACCACCACTGTGTAGATTGGCATAGCGCATGCACTAGAGAAGAGGCAGAGGCGCAGACACGCAGGACGCGGATGCGCGGTGTCCATCACAACGGTACCACACGAGCCAGGGGAGGCGACGAATGATTATACGCGATACCTCTTCGAGACATACACACCCTGCCACGCTTGGCAATATGTTTACCTCGGACGAGCTGCAGCGGCTCGCAACGCTGCGAGACGACTATATCGAGCATGCCGAATACAGTGAATTTCTGACGGATGCGGCACAACTGGAGTTTGCCCGCTGGCTCTATGACCATGGCCGTATCAGCGAGCATCCGACCTCAACGTCGCGCAAACGCTAGCCATCAGCCGTCGTCGCCGTCGGGGAGCAGGCGTGCGAAGACCTCGTTCCCCAGCATGCGCCCGTGTTCCGTGAGCCGTACACGCCCGCCAGCCTCTTCCAGGAGGCCGAGCGGGCGCACGTCGTCCAGGCGCCGCTCAAACGTCGGCCAGAACTGCTGCCCGTAGCGCGCGGCGAAGTCGGTCAGCGAGAGTCCTTCCGCCAGTCGCAGCGCCAGCATGGCTGTCTCAGCCATCTCCAGCTCGCGTCCAATGGCTTCATC
>DATAED010000500.1:0-9287 GCA_036258195.1 Ktedonobacterales bacterium
ATAAAGAGTGATCCGAAGACCCATGCGGGAGGCGAGAGCGCCGGGTCGCTCCACCTCTGCTCCACCGACGCCGCTTGCCAGCGTTCGATATAGGCCGCATGCTCAGACGCCGTGGGCCACCAGAAATGACTCAGCGCATCGTCATCGAAGAACGCCAGCCAGTCCGCTTCGTCTCGAAATGCGCCCGTTTCCTTGTCATGCCTGATGGCGTCGAACACTGCGCACATCGCCCCGAAGCGCGGCGCGTCATCTGCGGCAAATTCGACGAAGCAAGGATGATTCACACCCATCCCCTCTCGCTCGGTCAAAACGCTTGAGACCGCATGAGGCTCAGCACATCACGCCTGCGTCCGGCGCGCCAGTGCCCAAAGTGCGGCGTCGGCCAGCGCGGCGGCCAGCGCCAGCCCTCCCAGGCTGAGGAAGCGCGGGTTGCGCTTGCCCTGCGCGGCGGCGATGCCGATGGCCAGCGCGTCACCGCCATCCGAGACGGCGCGCGCCAGTAGCCACGGCGCGTAGCTCCCTCCGCGCGCGGCAGCGACCCACAGCGCCGCGCCCATCGCCACATCGCGCGCGCCGATGCTGCGGCTCATCGCGGCGGCCTCCACGGTCGGCTCATCGAAGCCGAAGACTCTGGCGAATGGCCGTGGCGCGACGACAGGAACCGCGCCAAACACCAGTAGCCCCAGGCCCAGCCCCGCCGCGAGCTGGCGGACGCGCCGCTCGGTCAAGAGGTCTCGCATCGCTCGCCGCTCCTTCTCACTCAGGCCCCCACCCCCAGCCCCTCCCCCGCTTTGCGGGAGAGGGCAGTTACGTGGATGCCGTGCAACTGGCTGAACTGGCTCTGGCTGAGGGCTGACCCGCACAGCCTGCGATCACCCTCCGGCTCCCTCTCCCTCTGGGAGAAGGCTGGGGTGAGGGCTCCCGCTCAGTGAATCACCTCGCCCTCTGGCGTCGTCAGCAGCAGCGCCGCGCCCACCAGTGGGGCGTTCGCGGGCCTGTGCGCCGCGACCACGTCGAGCGACGCGCCATGCAGCCGCACCCGCACGCCTGCTTGTAAGGCTGGCAGCAGCTCCAGATGATGCTGCGCGATGGCTCCGCCCACGGCGACCCGCTCCACCCGCGTCAACTGCGCCAGATTGACCAGTCCGACGCTCAGCTTCTCCACCAGCGCAGCGGCCAGCTCCGCCCACGTCTCAGGGGGCAGCGTCTCGATGGGCTGGCCATAGCGCAGGGCGAGCTGGCGGCCACCGGTGTACGTCTCCAGGCAGCCAACCTGACCGCAGAGGCAGACGCGCTGATTGCCATCGAGCAGTTGATGGCCAAGCTCGATGGAGCTGTTCACGCCGACACCCGCTGGCGACTCCAGATGGATCGCGCAGCCTGTGCCGGTGGAGAGCGTCAGATAGGCGCCGCGCCGCGCGCCCACCAGCGCGCCCAGACGCCACTCAGCCAGCAGCCCGCAGGCGGCGTCGTGCGCCAGCCGCACGGGCAGACCACCGCAGCGCTCCATCAGATCATGGACGAATGGGCGGCCTTCGTAGTCGCGCAGGTTCGGCGCGACCGCCACGCTGGCGCCGTCCGCCGCGATGCGCCCGCCCAGCGAGACGCCAACGCCAAGGATATCTCCGTTGCGCCGCCTGGTAGACCGCGCCAGGCCTTCCACCACGCCTCCCAGCCGCGTCATCTGCGCCGCATAGCCTTGCTCAGTGGAGAATTGTGTGGATGCGATCAACGTCCACGGAGCGGCTAGTACGCCCTCGGGGAGAACGAATCCGAAGCGCGTCGTCGTGCCGCCAATATCCACCGCAATGACCGCGCTGGCGTCCACACGCTCCTCCATCAGCCCTCGTCCTCCTCGGCGCCGCGCATGGCGGTGCTCGATCTTATGCCACAGTATAAGCGCAGGATGAAGACAAGATGAAGCGGGAGCAGGCTTGAGGGCCAGCGGCGCTACGCCGGGCGGCGGCGCTTGATGTTAGAGATGGGGATGTGGGTCGCGCTACCTGTGTGCGTCCCGGCCACGCTCTCGGCCAGGCGCCAGCAGCGCGTGCGGCTGGAGAGGCACTTTTCCTGCTCTTCGATGGAGCCGGGCGGGGTATTCATGCCGCAGAAGACCTGATACATTGGCTCTCCATGCTCCAGATCGCTCTGCGGGAACCAGCGTTCGCGGTAGTGCGGGCAGCCCCGTTGGTGACGCCGCCAGTTGATATTCGTGATGGGATTCTCGGTCGGCGTGTAGTTCACCAGACGCTATGCCTCTCATCCATCTAGCTCGACATCGTTCGCGTCGCGAGTCCTTGCAAGACCGCTTGAATCAACGCTTACGACCATTATATTGTCAACACCTCAGCCACGCAAGGCGACCCAGGGCGTCCATCGCGCGTATCAGGTGTACGGTACAATCATGGCCAGGATAGTAGACGCGGCTGGCGCGCCTCCTCGCCGCGCGAAGTGACGTGAAGTGAAAGGCTCCGGCATGCGCTCGCTCCCTGATCGCCGACCCGATGACCCGGCGCAGACCGATCCGCCCACGCTCGCTGCGTCCGAGGCCGCGCCCACGCAGCTAGGCGGCGTCACGCCGTCGCCGTGGACCTTTCGCCAGATGCTCATCGGCGCGCTGGTCACGCTGATCCCGTGGATGACCTTCAGCATCGGCTCGAATGCGCTGCTCGGCTCGACCTCGACCGTCAGCAAGCCGCCCTCGGTGGCGTTGGACGCCATCAGCGGCGTGGTCATCTTCGTCATCTCGGGCCTGCTCGAAGCCGTCTTCCTGATCGCACCCGCGCTGGTCGTCTTCAGTCGCCGCCTGCCCGATGCGCCCCTGCGCGAGCGGCTGCGCTGGCTGGGCTTCCGCGCGACGCCGCTCGTCCCGGCGATTGCGATGGTGGTCGTCGGGCTGGCGATTGCGCTGGGCGCAAGTCTGCTCTACAGCCAGCTCATCACCACGTTTCACCTGCCGCTCCAGACCAATAGCGACACGCTGCTGAAGGAGGGGCGGGTGGCGCCGCTGACCACGCTGGGCATTCTGGCGGCGGCGGCCCTGGTGGCGCCCATCTGCGAGGAAGTCTTCTTCCGTAGCTTCGTCTTTGTCGGCCTGCTCAAGCGCTACCCGCTGTGGCCCTCCATCGTCGTCTCGGCCATCGTCTTTGGTGTGGCGCACTCCGATCTCGGCTCGCTGGCGCCGCTGATCGTCATCGGCCTGATTCTGGCGTGGGTGCGCTGGCGCAGTGATTCTATCTGGCCGGGCATGGTCATCCACGCCGCCAACAACGCCGCCGCCGCGCTCTTCCTGCTGCCCTATCTCATCAAATGACGCAGCGACCTCTCCCCCTGACCCCCTCCCTGACCCCCTACTTGAAGGGGAGGGGGAACCTGCGGCAAGCGATTTCCTCGCTTGCCAGCGTTGCGGCGCAGTAGCTCCCCTCTCCGCCGCAGCGGGGGAGGGACTGGGGGCCTCACCCCGGCAGCCCGTCGAACGGCGCGGCGCGGCGCGCCACCAGCTCGCGCAGGCTCGCCAGCGCTGCGAGGGCGTGTGCGCGGGCGGCGGCGGCGATAGCAGTATCCTCGTCGAACTCGTCTTCATCCAGCGTGGTCAGCGTGCCATCAGGCGCGACCCACAGATCGAGCGCCAGATCGCGGTAGCGGATGCGGTCGGGCTGAAACTCGGCTGGCCAGGTGATATTGCAGTACCAGCCCTTGAGCCGCTCGCCAGCGCCCCGCACCTCCATGATGTTGTACCAGCGGTCGGCGTAATACCACTCGATGAAGTGGTCGCCTGGCTCAAAGGTGGTGTAGCCCAGCGCCGTCGCGGGAAGCGTCCACTCGGCGTCGAGCCGCGCGCCCGTTGGCCAGACCTGCGCGACGACACCGGGATAGGCGAAGACTTCTGCGCCAGCGCTATTCAGCTTACAGATGGTCACGGTCTGCCCCACCTGCAATCCGATTCCATTCGTCCTGCGCTGTGTCTCGCGCTCCCGCATGCGCCCTGCCTCCTCGCCAATCGGTTGTCGGTGTCTTTCTCACACTGGTAGCATATCCGCCACGCGACGGCGCCCGCCACTTTGCGCTATTCTGACGCGGCGCAGAGACATGGCATGCGATATACTGGAGGCGTCGCCAGCGGGCGACCTGACTCACGCAACGGCGCGCGAGCAGACCACGATGCAATTGAGAAGAGCACATGGATATTACGCTCATCAGCGTGCCAATGGATCTGGGCGCCGACCGTCGCGGCGTGGATATGGGGCCGAGCGCCATCCGCTACGCCGACATCGCCGACAAGCTGCGCGCGCTGGGCCACACGGTCACCAGCGCCGAGCCAATCCCCGTCAGCGAGCCTGAGGCCAATGTCGAACAAGGCCCCACCGAGGGGCGCGCCAAGCATCTCGCCCCCATCATCGCCGCCACCAGCCTGCTCGCCGAGCGCGTCGCCGCCAGTATCGAGGGCGGCTCGCTGCCGATCACGCTGGGCGGCGATCACAGCATCGGCCTCGGCTCCATCGCGGGGGCCGCGCAAGCGCGCAGCCCACTCGGCGTCATCTGGTTCGACGCCCACGGCGACTTCAACACCACCAAAACATCGCCCTCTGGCAATGTCCACGGCATGATTCTGGCGGCGCTCACGGGCCGGGGAGACGCGCGGCTGGTCAACGTCGGCGGGGCGGGCGCCAAGGTCGATCCGCAGCGCGTCGTCGTCGTCGGCGCGCGCGACCTCGATCCCCCTGAGCGCGAATTGCTGCGCGAGGCCGGCGTGCATGTGCTGACCATGAGCGACATCGACCGCCGTGGGATGGAGGCCGTCACCCGTGAGGCGCTAGAGCGCGCGCTGGATGGCGCGAGCGGGCTGCACATCAGCGTTGACCTCGACGTCGTCGATCCATCGGAGGCGCCGGGCGTGGGGACGCCGGTTCACGGCGGCATCACCTATCGCGAGGCACACCTGGCGATGGAGATGGTGGCCGAGTGCGGGCGCATGACCAGCTTCGATCTGGTCGAGGTCAACCCGATCCTCGACCATCACAACCAGACGGCCATCCTGGCGACAGAGCTTGCCCTGTCGGCGGTTGGCAAGCGCATCTATTAGGCTCTTAGGCGACCGGTAGTCATCTTAGCAGTGTCGCGAGTCAGGCGGGAGGCCCGGCGAGACGGCCAGTGGAGCGATGAGTGGCGAGCGCGCCGCGCGGAGCGGAACACCGCATGCGACGCCGTCAACCGACGGCGTTGTGCGGCTTGCACAGAGTCCGCGCGACTTGCTTGACAGGCTTCTCTGGCGGTCGCTATGCTAACTGTGGCCCATTGCGGCCTCACGCCTGGCGCAAGCGTCCAACGATGGACGAAGCCGCATGCGTGGCGATGACGCCACACGCTCTCCTGAGGAGGCTATTGAACGTGTCGAAGACAACGGGAAGCGCTGCGCTCTCGCAGCGGTCAGACATGGTGGTGTTCCTCAACGGCGAGTACATTCCCGCCAATCAGGCTCATGTTGGCATCGCCACCCACGCGCTCTCCTATGGCACCGGCTGCTTCGAAGGCATCCGCGCGTACTACAATAGCGACACCGAGCAACTCTACGTCTTCCGCGCGCTGGAACACTTTCAGCGGCTGGCGCGCTCGTGCAAGATCATGAATATCAAGCTGCCGTACACGCCAGAAGAGTTGGTCGAGATCCTCACCGAGCTCCTCCGCCGTAATGGCTTCCGCGAGAACTGCTACATCCGCCCCTTCGCCTACAAGGCGGATGAGATCATCGGCGTCAAGCTCAACGGCCTGCAGGATGACTTCACGATGTTTGCCATGCCGATGGGCGACTACATCGCCACCTCCGGCCTGCGCTGCATGGTGTCATCGTGGCGGCGCATCGATGACAATATGATCCCCGCGCGCGCCAAGGTCTCTGGCGCCTACGTCAATAGCGCCTTCGCCAAGTCTGAGGCGCTGATGAACGGCTTCGACGAGGCGATCATGCTGACCCACGACGGGCATGTCAGCGAAGGCTCCGCCGAGAATATCTTCCTGGTGACGGGCGGCGAGCTGGTGACGCCTCCGCCGACCGAGAACATCCTGCAGGGTATCACCCGCGATAGCGTGATGGAGATCGCCCGCCGCGAGCTGGAGATGCTGACCCGCGAGCGCGTCGTCGACCGCACCGAGCTCTACATCGCCGATGAGATCTTCTTCACCGGCACCGGAGCGCAGATCGCGCCGGTGATCGAGGTCGAGCATCGCTCCATCGGCGCTGGCGTGGTCGGCCCTGTCGCCCAGCAGTTGGTGAGCCTGTATGCCGACGTGACGCGCGGTCGCCGCGCGGAGTACATGCACTGGCTCACGCCCGTCTGGGAGCCGACCCACAGCAAGACCAGTCACAATGGCCACAATGGCCACAACGGCGCGAAGCCGAAAGCCGCCAAGCCGACCTCTGCCTCGAAGAAGTAGGCGCGAAGAAGCAGGCGCGAACCGCTCCCCCTCCTGTTTATTCATGGAGGGGGAGCCTGTTTTCAGTGGGCAGATGCGCTTACAGCAGCGCGGGCAGGGCCATCGGCGCGACGACGACCACCGCGCCATAGACGATCAGCCCCGCCGCCGCCAGCCCGCTGATGAACCGACCCACCGGCAGAACCTTCTCGGCGAAGATCAGCGCCGCCAGCAGCCCCATCGCCACCACATTCATCACGCCCAGCGGGAACAGGATCAGCATCAGCCACCAGCAGCAGCCCAGACAGAAAGCGCCATGCTCCATGCCCATGCGTAGCGCGCCCCACGCGCCGTCGCGCCACGAACCAAGCACGAACTGCATCGGCGTGCGGCATTTCGTCAGGCAGATACGCTTGAGTGGCGTCAGTTGATAGAGTCCCGCCCCCACCAGCGCAGCGCCGCCGATGCGCGCGCCATTCGCCATGAGCCAGGGTGACTGGCTGGCCAGCAGATCGGCGCCATTCGCCAGCAGATATGCCAGCGCGCCAAATGCTGTCCAGATGAGCAGATAGCCGCCGACAAAGACCGCCGTGGGCGTGGCGGGCTGCCCCTGGCGCCGTTTGCCCGCCGAGATGGCGCCATACATCAGGATCATCGGCGCCGCCGACGGGAACATCATGGCGACCATCATGGTAATCCAGATGCCCAGGAAGAGCGCCACGCCCAGCCCCATCGTCAGCCCCATCGCGCCCGACATGCTCCGCGCCTGCCAGAGCACGAGAGCCCATGCGCCCGCCGATAGCCCCACCAGCGCCAGCAGAATCAGGTTGCGCTGGCGCACGGGCATCGTCGCATATGGATTGAGCATCGCCGCCTCCTCCACACAGCGCGCCCACGGGGTAGCCTGGCGTCCAGGCCCTTTTTAGCGCGTGGGAAAGGGTTCGGACGCTGGCTCACACCGCTCAACGACGCCAGATCAGCGTTCAGGCGTTGGACCACTGGATGGGCGCATAGTGGCCGTTCTTGCCAGAGTTGTCCCAGCGCATGCCGTAGTCGGCCCAGCCGCTGCCCGCGTCGCCGACCGCCAGCGCGACCCCCGCTGGATTGAACGGATGGATGTTGGCGACCCACGGCGCGTCGTCGGGCGTGGCGCTGGGCAGGCCATGTACGGCGATGCGGCCCTTGCCCGCGACCTCCAGCGTGCGGCGAGCGCCGTCCTTGTTGAAGGTGATCGGCGCTGGTGAGACGCCCAGCACCTGCGTCACCAGCGGCGCCAGCAGCCCCATCGGCCCGCCAACCGCTCCCGTGAAGATCGCCTGGAGCGCCTGCCGCTGGCGGTCATCGGCTCGCTCGTCAATGTAGGCGGCCACCGAGGCGTTGCCCTCGGCCATCGGCCCTGGCGTGCGCAGCAGCAGCGCCACGTTCAGGCCGTCCAGTGTGACATCGCCAAAGCTGCCCTGATTGACGTGGAAGCCAAACATCACCTCGCAGGCGCCCTGCGTGGGATTGGCCGTCATCAATGGCAGGGGAGAAACCAGGCAAGGGCACACAACATCACAGTTACAGTTCTCGAAATAGTCGGCAGAGATACGCCAGGTCTGCGCCGCAGTGGCCATCGGTTGGCCTCCTGTTCTTCATCACCCATGCGCCCGTTGCTGGGACGCTCTGCATTGGGGGAATCGGCGAACCACGCCTGCTACACGGCCTGCTCTACGGGAGTCAGCGCACGCGAACGAACATCGAGGACAACTGGTGGACGCCAGCAGATGGCGTCGAGGGGCAGCGCAGAATACTTCGCGCCGCGATAGAGCCGCTCGGCATGCGGCCATACTGGCAGGAGCATAGCATAACCCCACTGATTGCTCATATCGGCATTTCTGTCGAGTCGCGGTTCTGCCGCAGTGGCGGCGGCCATCTGTCGCTGCGTCTGGATACAGCGCGCCCGATGCGGTATGGTTTGAACTGGAACGATGCCCACCACGACGTTGACAACCTCCATCACCACAGGGAGATCATCCTGGATGTCTGATATTGCACCGTCGACGCAGGCGCGCCGTGTCAGCGCCGCCGAGCGCATTCTGGCGTATGTGGCGCTGGGCCTGGCCGCGTTGACCTCCGCCTATCTGCTCTTCATGGCGCTCTCAGAGCATGAGACCTGCTATGGCATGCAGGCGGGTAAACTGCTCTGCCAGCCGGTGGACGCCACGGCGGCGGCGCGCGGCCTGATCGTGCTGGCCTTCCCCGGCGTGCTCTTCATCGGCGCGACCATTGGCGCGGTCTGGCAGACACGCGCGCAGGCGTCAGAGAACCGCAATACCGCCTTTGGGCTGCTGGTGACCTGCGCGCTACTGCTGCTGGGCATCGTCGTCCCGGCGCTGGGCGGCGCGGGCTTCTTCCTGCTGCCCGCGACGCTGCTGGTGGTCGCCGCCGCCCTCCTCGGCGCGGTAAAATTCTGGCAGGACTGGCGCGCGGGAGCGGCGCAGGCGCGCTAAGGGCGCGAAACCTCTCCCCCTGACCCCCTCCCCTGCGCGGGGAGGGGGAACCTGGGCCAGGCAATTTCAGCGCTGGCGAAGTTATGCTCGATGGTACGCCAGGCACGCGCGCGAACTCTGCCGCAACTCCCCTCTCCCGCAAAGCGGGGGTGGGGCCGTCTTCATCCTTCCGCGTCCGCTGCGTAGACCTCGGGCTTGAGCACGCCGATGTAGGGCAGATTACGGTAGCGCTGGTTGTAATCCAGCCCATAGCCCACCACGAAGGCATCGGGGATGGAGAAGCCCGTGTAGGCCAGGCGGCCAGGATCTTCGCGCGCAGGGCAGGGCTTGTTCTTGTCCAGCAGCGCGCAGACACGCATGCTGCTCGGCTGGCGCGCATCCAGC
>DATAED010000501.1:0-13232 GCA_036258195.1 Ktedonobacterales bacterium
GGCCCATTGCCTGGCTCCTGCGCGGTCGATGCTCTACCCAGCGCTCCTGGCTGATGCTGGCTGATGGCAGTATGCGACTGCGCCCGTTACCAGAGCGTTACGAGCGCGCAGCCTTCAGCGCTCGATGGCGACGACGAGGTAGAAGCCCGCGCAGAAGGCCGAGAAGATGACCACCAGCAGCACGCCATCCAGCAGCAGATGGATGGGCCGCTCGCCTGCCATCCACTGCGCAAAGGCCGTGAAGACGATATAGACGCCCGCGACCACGCTGGCGGCGATCAGCAGGTAGCCCAGCACACGACGCATGGCGAAACTCATGGCGATGCGCTCCTTCACACATGCAGACAGCGCAGCCGACGCCGCCCGATTAGCCGCGTGTGGCCCAGGCGGCGGCGACCAGCGCGGCCAGCCCCAGCAGCGTGGGGATGCCGACCCACCAGCTCAGCGGCGGCCGCTCCTCGCCCTCGGGGCGCTGGCCAAAGCGGCCCTCCCACGCGCCCAGACCCGCCGCCACCAGCAGCGCGGCGATCAGCAGCGCCACGCCCTGCGCGACAGGATTGGTGATGCGCGTGAGGAACGGCGAGACGAAGGCCAGCACGAAGAAGGCCGCGCACGCCACCAGCTGAAGCGCCTCGCCAATGCGCAGGAAGGCCAGATCGTGGCCTGTCAGATCGGTCGCCTCGCCAGCCACCAGCTCAGAAGACTTATCGGTGGTGAGCAGCGAGGAGCGCGTCGCCAGCGCAGGCAGCGCGCACAGGAACGCCAGCGCCGCCAGCCCCACCGCGAGATAGTTGAAGGGATACTGGCCAACCGTCGCCGCCGCGTCGCCCAGCGTCAATTCGCCGTGTACCTGCGCCAGCGCCGTGACGCCCAGCACCAGTGGCAGCGCGATGCCCGCCAGCAGCCGCGCATCGCGATCCGCCGCCAGCCGCGCGAACGGCGACGGGATGATCCAGCCGAGGAAGAGCCGCGCCAGCGGCAGCCCCAGCAGCAACCCCACCTCGGCCAGCAGATCGCCTTGCAGCCCAATCGAGCGTACCAGCGCGTTCCCCGGCAGCGGCAGCAACAGCAGCGCGGTCAGCGGAGCCAGCACGGCGATGGTCACGCCGCACGACAGTGCGAACTGGCTGACCCCATCCGGGGTAGATGTCTCGCGGGTGAAGAGGCTGCGCATGGCGGCGATATCGCTCAGCGGGCCAGTCGTGGGCTGTCGCTCGATGGCGTTGCGGGCGAAGGCGCGCGCCCAGCCCAGCGCCAGCGCGATGACCAGCGCGGCCAGCACGCCGGGGTAAATGAACGCCGCGAGGACGAATCCGAGCGCGCTATTCATGAGGGCTTTTCCTCCTGCTGGCGAGCGTGCGGCGCCGAGGCGCCATTGCCCGTCAGGTGATCGTTATCGTTGATGGTGGGAGTTGCCGTCTTAGGTGATATGGTCGGCTGGTCGGGCATGCGGCCCAGCGTCGCGTCGTCGGTCAGCTCGTCGTCTTCGTCGTCCCAGCCATCGCTGGCCGCCTCGATCAGCGCCGCCAGCCGCGCCGCGCGGTCGCCCGCCGAGAGCGGCACGCTCGGCGCGGAAGGCGTGGACGGCAAGATGGTGGGCGCGACCGGCTCGCCATCCGCTGCGGCGCGGACGCCAGCGCCCTCGGCCAGCAGCCGCCCCGCCGCGCCAATCGCTTCGACGATGGCCTGCGGCGGCGGCGGACAGCCACCGATCTCGACATTGACATTCAGCGTCTGCGCCAGTGGCCGGATGAGCCGCGCGCTGCCCGCGAAGACACAGCCATTGATGGCGCAGTCGCCCACGGCCACCAGCGCGCACGGGCGCGGCGTTCCCGCGATCAGCCGCGCAACGCTGACACGCGCCTGCTCCGTCAGCGCGCCGCACAGCAGGATGACGTCACTGTGCTGCGGCGCACTGGTGAAGGAGACGCCCAGCGCGGCCAGCCGCTTCGCATAGCGCGGCGCTTCGAGCGCGGCGAGGCTCTGCGCGCACGCCGAACAACCGCCCGTATGCACGCTCGTCACCCAGAGCGAGGCGCGACGGGGAGCGCCGACAGCTCTCGGTTCGCTCATCCCTGCCCTCCTGACCCCTCTGGCGTCGGCGCGGTCGCGGTCGCGCTGGTCGCCTCGGGGGACAGCGTATGGCCGGATTCCGTTGTGGCGCCATCGTCGAGGTTTTCCGCGTCGTCCGTGCCGTCGTCCAACAGGTGTCCGTCGGCGTCCTCGAAGCCTTTGTCCTCAGTATCCAGGCCCAGCCATGCCGAGCCGGGAGTCAGCCAGGCGGAGTGCAGCGCGCCATGCAGATCGCGCCAGGTCTCGGCTGGCTCCGGCAGCGCGGCCAGCTCGGCTGGCTGCTCCGCCTCGTCGGCCATCTCCTCATCTTCCGCTGTGGCGCCCACCACGCCAGCCGCAGCGTCCGCCGCTGGCGCCTCCAGCGTCGCGATGGCGTCAGGCGACTGGCCTGCCAGGTAGATCGGGCGTGGCTCGCGCGCCATGCGGCTGCGCAGATAGCCCAGCGCCAGCGCCACGACCGCGATGAAGATCACCGGCGCGGTGGCGAACCACTGGCCAACTCCCGCCTCATAGCCCGAAGACGACGCCGCCAACAGGCCATCCAGCGCGCCCGCCTGCAGCACAGCGCCCGCCGCGCCGCTGGCCAGCGTCAGCGCGACGCCGGGGGCGATGCCCGCCAGCAGCAGCACGACGCCCAGCGCCACGCCGGGCAGCTCCTCCAGCCGCAGCTCCGGAGCCGCCACCACTGGCGCGCGCTCGTCGTCGCTGGCGCTTTCCTCCGCCACATCCGCCGTTGTGGCGTCTTCCTCCACCACGTCAGCAGCCTCGGCGTCGTAGACCTCGACCAGCGGCGCCGTGAAGGCTGGAGCCGTCGCGCGCACCAGCGCGATCACCAGCGCCACCGCGCCCGCCCACGCCAGCCCCAGCAGCGGGATCACCAGGCGAGGGCCCGCCAGCGCATCAGCGCTGATGATCTGTAGCGGCGTGAAGCCTGCGAAGAGCGGCGCGCCCGCCAGCGAGGCGATGCCCACCACCCAGGCGAAGAGCAGCGTGGGGCGCATCGGCTCGCCCAGGATGCGCGGCCCGGCGCTCTCTGGCTCGACATCGGCGGTGACGGCGCCCGCAGCGACCAGCGCGGCGATGACCGCGCCCAGGCCCAGCGTGGAGGTCGCCAGCAGCAGCGTCACACCCAGCACACTGAGCGGCGCGCCCACACCCAACCCCAGCAGCCCCCAACCCGCCTGCGCCAGCGTCAGCGAGGCGACCAGGCTGCGCGGATCGCGACGGCCCAGCGCGAGCAGACCAGCGGCGACCACGCTGACGGCGCCCAGCAGCGCCAGCACGATGCCAATCGTCAGCGGCGGCTTGCCGATGCTGAAGCTGGCCCAGGTATCGTTGCTGGTAGCGCCAATGCTGAAGGTGCGCAGCCCCACGAAGAGCGCAATGGGCGTCACCGCCAGCGAGACAGCGGCCAGTCCGGCGGGCGTGGCGATGGAGGCGCGCTTGCGCAGCCACGCCAGCGCCGGATAGCCTCCGGCGGCGAACGCCAGCGCCAGCGAGATGACGAAGAGATGGCCGGTGGGCAGCCGCGCGGCGCCGGTCAGATCGAGCAGCAGGCGCGCGCCCGCTGGCCCGGCGATCAGCAGCACCGTCACCAGCCAGACGACCGGCCCGATCAGCATCAGGCCGAGGCCGCGCCAGTCGTAGACCGCCGCCTCGCTGCTCAGCTCGCCCAGCCACCAGGCCACCGCGACCAGCGCGATCCAGACGAGGCCCAGCAGAACGATGTTCTCGGCGAAGCAGACCCATAGCGCCAGCGATTCCAGCGCCAGCGCCAGCGCGACGCCGACCCACTGCCACTGCCCCAGCGCGCGGCGTGGCGCAGCGGACGGTGGCGCGGCGTCGGCTTCTTCCACCTCGGTGTCGTCGCTGACCGCGCCCGAGTCCTCCGAGTCCTCCGAGTCCTCGGTGGCGACCTCAGCTTCTTCCTCGGCGTCTAGCGGGGCGGCCCGCCACGCCAGCCACAGCAGCAGTGGCGCGACCACCACGGCGACCCCGATGGCAGCATAGACGCTCAGCGCATCGGCTCGCCCGTAGAGCGCCACCCAGGTAGCGCTGCCGCCCCACAGTGCGATCTCCAGCGGGAAACCCGCGCTGACCTCAGGAGCCAGCAGCGCCAGCCCGATGATCGGGATCAGCGCGCCTACCAGCGTCACGCCCAGCGCGGGGCCAATCGTCGCCCTGCGCGCCAGGCCCAGGCCGACGAGCGCCAGCGCCATCACCAGTGGGGCCAGCGTCAGCACCCCGAATACAAAGGTCAGTGGCACGGTAGTTCTCTCTCTCTGGTCGCTCGCATCAGATGACCTCCGGCGTTACCGCCCAGTCATTCACCCTGCGCCAGCGGATCAGTCTTGCAAGGTTCTGTAGAATATCGTCTCGCTACAGGTCAGCGCACGATGGGCAGAGATCCAGGCCAACCAGCGTCGCAGGCACATCCGCAAGCGTGCGCCCCAGCAGCCCGGTCGGCGCGCGGGTCAGCGCCTCAGCGCATGGTGTGGTGATGCGCACATCGGCGACGGTCTGATCATTGGCCAGCGTCACCTCGATGCGCGCTGGCCCATGCGCCGTCTGGATGGTCGCGCTGCCCTGACCGGCGCGCAGGGCGCCGCTGCCCTGGCCGCGTGGCGAGTCGCTCAAGGTCTCTGCGCAGACATGCATGATGTCATAGCTCAACTTCAAACGTGTTACCAGACGCAACGCGCATGAGGTCACATCGGCCACACCCCCCGGAGGAAGATCATCGAGCGGCGTCCAGTCCACCGTGATGGCGCGATAGCCATCATACGGCGCGCTACGGCGGGCGTCTTCGTAGGCCAGTGGCGCCACGCCGGCCTCAACGGGCAGCGCGGCTTCATCGCTGGCGACGCTGTCGCTCTCGCGCTGGGGCTTCACCTGGCGCGCGTCTACCCGCTCGGCGACGGCCCGCAGCACACCCCTGGGCGCAGTGGTCACGCGCCAGCCTTCCACGGTCTCGCGCATCCAGGTGAACTGCGCGGCGACCTCCTCGATCTGGATACCCTCGCGCACGCCGCCGGGGCGAGCGATAGCCCAGTAGACGCGCTGGCCAGTGGCGTTGGCGGCGGCCTCATAGATGCGCTCGCGCTGCTCCAGTCCTTGCGTCCGCAGGCCACGCATGTTGAGCGCGCGCGCCAGCTCCGAGAGCGACCACAGCGCGCTCAGCGCCATCTCCAGCTCGGCGAAGAAGACGCGCGTGAGTTGCGCCGAGCGTGGCGCCGTCATGCGCGCCGCCCGCTCGATAGCGATGCTCAGCGCCAGGCGATAGCCCTGGCCTGCGTGCGCGCAGACACGCTCCAGCACCACCAGCGCATCCTCGATGGGCTGGCCCCGCACGAGATCGAGCAGATCGCGGCGGCCATATCCGGTGGCAGGCGCTGTGGCGGCGACCACCTGCTCACCGTGCAAGCGCAGGCGCAGCGCATACGGCTCCGGGAGGAGAGGATGGTAGGGGCCCAGGGGGAAGATGACAGCGCTCGTGCGCGTCTCCTTTCGCTCGCCCGCGACTGCGCATGCCGCGCAGCCTGGCTCGACGTTGGCTTCGACGTTGGCCTCGATGTTGGCCTCAGTCTGCTGGCCAATCTGGCTCTCTGCGACGCCAACTCGTGTGAACTGCGCCACACGCCGACGCTCACGCTGAGTATAGCATGGCCCGGCAGCCCCCACAACAACGCCTATCAGCCCGCATATCATAGCCGTTGGGGCGCTGGCAGGCGCACGTTGACACACAGGCATATACTGTCGCCAGTCGATTGCGATGTGTGGCGCTCATCGCTCGTCTCTCTGGAGACGAACTGGCGGGCGCTCGGGTAGCTCTGAACATGCGCGAGAGTGCGCAGCGGCGCCACTGCGCGCCGCCAGAGGCGCTTCCCATCATTCCTGAGAGGATTACTATCATGCGCGGAGCTGGATACGGCCTGCTCGTCGTAGGCATCATCGTCGCCATTCTTGGCCTGGTCAATCACTATGTCTTGAAGGCCAGCGCCTTCAACCCGATCGCTCATACCAGCACGATTCTGATCGGCGTGGGCGTGGTCGTCGCGGTCATCGGCCTGGCGATGTCGTTCATGGGTGGCCGCAAATCCGCCTGACCTCAGCGTCTATCGAGCAGAAGTCCAAACACAGAGCAGGACTCCACGGGAATCTTCGCGTGGAGTCCTGCCGTTTATCGCGTGAGAAAGCGTTAAGCCTTCTGCTTGGCCTTCCACTTTCCAGACTTGTCGTCCTTGTCGTACTCGCGCTTCACCGCCGCCCAGGCGACCTTGTGCGCCGCTTCCTCGCGCGATTCGTCGCCGCGCCGTTCCTTCGGCTCGCTGTACTCATCCCAGGCGTGGTTATACGCGGCGCGATAGATGTCCTGTCCATGTTTGGGCAGCGCAGTGCGGACACTCTCTGGCAGATCATTGTCGGTTTTGTAGGGCACGTTGAGCCTCCTGTTCCGTCCGAACTCCCTTCCGGACGCCTCAAAGCGCCTCTCCCTCGCAAGCGCCGTGCCTGCCCAGAAGCCCCCACCCCCAGCCCCTCCCCCGCTTTGTGGGAGAGGGGAGCTACGATGGCGCGCGTGGCTCTGCTAGGCTGGAGTGATGAGCCACTCCAGGTCGCGCGGCAGATCGCGCGAGAGCAGCTCGCAGCCGTCGGCGCCCACGGCCACGTCATCATTCAGGCGCAGACCGCCGATGCCCTTGAGGTAGACGGCTGGCTCCAGGTTGCTCACCATGCCCGCCTGGAGCGTGTCGGTCGAGGCGGGATGCAGGATGGGCCGAGCGCCGTGATTGATCGCCTGGAAGCCGAAGCCATGCCCCAGTCCATGCTTGAACGCCTCGCCGTAGCCCGCTGCGCCCATCACCTCGCGCGCCGCCGCATCGGCCTCGCGCCCTGCCACGCCCGCGCGGATGACTTCGAGGGCGGCGTCCTGCGCCCGCACACAGGCCTCATGCGCCGCGCGCCACGTCTCCGGGACGCTGCCCGCGAAGAAGGTGCGGCTCAGCTCCGCCCAGTAGCCATCCAGCCCAATCTCTAGCTGCACCAGCACCGGATCACCCGGCTGGATGACCGCGCTGGAGGTCATATTGAATGCCAGATAGGCTAGCTCCGAGCGCAGCCCCGCCATCACATGCACAAATGGCTGCACATTCCAGACGCCCGCCACGCCATAACCCGCCCGCACCAGCGCCGCATAGGTGGCCGCCGCCACATCAGCCTCGCTGGCGCCGGGATGCGCCGCCTCGCGCGCCGCGTGGAAGCCCGCGATGGCCACCTGCTCCGCCTGGCGGATGCGCGCCAGCTCGGCCTCGCTCTTGACCGCCTTGAGCGCAGCGAGCAGGCCGGTGGCGTCGCGCAGGGTGGCCTGGGGCAGCAGCTCGCGCAGCAAGGCGACGGTGGCGTAGGCAGGCGTTCCCACCTGCGTGTAGCCCGTGGCGATGGGATGCGTGCCGCCCTCGATGCCCACCACCGCATCCAGCGCAACCCCTGCCGCCGCCAGCAGCTTGCCGAGCGGCTCGCGGGCGGCCACGATGGTGTCGCCGATCCAGTCTAGCGTCTCCTCGCCAAAGGTGATGAGCTGGAGCGGCGCGGCGGCGCTGGCGCGGTCGGCCTCCGAGTCAAGCGCGGCCAACCGCAGCTCCGGCTGGCCAGCGGCGTCGAGCGAGAGCAGACAGAAGCTGTTGCCCAGCACAGGTTGGTAGCCACTCAACATCAGCACGTGCTCCGGCATGCGCACGATCAGCGCCGCGTAGCCCGCGTCGCGCATGCCCTGGGCCGCCCGCTCCAGCCGCTCCGTCGTCCTGATCGCCATAGCCCACGCTCCCTCACCCCTGCCCCTCTCCCAGAGGGAGAGAAGAGATCATCTACACCATGCAGCCATTCGACACGACCGTCGCCAAGCGCCGACCCTTCGGTTCCCCCTCACCCCGAGGGAGAGGGGGCTAGGGGGTGAGGTCTCACCCGCGCGAGCCTGGCCCCAGCGCGCCCGCGCCAAAGCGTCGCGGATCTCGCGACTTCAGGCGGGGCATGCCGCGCCCGGCGACCTCCGCTGGCGAGAGATCGTAGCGGATGGGAACCTGCGCCGAGGGTCGCGCCGCGATGGCGTTCTCGCGCTCGCTGACAAGGTAGTCGGCCGTGCGCGCCGCCAGCGCCTGAATCGTCAGGCCGGGGTTGGCTGACCCCTGGGTCGGCAGGATGCTGCCATCGCAGACGAACAGATTGGGAATATCCCAACTGCGCCCGAAGCCATCCACCACGGAATCGCGTGGGCTGGCGCCCATGCGCGCGCCGCCCACCAGATGGGCATAGCGCGGCTCCTGCGCGACCTCGGTCGCGCCCGCCGCCCGCAGAATCTCCTCGGTCTTCTGCACGCCCGCTTCGGCGACTTTGTGGTCGTTCTCGTGCAGGTTGAAGGTCACATGCGCCACGGGCAGCCCAAACTGATCGCGCTCCTCGGCCAGCGTCACCGCGTTGTCCTCCCACGGCAGAATCTCGCCCATGACCCCCAGCGATGACCAGTGATTGTAGTCCATCATCACGCGGCGCATGCCCCAGCCCCACGCTCCCTTCGCCACCATCATATGCTGCGCGAAGGCGATGGGCAACGGGCCGATGGTCTGCACCGCGAAGCCGCGCACGAAGTCATTGTGTGGGTCAGTCTCGTAATACTCCTCCGTCATGGCGTTGGCGGGCGGCGCTTTATACATCCGCACGAGGTCGTCAAAGCGGCCAAACACGACGTTGCCGATCTGCGCCATCAGATATTTGCCCAGCACGCCGCTGGAGTTCGCCAGCCCCTGCTCAAAGCCCGCGCAGGCGGAGTTGAGCAGCAGGCGGGGCGACTCGATGGCATAGCCAGCGACGATCACTGCGCGGGCGCGCTGCTCGCGCTCGTGTCCCTCGCTGTCGAAGTAGGTCACGCCCGTCACGCGGCCGTCCTTGCCCATCAGGACACGCGCCACCATGCAGCGGTCGCGCACCTCGGCGCCGTGACGGATGGCGTCTGGCACATGGCTGATGAGCGTGCTCTGCTTGGCGCCCACCTTGCAGCCCTGGATGCAGAAGCCGCGATAGATGCAGTGGGGTCGCGACCCATGCGAGCCAGAGTTGATGGCGACCGGCCCGCCCGCCACAGCGCGAATGCCCAGCCGCGCGCAGCCGCGCAGCAGCGTATCGGAGACGCCGCCGACCGGATGCGCGGCATACGTGTAGCCGTGCGGCTCGCCCCAGGGGAAGTAGGGCGGCCCCGCTACCGGAAGCTCGCGCTCCATCAGCTCATAATAGGGGCGCAGGTCGTCGTAGGCGATGGGCCAGTCGGCGCCGACGCCATCCTCGCTGAGCACGTGGAAATCGGAGGGATGCAGGCGCGGTGTGAAGCCCGCCCAGTGCACGGAGCCGCCGCCAACGCCTTTGCCACTGTTGTTGGCGCCTAGCGCGAGCGGATCACTGCCACCGATGATGCGCAGGTCTTCCCAGTAGAGGCCGTGCGAGCCAGCCTCGTCGCTCACCCAGTCGCGCTCGGTATCCCAGAACGGCCCGGCCTCGATCCCGATGACGCTGAACCCGGCCTTGGCCAGTCGCTGGATCAACACGCCGCCCGCCGAGCCGACCCCGACCACGACGAAATCGACCGCCTCATCGTGCGGATAGTGGCGCATGGCAGTCTCTACCCGCTGGTTGGGCCCCAGATGATGCTCGGCGGGGTCAGCCTCCTCGAATGCTCCAAATATCGGTTCCTTCACCCCGGAATCCCTTCTTTCTGTGTCGTGCAGCATGTCTGGCGAGCGGAACCTCTCCCCCTGTCCCCCTCCCCCCGCGGGGGGAGGGGGAGCCCGGGCCAGGCGGGTTCGTGCGGGGCAGGCATTTCGCTGATGGAAATCTTTGCCATACGTCCGTACGCTTTCCCGCTCCCCCTCGCCTGTGGGAGAGGGGGCTGGGGGTGAGGTCGTCCCTCAATGCGTGCCGGGCGTGAAGCTGGCGGCCTCGGGCGTCTCGCTGAGCGACTCGGCGTCTTCCGAGCGGCTGGCAGGCGGCGCGGCCCACTCGTAGCGCCGCTCATCCTTCTCCCACGGCTCGGGCTGGCCATCGCGCAGACGCATGTAGCCACGCGGGTACGCCGGGCCGCCAAAGCCAATCTCATCCCACGCCCAGGGATGCGCGTAGTAGGCAGTGGCGCAGTCCGAGACCAGCATCAGCCAGAAGCGCCGCACATTCATCCGCTGCCAGTACTCCTCGCCGCCCGCCAGCGGCTGGCCGTCGTGCAGCGATTGCAGCAGCTCGTCCTGCCGGCCCAGACTCAGCATCGTGAAGCTCTCGGCGCCCAGCGCGCGCGCCATCCCCTCGATGCCCTGGATCGCCAGCCGATACGCCTCGCCGTCGGGCGGCATGTCGTCATAGCGATAGCCGTTGATGGTTCCACTCGCCAGCCGGTGATCAATCACATTCAGGATGGGGATGCGCCGGTCGGGTGTGCGGTCATCCTGTGGCAGCACGCAGGCGCAGACCGCCAGCATCACGCGCTCCTCCACCTCGGAAAAGAAGCTGATGGGCGGCGGTTGCTCGACACGCTTCAGCACCACCTGGCGGGTCGCGTCGTCCCAGAACGCCTGCTGGCCGAGTGTGGAAAAGCCCGGATAGTAGCCCGGCTGGCGGCGCGGCGCGAGCGGCAGGCCGGTGCGCGGATCGCGCGGCAGCCGCTCCTCTCGCCGCTCGGCTTGCCGCTCATCCTGCCGCGCGGCTTCTCGACGTTCGTCACGCTGACGTCTGCTCTGCTGACGTGCGCTCATCGCATCTGCCTCTCTATTCCTCTATTTCCCCCGGCGCATCAGGCTGGCCATCAGCCCCAGCATGCCCGACGCCGCGAAGAGCAGCGGCGCGAAGATCGGCGGGCCATACGCCAGCGTGTGGAGTGGTCGCTGGAGCGCGCCCGGTCGCCGCAACCCGCCGCGCGAGTGATAGAAGAAGCCCACCAGGCCATCCACCATCGCCAGCAGCGAGACGAATGGCAGCCAGGTGCGCGCCATGCGGCGGCTCCAGAAGGCGCCCAGGCTCACCGTCATGAGCGCAGGTGTCAGCAGGATCGGCGTCCACTGCGCCTTGAAGCGGAAGTTGTTCTTGTAATGCGAGTAGAGCGCCTCGACGCCATTGAAGAACGCCGTGAGCGCCGTCGCCAGCGCCAGCCCGCGCTGGAAACGTCCCTCGCGCACGTCTTGCTCCAGCGTGATGCCCTCGCGGGTGATGCTGCGCGGCAGCAGGTTGACCCAGTCTGGCGCGGCGCGGCGCACGCCCAGCGTCAGCCGCCCGCGTGGGTCGTCCTCGCGCCGCAGGAACGACGTGATCAGCCCAAGAAAGCCCATGATGCCAAAGAGCAGCGGCGCGAAGATGGGTGGCCCCATGATGATGTTGAAGATGGGGATGCGCCAGCCGCCCGGCTTGCGCGCGATGCCGCGCACATGGAAGATGAAGCCCACCACGCCATCGGCCAGCGTCACCAGCGACAGGATGGGCAGCGCCACGCGCGCCGCCCAGCGATTGAAGATGGCGGCGGCGCTCGTCACCGCCATCGCGGCGCCCAGCGCGATGGGCGAATACATGATGCGCTGGCTATAGCTGCCCCGGTAGTGCTCGGTTCCCACCTCGAAGCCCGTCGCCAGGCTGGAGAGCGCCGTAATCAGCGCCAGGCTGCGCTGGAAACGTCCCTCGCGCACATGCTGCTCCAGCGCGAAGGCGTCGCCAGTCAGGCGCGGGGTAAGCGCCTCCAGCCAGCCGAGCCAGCTCGGGCTGCGGTGGCCCACCAGCCGACGCGCCGCGCCCCCCAGCTCTCCGGCTGATTTCTCGACCGCTTTTGGCAGCGAATCAACCGCCATCACACACCTCTTTCTCTCTCGTTATGCCGCTCGTCTCGGCCTCAGACCGCGTAGCGCGCGGCGTCGGCCTGCTTCAGCTCCAGCCCGATGCCGGGACGACTGAGGTCGGGGCGCAGCGCGCCGCCTACCGGCTCTGGCACGCCATCGAAGAGCAGCCGTGCGATGCGCACATGATCGTGAAAATATTCGATGGGGCTGAGCCGCGCGACGGCCATGCAGGCATGCAGGTGCAGCGCCGGAGCGCAGTGTGCCGAGAGCGGAATGCCATAGGCGTCGGCCAGTGTGGCGGCGCGCAGGAAGCCCGTGAACCCGGCGCAGCGCGTCGCGTCGGCCTGCAGCGTATCGACCGCGCCCGCGTCGAGCAGGCGGCGGAAATACCACTGGTCGTAGCCATACTCGCCCGCCGCGATAGCCATGCCTGTCGGCGCGCGGTCGCGGATGAAGCGCAGGCCATCCAGATCGTCGGAAGAGACAGGCTCCTCGAACCAGACCACTCCCAGGTCGGCGAAGCGCGCCGCCTGCGCCAGCGCCTGCGTGCGCGTGTAGGCGCCGTTGGCGTCGACGTACAGCTCGGTCTGCGGGCCAACCGCCTCGCGGGCGGCCCGCACGCGCGCCACGTCCTGCTCAGGATGCGTCCCGATCTTCAGCTTGACGCGCGGGATGCCCTGGCGCGCCCACCCGCCGAGCTGCGCTTGCAGCCGCTCGACGGGATAGCTCGTGAAGCCGCCGCTGCCATAGATGGGAACCTCGTCGCGGGCGCGGCCCAGCAGCAGGCAGAGCGGTAGATCAAGTAGCTTGGCCTTCAGATCCCACAGGGCCGTATCCACGGCGGCGATGGCCATCGAGCTGACGCCGGGGCGACCCAGATTGCGAATCGCCTCCACTAGCGCCCGCCAGACGCCGGGGATATCCAGTGCATCGCGCCCGGCGGCCGCCGAGGCCAGCAGATCGCTGATCAGCGTGGCGGTGGCCGTGTCGGCGTAACTGTAGCCGAAGCCGACGCGCCCGCCAGCCCGCGCATGCACAGTGACCAGCGTAGTCGCCTTCCAGGCGTAGGTGCCGTCGGCCTCCGGGAAGTCGGTCGGAATCTTGTATGCGGCGACCTCCAGTCCTTCGATGGAGACGCCGCGCGTCAACGTTGACGCAGGCATAGATCACCTGATTCTAGAAGTGAGACTCGTTGGCGCCGACTGGCCCCCTCCCCCAGCCCCTCCCCCGCTTTGCGGGAGAGGGGAGCTACTGCGGAGGCGTCGGCGTCTCGGCCTGGGTTCCCCTCCCTGAAGGGGAGGGGGTCAG
>DATAED010000502.1:0-3357 GCA_036258195.1 Ktedonobacterales bacterium
GTGCCAGTACCCGGCTCCGAGTACATCGTGGAGTGCGACCAGGTCATCTCGGCCTTTGGCCAGTACGCCGATGTCTCGTGGATTCCCTCCAAAGAGCTGGGGCTGGAGGTCAATCGCTGGGGCATCCCGCTGATCGACCGCGACACCTGGATGACCACCAAGCCGGGCCTCTTCGCTGGCGGCGACTTCACCGAAGGCTCGCGCAACCTGATCTCGGCCATCGCCGATGGGCGCGATGGCGCAGGCGCGATCAACCGCTGGCTGGGCTACACAGATAGCCCCGCCGAGGCGCCGGTCGAGATCGAGCTGCCAGACTTCCGCCGCGGCATGGTGGATGACTACGAGAGCATCCCGTATCAGGTCATCCCGGCGCTGCCATTGCAGAAGCGCTTCAGCATCACCGCCGAGGCCGAGACGGGCTACAGCCCGGAGGAAGCCATCACGCAGGCGCGGCGCTGCCTGCAATGCCAGCTCAATATCATGATCGACCCATCCATCTGCATCCTGTGCAGTGGCTGTGTGGACATCTGCCCCTACGACTGCATCAGCATGCAAGGGCTGACACGCGTGGTCAAGGGTGATCCGCTCCACGAGCTGGCCGCCAACCAGTGGGAGGGCGGCGCCGACATGATCATCGACGAGGAGAAGTGCATCCGCTGCGGCCTCTGCATCGTGCGCTGCCCGACGGACGCCATCTCGATGGTGCAGTTCCAGGTCAAGAGCGCCAACAACAAGTGGAGCGTCTCGAACCTGCCCGTGCTGAACAAAGTCAAGTAGCGCGCCACCCCAACGCATCAATGGCCCTCCCCACGCACGGTGGAGAGGGCCATTTTCTCTGCGCGGATCGTCAGGCGATCATGCAGTGGCGGGCAGATAGTAGATGATGATGCCGTCAACCTGTGTCCGCACGTAGCCTGCCCGATAGAGCGCGGGAGCCTCGCTGCGCTCGAACCGCGCGCCGCCCACCGTGCCCGCGAGCATGAGGTAGGCGGGATGCTGAACATGGCTGAGATAGATCGCGTAGGGAGCATAGCGCTCGTAATTCGGGTACGAAGAGCAGTGGAGTCGCTCGCCACTCTCGAACACGAGGTTGTAGCACGTCCAGTAATCGCCGTAGAAGGCTGTGATGCCCAGCTCGTGTAGCCTGGCCATGACGTGCTGGTCGGGCGTCGCCGGGAGCGCGAAGCGGCTGGCGTCGCTGGCAGTGATGACCGCTTGCGCGCTGCCGACCAGGAAGCATGCGAGCAGCAGTGCGAGCGCCGCGTTGGCCAGACCGCAGCGCAGCCACACGCGACCAAGGCTGAGCGAGCGCCGCTTCCTCCAGCCCGCCGCAATCAGCTGCCAGAGGGCGCCGATCACGACAGGCAGCGTGATGTAGAGCGGGAGCAGATAGCGCACGGCCACAAATTGATCTGGCCCGACCGACCGACGGCTCAGGGCGTATTCGGCAATCGTCCCCAGCGCCGCCAGCGCCAGCATGCAGCGCAGCCACAGGCGCGCCGCTCGCTCGCGGTCAGTGTCTCCGCCGCCCGCATCACCGCTCGCCATCGCCGAGCGCCTGGATAGACGCGCGCGCGCCGCGCGCCAGCCCACCCGCAGCAACGGCCACAGCGCCGCCACATACACGCCGAGAATGGCGAGCGCAAACAGCATATTCGCCAGATTCGTCATCTGGCAGGCGCTCAGAGGCGCCTCGCGCACGGCAGAGGCAGGATAGCTCATGTAGCCCGCGTAGACGGCCCGCGGGGCCACGCACACCTGTGGGCTGCCGAAGGTCGCGGGGATGCCGATGGAGAGAGTCGCGCCAACTTGTGACAGCAGTTGGGATATTCCCAGATTGCCAGCGCTCTCTTGCAGCGACAGCTCGATGAACGTCTGCCCGTGATGCAGCAGGTTGAATTGGAGGAATGGCGCGGCGCCGATCAGGAATCCCAATGTCAGCGCGGCGAGCGCCCATCTGGAGAGCAGCTCGCGCGGGCGGCCCAACGCAAGCGCCAGCAGCGGCGTGAGAATGAAGAGCAGGATCAGCTCATCCGACCAGACGCCCAGACCTGCGATCAGCCCGAAGGCGGCGTACTGCGCGGCGGCGGCCCAGCGCGCGCGCGGCGTGGCAGCGGCGGGGGAGCGCAGGCGGTGATAGGCGATGAGCGCCAGCAGCGCGCCAAACACCAATATCTCTGGATAGCCGCCGATGGCAGGAGCCTCGCGCATCAGCCCAAACGCCGGGCCGAACGCCAGGGCGGCCAGGGTCAGCAGGCCCACCACGCGACCATAGGCGACGCGCCCCAGCAGGTAGACGCAGAGCAGAAACGGCGGCGCCATGATGAACGTCACGAGGCGCAGCGATGCCTGGCTAGGGCCAAAGAGCCAGAAGGAGAGCGCGGCCAGATAGGCTTCGAGCGCGCCCATGTAGTGCTGGCCATAATAGAAGATGGGTCGCTCGCCGCCATAGAGGATATGGCGACCCATCAGGCCGATGACGGCTTCGTCGCTATCGAGCGATGGCCAGCCGCGCAAGAGCAGCCAGAGCCGCAGTCCCAGCCCACCGAGCAGCAGGGCGAGGGCTGGCCCATCAATTCGATGCATCCATGCCCAGCGCTGCGTCACCGGAGCGGACGGCGCCGCTTCCACCAGCGTTGGCGCCACCCGCGTCGCCTCCGTCGCGTTCGTTGCGTCCGTTGCGTCCGTTGCGTCCGATCCTCGCATCCAGCTTCCACCTACATCCTTTGGCTCATCCTTTGGTTTGCCCGTCAGCCGCTCGAATCTGGCGCTACCACGTCGGCCTGCCACGCAACTCTAGCATGGACGTCCGCGCCCGACAACTGCCCGCGCTGGCGTGAGCGCAGGCCTCACACGGGCGCGCCACCCAGTAGCGCTAGGAGCCAGAGCGCCAGCGTCGCCCCCAGCGCAAAGCGGCGCAGACGCGGCGAGGCGGCTACCAGCAGCAGCAGACTCAGCAGCGCCAGCTCGATGACTCCGCGCAGGAAACTCCAGTAGTAGTCCCAGACAAAGAGGGTCAGGCAGAGCGCCAGCAGCGCATAGCCCGCCCAGGCCAACGCTACCCAGCCCACCCGGAGCCGCTGCGAGAGCGCGCAGCGCGCCAACTCCGCCAGCGCCAGCAGATAGAGCAATTCGACGGCGTGCAGCGCCTGCGTCAGCGGCGGCCAGAGCACATGCCAGGCGACAACGCCCTCCAGCAGCCCCAGCAGCGGCAAACCGAGATTGTTGGAGCCAGCCGCGACCAGGCCGAGCTTGTCCCAATGCGCCAGCAGAACCGCCTGCCAGCCCAGCGCCACCAGCAGTGGCGCCAGCCCCGCCAGCGCCGCGCCGCGCCAGCGCTCGCGCTCGATCAGCCTG
>DATAED010000503.1:0-13262 GCA_036258195.1 Ktedonobacterales bacterium
ACGCGCTGTGGCAATGCCTGCGCGGCGAGCGCAGCTCTGAAGTGCGCCGCCTGCTCATCACTGCCTCGGGTGGCCCCTTCCGCCAGCGCACGCTGGATGAGATGCGCGATGTGACGCCGGAGCAGGCGCTCGCACACCCCACCTGGCGCATGGGGCCGAAGGTAACGATTGACTCGGCCACGCTAATGAACAAAGGGCTGGAGGTCATCGAGGCGCACTGGCTCTATGACATGCCTTACGACAAGATCAGTGTGGTCGTGCAGCCACAGAGCATCATCCACTCAATGGTGGAGTACGTGGACGACTCGATCAAGATGCAGGCCAGCATCCCCAGTATGCGGCTGCCCATCCAGTATGCGCTGAGCTATCCTGACCGACTGGAGCGGGAGGGAACGGCGCTGGCCCAGCCCCTGCGCTGGAGCGAGATCAAGCGCCTGGAGTTCGACGACGCGGACCTGGAGCGCTTCCCCTGCCTGCGCCTGGCGTATGAGGCCGGGCGCGTGGGCGGCTCGGCTCCGGCGGCGCTGGTCGGCGCCGATGAGACGGCGGTAGATCTCTTCCTGAGTGGCGCCATTCGCTTCACCGACATCGCGATTGTGGTGGAGCGCACACTGGAGCGGCACAACGTCATCGCCGACCCGGACGTAGAAGCTGTACAAGCGGTCTCCGCCTGGGCGCAGGAGGAAGCCGCGCGCATCGCCGAAGAGCTGCGCGGGTCGCCCGTCTCGCTCTCGCGAACAGATGATTGAGACGAGATGGGCATTGGTTCATGCTGCAAGATGATGGAGTGAAGGCGGATGAGCATTCCCTGGTATGACTATCTGGTGGCCATTCCAGTGTTCGCGCTGCTCGTGCTGGTGCATGAGTTCGGTCACTTCATCACGGCCAAATGGGCGGGCATCCGCGTGGATGAGTTTGCGATTGGCTTCCCGCCACGGCTGCTGAGCTTCACGCGCGGCGAGACGACCTACTCCATCAACGCGCTGCCCATCGGCGGCTACGTGCGCATGCCAGGCGAGAATGGCGAAGTGACCAACGAGGCGGGCGTCTACGACCCGCGCGCCTTCGCCTCCAAGCCCGCTGGCAAGCGGCTGATCGTGCTGCTGGCCGGCGTCACGATGAACCTCCTGCTGGCCATCGTCTTCTTCACCGCCGCTGAGGCCGTCGGCCAGGTGCAGCTACGCCCCACCATCGACGCCGTCGCGGCTGGCTCGCCCGCCGCCGCCGCTGGATTGATCAAAGGCGACACATTCCTTCAGGTCGATGGCCACACGGTGAAATACTTCACCGATGTGCAGAGCCTGACCAGCGATGCGGTGGCGCGCGAGCTGAAGGCCAACCCCAAGGCTACTACCGTCGCGATCCCTGTGGTGGTGCGCGACCCCAATGGCGCCGTGCGCGACCTGACCATCGACGCGCGCACGAAGCCGGGGCCAGGGCAGGGCGCGATGGGCGTCGAGGCCGACCAGACCAATCCCTACCACCTCTCGGCGCCACTCTGGCAGGCGCCAGCGCTGGGCGTGCAGGACATCGGCAAGGTCATCGCGGCCACTGTTACGGGCATCCAGCAGATCGTGGCGGGCATCTTGCCGCTGAGCAAGGGCGTGCAGGGGCCAGTGGGCATCGTCAGCGACACGGCGTTGGTGACGGCGGCCATTCCCTTCGCGGGGTGGTACTACCTGCTCTTCCTGGTGGGCGCACTCAACCTGAGCCTCGCCATCATGAACCTGCTGCCCATCCCCGCGCTGGATGGTGGCCGCGTGCTGCTGGTGCTAATCGAGGTGCTGCGCCGCGGCAAGCGCCTCAGCCCGGAGCGCGAGGGACTTGTGAATCTGATCGGCATGGCAGCGCTCTTGCTGCTAGTGGTGGTGATCACCTTCAACGACATCAGCGCGTTGTTCGTGGGCCGCTAGCCAGGTGATGGCTCGCCATTGACCCGCCAAATGTCGGCGCTTGCACTCGCGTGCACAGGAGCGACACACGAGCGCGCGTGCGGCGACGCAGGTCGCGCTACAATCAAAGGTGGGGCAATGTAGCCTGCGACGCGATGGTGAAGGTATGCTGACGTGGGCGATTGCTCGATACGCTGAGTACGCAACTGCGACGATACAGGGGCGCCGGAGACACAGATGCGAAGAAAAACGCGACAAATTCATGTAGGAAATGTGCTGATCGGCGGCGACGCGCCAATCGCCGTGCAGTCTATGACCACGATGTATACGCGCGATGTCGAGGCTTCGGTGGCGCAGATCATCCGCCTGGAAGAGGTCGGCTGCGAGCTGGTGCGCGTGGCGGTGCCAGAGAAGCTCGACGCGCTGGCCCTCGGCGAGATCAAAAGCCGCATCCACATCCCGCTGATCGCCGACATCCACTACCAGCCCGATCTGGCGCTGATCGCCATCGAGCAGGGCGTAGACGCGGTACGCATCAACCCCGGCAATCTGCTGCCTGATAAGGAAACGGGCCAGCAGTTCGACTCCTTCCGCAAGATCGTGGAGGCCGCCAAGCGCGCCGACGTGGCCATGCGCATCGGCGTCAACTCCGGCTCGATTGACGCGCTGGAGCGCGGCCCCGCCATGCGTAAGGTCAGTATGAAACGACGCGACGATGGCACGCTGGTCGTCAGCGATCCCGCTGAGGAGCGTCGCCAGGAGCGCGAGGCGCTGACCGAGCGCATGGTGGCCAAGGCGCTGGAGTATTGCGGCTGGGCCGATAGCCTCGACTACCGCAACTACAAAGTCTCGCTCAAGAGCTCCAATGTGCTGACCGCCGTGGAGGCCTACCGCAAGTTCTCGGCGGCCAGCGACGTACCGCTGCACCTGGGCATCACGGAAGCGGGGACGCTGGTGACGGGCGCCGTCAAGTCGAGCATCGGCTTCGCGCTGCTGCTGGCCGATGGCATCGGCGACACCATTCGCGTCTCGCTGACCGCCGAGCCTGAAGAAGAAATTCCGGTGGCGTATGAGATTCTGCGCTCGCTCGATCTGCGCCAGCGCGGCGTCACCTTCGTCTCCTGCCCGTCGTGCGGGCGTGTCGAGATCGACGTGATGACCATCGCCAATGAGGTCGAGAAGCGACTGACCAAGGTGCAGACGCCGATCCAGGTGGCTGTGATGGGCTGCGTGGTGAATGGCCCAGGCGAGTCGCAGGACGCCGACATCGGCCTTTCCGGTGGGCGCGGCAAGGGCGTGATCTATAAGAAGGGCCAGTACTTCAAGACGGTGCCAGAGGATCAGTTCCTGGACGCCGTGCTGAAGGAAGTGGCCGCCATCCTGCCGGAGCACGAGGCGCGGCTGGTCTACTCCGCTGACGATGAGCACGGCCCCATCAGCGCAGGCCGCACCCGCAAGGCAGGCATCCCCGCGAAGACGGCGGAAGCGATGGCCGCCGCCAGCGCCGCGCCCAAGCATCACGGCGTCCCGCTGAACGTGGTCGCGCCAGAGCATCCGACGCCCGACGAGAGCGAGTAGCGCAGACCTCTCCCCCTGTCCCCCTCCCCTTCAGGGAGGGGGAACCCGTGGCAACCATATAGTCTGATAGCAGGCGACACGAATCACAGGCGTTCCATCTGCGGCCGTCCCTCATCCTCACATTGAATTGCCAGCCTGCTCCGCGCCGAAATCTCTCGCCTGGTTTCCCCTCCCTCGGAGGGGAGGGGGTCAGGGGGAGAGGTTTCAACCGCCAATCACGACGCCCCCTTTCCGCTGGCCGGGAAGGGGGCTCCTGCGTGATATGCTAGCGGATGCGTGATGGTCGCTGAGAACGCGATACGCGAAGGTAAAGAAGGAGAACGGTGATGTTCTTTCGGCTCGACGATGAGCAACGTGAGATTCAGGGGCTGGCGCGCAAATTCGCGCAGAACGAGATCGCCCCGCACGCCGACGCCTGGGATGAGGAGCATCACTTCCCGCGCGAGCTGGCGAAACCGATGGCCGAGCTGGGATTCACCGGGATGCTCGCGCCAGAACAGTACGGCGGCATGGCGCTCTCTCGCCTGACCGGCGCGCTGATCTACGAGCAGGTGGCGCAGGCCGATATGGCCACCGCCGTGTGGCTCTCCGTCCACAACATGGTCTCTGGCCTGATCGCCAAATTTGGCGACGATGAGCAGCGCCAGCGCTGGCTGCCGCGTCTGGTCAGCGGCGAGGCGCTGGGCGCCTTCTCGCTCAGCGAGGCGCACGCTGGCTCCGACGCTACCGCCATCCGCGCCACCGCGCGCCGCGACGGCGACGACTACGTGCTGAATGGCTCGAAGTTCTGGGTGACCAATGCGGGCGTGGCCGACATCTACGCCGTAATGCTGCGCACCGACAACGAGCCTGGCTCGCGCGGCATCTCGACCTTCATCGTAGAACGTGACGCAGTAGGCTTTTCTATCGGCAAGCTGGAGCGTAAGATGGGGCTGCGCTCCAGCCCGACAGGCGAGCTGATCTTCGAGAATTGCCGCGTCCCGGCCTCGCATCGCCTCAGCGCTGAGGGCGATGGCATCAAGATCGCCCTCTCGTCGCTGGATGGCGGGCGCGTCAACATCGCCGCCATCGCGGTCGGCGTGGCGCAGGCGGCGCTGGATGTGGCCACGCGCTACGCGGGCGAGCGCCAGGCATTCGGCAAGCCGATTGGCGCCTTTGAGGGCATCCAGTTTCTGCTGGCCGATATGGCGATGAAGACGCAAGCCTCGCGCCTGCTGACCTACGAAGCCGCCTGGAAGATGGACAACGGCGAGCCATCGGTGACGGCAGCGTCGATGGCCAAGTGCTTCGCCACGGACTCGGCGATGGCCGTCACCACCGACGCCGTGCAGGCGCTCGGCGGCGCGGGCTATGTGCGCGACTGGCCAGTGGAGCGCTACATGCGCGACGCCAAGGTGGGGCAGATTTTCGAGGGAGCCAACCAGATTCAGCGCATCGTGATCGCGCGCGGCCTGCTGGGCGAGATCGCCTCGCAGTAGCGCCGCATCACAGTAGAGCGCGCCAAACCGCCGCGGGTGTGTTGGGTATGGGAAGTGGCCACGACGAGGAGTATACTGGAGGCGGGAGAGCCGCAAGCGCTCTCCCCTTGCGGAGGGATGGCACGCCATGTCGGTATCTCAGGATGGAGTTGGCTCAGCGACGCATCTGCCAGAACCCAGCGGTCGAGGCGCCGAGACAGAGCGGCTGCAACGTCGCAACCGCCAGCTCGAAGAACAGATACAGGCGCTGACTCTCGTCCTGCAGGGCGTCGCCAATACGCTCAGCGCGGAGATCGACCTGCGCCCGCTGCTGCGACGCATCGTGCTGGTCGCCATGCGGCTGACGGGCGCCAGCGTCGGCGCAGCCTACGTGCTCGATACCGCCAACGATACGCTGGTGGCACAGGCGCTCGAAAACGCCGAGACCGCCGCCAATAGCAATATCTTCAGCCCGCTCGCCAGCTTCGACCCCGCGCAGTCGTGGCTCTATGGGCCAGAGGATGAGAACACCAACGACCTGCGCCCGCGTGTCGGCGCGCAGGAGGGCGTAGTGGGGCATGTGGCGCAGTCCGGCGAGCTGACGTTGATCGTCAACCCGGAGGATGACCCACGCTTCTCGCCGGAGCAGATCGCCACCGATACCGCTGTGCTGGGCCAGCCCGTCGGCTCGATGATGACCACGCCGATGATCTTCAAGGGCGCCATCACGGGCGCGCTGCAACTCGCCAAAGCGCCCGGCGCTGGCGTGTTCGACGCCTGGAGTCTCGATCTGATGCGCACGCTGGCGGCGCAGGGCGCCGTCGCCGTGGCCAACGCGCAGATGTATCGGCGTGTGCGCAACGAGCGCGACCGCATCATCCAGACACAGGAGGACGAGCGCAAGCGGCTGGGGCGCGAGCTGCACGACGGCCCGGCCCAGAAGCTGGCGCAGATCGTGATGACGCTGGAGTTCGCCGGGCAGCTCGTCAACGCGGGCGAGTCGGCGCACGCCGTCGAGGAGATCGGCCAGGCGCGCGACACCGCGACCGACGCGACCCATGAGATTCGTAATCTGCTCTTCGATCTGCGCCCGCTGGTGCTGGACGCCGAGCATGGCGGATTGATCGCGGCGCTGCGCCACTTCACCGAGCGCTTCCGCAAGGGGCCGGGGCCGAAGGTCAGTCTCGCGGCAGACTATCCGGAGCGGCTCTCGCATAACGTCGAGCTGACGACCTTCGCCATCGTGCAGGAGGCGGTCAATAACGCGCTCAAGCACGCCGAGGCCAAACACTGCTGGATCGACATCCGCGAGGCGGAGGACAAATTGATCGCCACCGTGCGCGACGATGGCAAGGGCTTCGATCCGGAGAAGGTGCGCGAGGAATACGAGTCGCGTGGGAGCTGGGGCATGCTGAGCATGTCGGAGCGCGCCACGTTGATCGACGCGACCATCTCCATCGCGTCCAAGCCCAACAAAGGCGCCATCGTCACGCTGACCGCGCCACGCATCCCGCGAGAGGGATAACGTGCGGGATAACGCAAGCGATGGGGGCCGCCCGAGCGGTGACCATCGGCAAGCGGCTTGACACCAGGCGCGCACAGCGTTAAAATCAGATGGCTGTGTTCGAAAACAGACAACATCTGCGCGCCAGCCTCGCATCTCCTCGCTTCAGCCCCAGCGTGCGCTTGTGGCGCGGCTCCCGGCGATAAGAGGACGAACGCGAGCGCTGGCGTTGCATGGTCGCAATGGACGTAATGGTCGCAGGAGACGCATCATCATGTACGCAGTGATCGAGACGGGGGGCAAGCAGTATCGGGTCAGCCCCGGCCAGACCGTCGAAGTGGAGCTGCTACCCGCCGAGCCGGGGGCCACGGTCACGCTCGATCGGGTGCTGCTCGTCTCCGCTGAGGACGGCGCCACGGTGGGCCAGCCGCTCGTTCCCGGTGGCGCCGTCGTCGCGACGGTCATCGGCGAGGGGCGTGGCAAGAAGGTCATCGTCTTCAAGTACAAATCCAAGAAGCGCTATCGCCGCACCACTGGCCACCGCCAGGATTACACCTACCTCACCGTGACCGATATCCAGGCCAAGGGCGAGAGCCTCGTGCAAGATGACGAGCGCAAGCGCTACGAGCGCCAGGCCGCCCGCGCGGTGAACCGCTACGAGCGGAAGCTGCTGGCGGCCTTCGATGCGTTGATCAGCTCGATCATCGCTGAGACGGGCGTCTCCGCTGACGACATCGATGTGGTCGACGTTGAGGGCGAGGAGCCAGAGGCCGAGGCCCCCAAGGCCAACGCGAAGGCCGCTCCCAAGGCTGAGGCAGCCAGGGCCGAGACGCCCAAGGCGTCTGAGAAGAGCGCCGCCAAGAAGACCGAGCAGACGGACTCGACCGCTACGAAAGACGCCAAGACCGATACCAAGGCTGACACCAAGGCCAATACCAAGACCGATACCGAGACCGACACCAAGTAGAGTCGCGATAACCAGCGCGATCAATCCGGCGCCGCCCTGGCTCGACAGGCGCGCCCAGAGGGAAGGACGAACCGCGAAATGGCTCATAAAAAGGGCGTTGGCAGTTCGCGTAACGGGCGCGACAGCAAGCCAAAGATGCTGGGCGTCAAGCGCTTTGACGGCCAGCTCGTGCGCGCCGGCTCCATCATCGTGCGGCAGCGTGGGACGCAGTTCAACCCCGGCCTGAACGTGGGCTGTGGGCGCGACTACACCCTCTTCGCGCTGATCGATGGCACGGTTAAGTTCGAGTGGGATAGCCGCACCAAGAAGCGCGTTTCCGTGCGCCCGATTCCTGCCAAGGCCGAGAAGGCCAAGGTCGCCGCCGAGGCGCCCGCCGCCGCCACCGCCTGATCGCGCGTCGCCGCAGGGCGCCGCAAGCCAACAGGCACGCCACAGGGGCAGAGAGCGCTTGCTTTCTGCCCCTGCTCGTTGCCTGTGTGTCGCTCGCGCGCGGCCAACCGACGACCCCGACGACTCGTACAGAAACATGACGGCGCGTACGCATCGTCGCGCGAGTCCGCTGTCGTTGCGGGCGCGCGCTGGCGCGTGGTATAGTGCCGTGCGACTGAGCCATCAGTCCCCCTGCTTCTGGTCGCCTGCTCCGCAGCGTCTGGCGCCGGGGATGGCATCGTTATCGCCAGACGTAATCGCACGACGTTATCGCAGGAGAGGAAGGCCAGCATGCCGCTGCGCCTCAAGGCAGCCGGAAAAACCGATATCGGCCTTCAGCGCGAGCAGAACGAAGACTCGCTCTACTTCCAGGTCATCGACGAGGGGCATCCGAACAGCGGCGTCTTCATCGTCTCCGATGGCATGGGCGGCTACCACGCGGGCGAGGTCGCCAGCCAGCTCGCCGTCGAGACGATCAGCGACGAGCTGATGCGCCTCTTCACCGAGGCCAGCGACCAGACGACCGTGAAGCTGGACAAAGGCCGCTCGCGCAAGCGCAGCAAGAGCAACAAGCGCGACGCCGCCAAGACCCGCCCGCTCGCTGAAGCCGCCGACTCCTCCGACTCCTCCGACTCCGCCAGCGCTGAGATCGAGTCGCCCGCCGCCGAGCGTGACGCTGGCGCCGCCAGCGACGCCGAGGCGGGCGAGCCTGAGGCGAGCGAGCCGCCCGCCAGCGAGCCGCCCGCCAGCGAGAGCGACGAGAGCGGCGAGGACGAGGCGGGAGCCACCCGTCACCTGCTGGAGACCGTGGTGCGCCGACACTACGGCGATAAACTCCAGGCGGCGGTCGAGCACAGCAGCCAGAAGATCGTGGACTATGGCGCAGAGCATCGCGAGGCGCGCGGCATGGGCGCCACTGTGACGGCGGCGCTGGTCATGGACGGCCAAGCCTTCATCGCCAACGTCGGAGACAGCCGCACCTATCTGCTGCGCGACGGCAAGCTGCAGCGTGTCACGCGCGACCACTCGCTGGTCGCGCGGCTGGTCGAGGCGGGCCAGATCGAGCCTGACGAGGTCTACGATCATCCTAGCCGCAACCTCATCTATCGCTCGCTGGGCGCCGGGCACGCCGAGGTCGATGTCGACATCTTCGACGTGCGCATGCAAGCGGGCGACGCACTGCTGCTCTGCTCCGATGGCCTCTGGGAGATGGTGCGCGACCCGCAGCTCCAGAAGATCATCGTCGAGACTGACGATGTCGAAAAGACCTGTGAGACGCTCGTCAAGGCGGCCAATGAAAACGGTGGTGAGGACAACATCACCGCAGTGCTCGTGCGCTGTGTGGAGGCGTAGGAGCGGCAGTTTATGAACCTTGCGCCGGGTACGACGCTGGTCGGTCGGTATCGCGTCATCCGATTGCTCGGCGAAGGTGGTATGGGCGGGGTCTACCTCGTCCAGGAGCTTGCGACCGGCGAGCGCTGGGCCATGAAGGAGGCGCTCGCCGATCCCACCGCCACGCCGGAGGATCTGGCCTGGGCGCGTGAACACTTCGACCAGGAAGTGGCGCTCATGCAGCAGTTGCGCCCAGTCGCGGCGCAGGCGGGCATCCCCACCCACCACGAAGACTTCACCGAGCAGGGACGCCGCTACCTCGTGATGGACTACATCCCTGGCGACACCCTCGAAGCGCGCATCGACGCCGCCAAAGCGCCGCTACCCGAGCGCGATGTGCTGCGCTGGATGCTGGATGTGTGCCACGCGATGGAGACGCTCCATCGCCAGCGCCCGCCCATCATCCTGCGCGACCTGAAGCCGGGCAACGTCATGCTGACCCCGGCTGGCCCGGCGCGCGTGATTGACTTTGGCATCGCGCGCACCTACAAGGCGGGGCAGATCAGCAATACCGAGAACCTCGGCACGCTGGCCTACGCCTCGCCGGAGCATCATGGCCAGGGGCAGACCGACGCCCGCTCCGACATCTACAGCCTCGGCGCGACGATGTATCACGCGCTGACCGGACATGAGCCGCAGCCTTTCGAGGCGCCGACTGCGGGCGCGCTGCTGCGCTGGAACCGCGCCATCACCCCGCAGACCGAAGCGATTGTCGTGCGCGCCATGCAGCTCGACCCCGATCGACGCTACCAAACGGCGCGCGAGATGGCCGCCGCGCTAGAGGAGCGCATCGCCGCGCTGACGCCACGCCCGCGTCTGCACGCCACGACCGCCCGCCAGCCCGCCGCCACACGCCCGGCCACGCAAACGGCCACGCCCACGGCCACGAAAGCGCCGCGCCCCGCGCGATCCGCCGCCTCAGCGGCAGCCAGCGCCGGAGCGATAGGGCCAGTCTGCCCACGCTGCGGGCGTCGCAATCGCGCGGGCGCGCGATTCTGCGCGCATGACGGCGCTCCGCTGACACCCGCCGCCGTGCGCCGCCAGGCTCCGCAGGCCGCGCCGCCGACCAATGTCATCGCCACCAGCGGCGCGACGCATGCCCTGCACGCGACCGAAGCCTTCACGCGCGGGCGCTATCTGCAAGCTATCCAGCAGGGACAGGCGGCGCTCTCAGAGGGCCACAGCACCGTCGATCTGCTACTGATGCTGGCGCGCTCGTACCAGCAGGTGGGGCGTCCGCTGGAGGCGGCGGAAGCCTACGAGCACGCCGCCGAGACGCGCCCGGATGCCACCGCGCTGATCGCCGCCGCGCAGGCATGGCGCGCGGTGGGGCGGCTGAGCGAGGCGCAGGTCGATCTGGCGAGGGCGCGTCAACTGGCCCCCGACGACGCCGAGGCGAGCTATCTGCTCGGCCTCGTCAATCTGGAGCTGGGGCATCTGGCGCAGGCCGAGGGCGATCTGCGCGATACTCTGCGCCTGGCGCCCGATGCTGCGGCGCAGACCGCGCCAGCGCTGGTCGCGCTGGGACGCATCCAGACCGAGCGCGGCCAGCTCGACGACGCGGTGGACTCGCTGCGCAAGGCCATCGCCGCCGATCCGGCGTCCGGCGAGGCGCGCTGGCGGCTGGGGCGCGTTCTGCTGGCGCAGCGTCACTACTCCGAGGCCATCCGCGAGTTGGAGGAATCGACGCGCCTGGATGCGCAATCCGCCGACGCTCACGCGACGCTCGGCATGGCCTATCACGCCACGGGTCGCCGCCAGCGCGCCCGCGAGGAGCTACGCGAGGCGCTGCGGCTGGCGCCTCATCATGGCGAGGCGCAGCGATTGCTCAAGAGCCTGTGATACCCTGTGAGGGCGATTTTCGAGTCGCGTCCGTATCGCAGGCTACCCGCAATCCTGTCGTCATCTGATCGCTGCGAACTCCAGCGCAACTGTTGGCAGGGGTCGTGCGTAATCAATCATCCAGTGTCATCGTGGACGGTTATGATCTCACCGGGGCGAGCGCATTTTCGCCCTTTTAAGAGAGTTGGTTTGAGGAGGGGCGGATGCAGTGCAGCCGATGTGGGGCCTTGCTGAAAGCGAATGCCAGGTTTTGTAACAACTGTGGGCTGATACAGCCGCAGACGCCTCAGCGTGGGTCAGACGCGCTCTCCACTGATACTGCCGAGCAAATGGGGCGCATCAAGCGTCCCTCGCGCCCGCTGCGGCCCGACGCCCCGAACGACCTCGGCGTTGCTGCGCCGCCCACCGCACCACACGGAACGCCACCTGGGCGCTCGACGATCCTGCTGAACAATGAGCATGCCGCGCCGCCGACGGGCGCGCTGGACGGGCCGCCCGATCTGCTCGACGTCATCAGCTCGACCCCGACCAATGAATACGCCGCCATCACACCCACCAGTGGCAGCTACCCGACCAATGCGGCCAGCGGGCCGCCGCCCTGGCCGCTGCCCATCGGCGATACGCTGGGAGGGCGCTTCCGTGTAGAGTCGGTCGTCTCCGCCTCGCCCGATGTCCCTGGCGCCGAGAATCTGTACCATGTCACCGATCTACTGGGGTACGAGCGCTGCTGGTCGTGCGGAACACAGCACGGATCGGCGGGCGTGGGCGAGCGGTTCTGCCCGCAGTGCGGCGCCGATATGCTTGATCATGAACTGCTGATGTCCGAGCAGCGGGTGAACTCGGAGCATGACACGCTGCCGGAGATGCCCACCGCGCCAGACGAGGCCGAGGCGGCGCAGCGCGGGCGCGTCTTCGCGCAGGCTGGGCGGCGCTACCGCGTCTCCGAGATCGAGCGCGAGGGAACACGCTTCCCCGCCGGCCCGCACGTCACCATCGTCGGCCAATCGCATGTCGGGCTGACGCGCGCAGGCGAGACGAATGAGGATAGCTTCGGCTCGCTGGCGCTGAACCTGGCGCACGATTCGCGCCGCCAGCCGCTCGCCATCGCTATCGTCGCCGATGGGCTGGGCGGGCACGCCAGCGGCCAGGACGCCAGCCGCATCACCGTGCGCATCTTCATCGAGAAGCTGACCAACTCGCTGGCCATCCCGATGATGGCGCCACTCGGCTCTTCGCTGCCGCCCGACGAGGCGGTGGAGTCGGCGCTGGTAGCGGCGGCGCAGGCGGCCAATAGCGCTGTCTATCAGGCCAACGTCAACGGCGCGGGCGACATGGGCTCGACGCTGGTGGCGCTGGTCGTCGTCGGCGAGAATGCCTGGATCGCCAACGCCGGAGACAGCCGCGCCTACGTGATGGATGGCGACGCGCTGCGCCGTGTGACCTCTGATCACTCGCTGGTCGAGCAGTTGATCCTCAGTGGCATGCTGCAGCCCGAAGATCGCTACACCTATCCCCAGCGCAATCGCATCTTCCGCAGCCTGGGCAGCGAGCAGGAGGTCGAGCTGGATGTCTTCACGCAGAAGCTGAAGCCCGGCATGCGGCTGCTACTCTGCTCCGACGGACTGTGGGAGATGGCTCGCGACCCCCTGATCGAGCAGATTCTGCGCGAGGCCGAGTCTCCCTATTCCGCCTGCTCGAAGCTGATTGCGGCGGCGAACGAGCACGGCGGCGAGGACAACGTCACCGCCGTCATCGTGCAGATCGACGCCTGAGGGGCGCCTGACGACCGCTGCGGGGTGGATGGCACAACCCAGCGACGGCGCCTGCGTACACCCCATGAGAGATGACACGCGAACCCTGACGCCGCGTGTGGCGACGACGCCGAGCACTGGTATGGCGCGCCTGCCGTGGCGAGGAGAGGAGCAGATAATCGATGGCGGGTGAGGTATCCCTGACATGCCAGATGGGGCGTCCGCGGGTGACGACGACTGGCAGCCCACAGTTGTCCTATGCGCTGGTCGAGGCGCGGGCGTCGGCGGCGACACCGGGCGCAGGCGGCCAGGCAGCGCGCCTGCCGCTCAATCTGGCGCTGGCGCTGGATCACTCTGGCTCGATGCGCGGTGAGAAGCTGCGCAGCGTGAAGGAAGCGGTGAAGCTGGTCATCGATCACATGACCGCCCAGGACATCATCTCGGTGGTGA
>DATAED010000504.1:0-4767 GCA_036258195.1 Ktedonobacterales bacterium
CGGGCGGCGGTGTCGTCGTCGCTGCCGTTATCCACCACGATGACGCGCGCCAGTGGCAGCGCCCGCAGCGCCGGATGCGCCAGCGCGGCCTGCACCTGCGCGCCGACCGCCGCCGCCTCATTCAGCGCAGGCATGACGATCACCACATGCGGGGCGACGCGCGGCTGCCCTGCATCCATTCGGTTCTCCCGATTCAATCGCTGTGGCAGGGTCAGCATGACGCCTCCTTTCGTGGTTCGCTTCGGATGACCTCTGAGCGCAACTATTCCATGCAGTTCTTGCGAAACTCTTAACCGTCGCCGGGCGCGATGAGCCTGCGAGCGCCCTCCCACACGCCAGGGAAGGAGTTGGGCGTCAATCTGTGCGTTCCACCTGGACTCGCGATTCGACGATCTGTTACAGCAGCGTCCTTCTCGCGCACCCTTTGTCTGACCTCGACATCCTTGTCGCGCCCTGTCGCGCCCTGTCGCGCCCGGCCGCTACCCTGTTTGACCCCGTAAGATCAGCGTAATGGCCCTGTGCTATGCTCTCTCTCACATCCAGAGCAGGGCGCAGCGAGCCGCGACGCGCCAAGGAGACGCCCAGGATATGCTGGATGGAAAGCGTAGGAGCCATGCCGAACTCTTCAGATCTGCCGAGCGACGACGCGACCCGCCAGAGCCGCCGCATTCTGGTGGTGGACGATGAGGAGGCGATTCGCGAGGTGCTAGCGCAATATCTGCGGCGCGCGGGCTTCGTCGTGCTGGAGGCGGCGGACGGCCCCTCGGCGCTGCGCATCGCCTCGGCCACCCCGCCCGATCTGCTGATTCTCGATCTGATGTTGCCCGGCATGGATGGACTGGAGGTCTGCCGCAAACTGCGCGAGACACTGGCGGCGCCCATCCTGATGCTGACAGCGCGCAGCGAGGAGGACGACACGCTGGAGGGCTTTCGTGTGGGGGCCGACGACTACGTGACCAAGCCATTCAGCCCGCGCGAGGTGGTGATGCGGGCGCAGGCCATCATGCGGCGGGTCGAGGTGACGACCGCCCCCGCGATGGCGCTGGGCGACACGCTGATCTTCGGCGAGCTGGTCATCAAGCCGCAACTGCGCCAGGTCGAGCGCGACGGCGACACGCTCGACCTCACCGCGCGCGAGTTCGATCTGCTGCGCTTCCTGGCGTCGCATCCGCGCCAGGTCTTCTCGCGCCAGCAACTGCTCGATCAGGTGTGGGGCTATGATTACTTCGGCGACCCCAGCACCGTCACCGTGCACATCCGTCGCCTGCGCGAGAAAGTGGAGCGCGACCCCGCCGAGCCGCAGCGCCTCAAAACGGTCTGGGGCGTGGGCTACAAATTCGAGCCATGAACCGCAGGTGAGCGTATGAAGATCGCAGCCAGAGAGAGCCTCTCAGATGCGCTGGCGCGTCCGCTGGGCGGGTCGGGGCGACGCCTGTTGATCGGCGCGCGCTGGCTGGCGCTGACGGCGCTGGCGGTCGCGCTAACGGCGCTGGGGCTGATCGCGATGCTGCGGCCCAGCGCCTCCGACGCCATGCAGATCGCTCTCTATCTGGCGCTCAGCGGGATTCTCTCGGTGGCGCTGGGGCAGGGCGCGCTCTGGCTGGCCGACGCCGCGCGGCTGGGCGGCGTCTGGCTGCGCATGCTGCTGCCACCCGCCATCACCATTCTGGTGATCGCCTCGAATGTGCTGCTCGTCTCGTGGATGATGTTCATCGCCAGCGAGGATGCGCGCATCCTGCTGGGCTTCCTGCTCTTTGGCGTGGCGCTGGCGTTGATGCTCTCCTCCAGCATCGCCAGCGAGATGACGCGCGCCATCACGCACATCGAGACGGGCGCGCGGCGCATCGCGGCGGGCGAATACGCCTACCGCATCGGCGAAGACGCCTCCGGCGGCGCCGAGGAGCTGGCGCGGCTGGCGCGCTGGTTCAACGAGATGGCGCAGAGTGTGCAGCGCGCCTTCGAGCAGCGCCAGGCGGCGGAAGACGAGCGCAGGCAGGTAGTGGCCGCCGTTTCACACGACCTGCGCACGCCGCTGGCCTCCGTTCGCGCGATGGTCGAGGCGATGGACGATGGCGTCGTGACGGATGAGGCGACTGTGCGCCGCTATCATCACGCCATCCATGCCGAGATTCGCCGCCTGAGCGCGCTGATGGATGACTTCTTCGATCTCTCGCGGCTGGAATCGGGCGCCTTCACCTTGCGCCGCGAGCGGCTCGCGCTGGATGACCTGCTCTCCGATGCGCTGGAGGCCGCCCAGTCGCAGGCCGAGCGCAAGGGCGTGCGACTGGTGGGCCAGGTGGAAGGCGCGTTGCCACTGGTGATGGTGGACGCCCGCCAACTCAGCCGCGCACTGGCCAACCTGCTGCACAATGCTCTGCGCTATACCGACGCTGGCGAGGCCGCCCTGCTCTGCGCGACGACGCTAGCGGATGCGGCGGGCGCTCGCTGGGCGCGCATCGTCGTGGTGGATAGCGGCGCGGGCGTGGCGGCGGCTGACCTGCCGCACATCTTCGAGCGCACCTATCGCGGCGAGGCGTCGCGGGCGCGCGGCCAGGCGGATCAGACCAGCGACACGGTGGTAGGCGCCGGGCTGGGGCTGACCATCGCGCGTGGCATCGTCGAGGCGCATGGCGGCTCCATTCGCGCTGTCTCGCCGCTGCCCGACGACCTGCGCGCCCGCCTCGCGCCACTGCGCGCCGCTGACACGCCCTATCAGGGAACCGCGCTGATCTTCACCCTGCCCGCGCTTGCGTAGATCGCCTGCGTAAATGCAAGCCGCCGCCGTGCGTCTGCATCACAAGAGATGAGCGGCGTAGCGACGGGAGCGTATCAGATGAGCGACGATGGCGCGGCGGGCGGCCCGCATATTCCGCCAGAGGCTCAAGCGCCGATGGATGAGCGCGACGAGCGTGAGCGGCGCCTGGCGGCGTTACGCGGGCTGGCCCAGCAGGAGTCGGCGCCCGCCGAGCCTGCCCCTCCTGCGGCGGCCAGTTCAGCGCCGAGCGCAACCCGCGCGTCGCGCGCCCCAGCCGTGCGCCATGGCCGCGCGCGCCACCCCTTCTGGCGCCAGCCGCGCATGTGGGCGCTGGCGACGGCTGTGCTGGCGACGACTGCGCTGGCCGTCGTCATCATCGGCGCGGTCGTCCTGCAGGCGTTCGGCGGCGCGCTGGGCCGCTCGCAGGCGAAGCGTGCGCCCACGCCCGGCGTCGCCATCCCCGCGCTCGATGCGTTGCACTGCGAGAGCTCCGTCGCCTGGGCGCCCGATAGCCGCCGCGTGGCGCTGGTCGGCTATCAGCAGACCTGCCCGGAGCTTGATCGACAGCAATACAGCTATTTCCCCGGCTATCTGGCCGTCTACGACACACAGGCCGGCAAATCGCTGGCGCAGATCAACATCGACAAGCCCATCCAGCAGGCGCTGCATCTGGGCGCGCCCGTCAACGCCACCCCGATCAACTCGATTCCCCAGGGAACCACCGACGCCCAAGGCCTCCAATATCGCGATGTGGCGTGGTCGGCCAATGGCAAGCGCCTGGCGATCACCTTTTACCTGTCCGACCTCTCCACCGCGACCAACCGTAACCTCTACGGTGTGCTGCTCATCAACGCCGATGGCTCCTCGCCGCGCGTCCTCACGCAGCCTGTGGGAACTGCCGCCCCGCAGGAATCGCCCGAAGCGCTGGTCTGGGATTTGACAACTGGAACAGTCTTGCCTGCGCCCGTCGGCTCCACATCTCAGCCAGACGCGACCTTCTACAGCGTGGGGCTGGGCGGGCCAGCGCAGAGCTGGACCTGGGCCGGAAGCGGCGCGCTCGTGCCGCAGAATCCACTGCTGCCAGTAGGCGATGATGTCCAGCCATCGCCCCTCGCGCCGATTGGCAATCCCATCGGCGGGGCCAGCTTCAGCATCTGGCAGCCGGGGCAGATCAGCTACGACTTTCCGCCCGACGCCACCGGTCAGCCGGACGAGTCGGTTCCCGGCGTCCCCACCTTCCAGAATGACTTCATCGCCTGGTCGCCCGATGGCCGCTACCTGATCGATGCGGCGCAACTCTCTGTGCTGCTGACGCCACAGGGCATGCCAGCGGCCAGCGGCCAGACGCTCGAAAAGCTCCAGCTCGACAATGCCGTCGGGCTGCCCGTGCGCGACGCGGCGATGCAGGCGGTGATGAAGGCCCTCGCCCATCCCAAGGCAAATCGGGCGCTTGCCAGCGGCGCCATCGCGTGGAGTCCTGATGGCAAGCTGCTGGCGGTGATGGCAGGCGAGAGCATGCCGCAACAGGACGAGGATTACGCCATCGTGACCATCAAGATCCTGAGCTGCGCGACGGGCAAGACGCTGGCGACGCTCAAGGCCCACGCGGCGGTCAACCAGACAGGCATCGGCGGCAACGAGTACATGGCGTGGTCGCCCGATGGCAAACATCTCTTCTACTTCACTGACCAGTTCGGCTCACTGACCACCTGGGGGCCGGGCTTGCTCCCGCAGGGATAATAAGCGGCATGCTAGGACGCCCAATGGCGCTCAAACGTCTCAGAATGCGCTATACTTGAACCAAGCGACAGATGAATCAACGCTGATGAGGCAACTACAGCGAGGAAGGGCTAGCTATGGTTGGCTTTCTCCGCTTGCCGCCTGTCTTGCGTGTGGCAAGCCTCCTGCGCCCATTGCTTCCCCTTGGCCTCTTTGCCACGTTTGCGCTTATGGTCACTGAGGCAGTGTGGTGGCCTGGTTCCGAGGTAGCCAATGCCAGCCGCCTGGAGGTC
>DATAED010000505.1:0-26691 GCA_036258195.1 Ktedonobacterales bacterium
TCCACTGATACGCTGGGGCGAAGGGGATGGTGTCGCCCGGCGTCTGGATGAACTGCTCGTTGGGCTGCCAGGCATAGGTGGGAACGAAAGGCGGTGTAGCGCCGGTGAGCGCGCCGGGAATCGCGCTGACGTTTGCGGCTCCCGTCTTCAGGTTCCAGGTGATGAGCGGCAGTCCGGCCAGGTCGCCGCTGGCGTTCGCTGGCTCCGGCGGGGCCGCCGCCACCAGCAGCCGTGGCGGCGCGCTGGAGCCTGGCTGCATGATGAGCAGCGCGCCCGCCTCCTGGCGATTGAGCGGCGCCCCGCTGGGATCAACTCCCGTCAGCAGGTCATAGGTCAGGAAGAGCGCGATGGAGCGACCATCGGGCGTCCAGGCCAGCGACTGGGTATTCATGTTCTGGATCTGGCAGTCGCCCTCGCCCGCGCACAGTGCGGCGGGACTGGGCGTCGTCAGCGGGTCGCGCTGCGTCACATGCCCGCTGGCGCTGTCGAGCACGACTAGCGCGAAGCCCGTCGCGACATTGACGCTGTGGTAGGTTCCTCCCCCATTGGTGGAGGCGATGACCTGCGGATTGTAGGGCACGCAATTGTCGGGTGGGAGATTGGTCTGGCCGAAGACGGCGATCAGCTTGCCGTCGGGCGACCACGCGGGCTGGCTGGCGCAATAGATCTGGCCATTGAGGTTGAATCCTTTCACGGTGAGCGCAGACGTGGTGTTGGCGCCGGGCTGCTCGCCGCGCCCCGCGCCGCGCAGGATGACGCCCCCGACAACGGCGACGATGACCACCACGACCAGGCCGATCAGCGCCGCCGTACGCCATCGCCGATTTCCACCGCCGCCCTCCGCGTGGTCGGTGGTGTTCGCGAGCGCGGGATGCGGCGCGGTCGTCGAGGCAGGCGACTCATCCGCCTGTGGCGCCGCCTGCTGGGTGAGATGGCGTAGCGCGTCGAGCCTCCTCCGGCGCTCGCTCTCGTCTGACTGCTCGCTCATCGCGCGATCCCTCCATCGTCTGTACGCAGGGTCGGTAGACGCTTCTTGAGTGATACGACGTGTCCTTGGTCGCTACGTTTACAGCGGCGCGATAGGATTGAGCGAAGAGGGCCGGAGTCGCGGCCATAAATGGCCGACGCACGATACGGATGGGCATAAATGCCCTGCTTCCTGCGGCCTTTCAAGGCCGCGTCGTGCCGTGCTCCGGCCTTTCAAGGCCGAGAGCCGCCCCCGCCGGGGCGAGATGCTGTATAATCGGAGGCGACTGTCGCCGCGCGCGACGTTCAATCCACCATCCGACCGCTGTGATCCGAGACGATCCGCTGTGATCGAGACGAGATAGAGACGACATGCAAGTCCTCCCACTGGCGCTGTTCCTGGTGCTGCTCGAACTGACCGCCGGATCGTTCATCAGTCTGTTCCTGCTCGACGTGCGCGGCGACAGCAGCCGCAACTTCATCATCTTTCAGGGCGTGCTGTATGTGCTGGCCGCCCTGCTGACCCTCGGCGCGATGTCTGCCTTCGCCTCGCCGCAGATCGTGCATGGCTATGGGCTGGATGAGCCGTGGCTGGCCGGGCAGGGGCCGCTGACGCTGGCGCTGCTGCTGTTGATGCTCCCCTGGAACGCGCTGCTCTGGCTCGACCGCACGCCACGCCCCAAGGGGCCGCAGACCGCTCGCAGCCTGGGCGCGGCGCTGCGCGAGACACCGCTGCGTCGCGCGCGCTTCGCCCTGGGCGCGCTCGTCTCGCTGGTGGCGCTGGCCGACCTCTTCGTCGTGGGGATGGCTTACCGCACGCTGGCTGCCAGTCGGCTGGATGGCGCGCTGGTGGTGGCCGCGCTGATCGCTGGGGCGCTGGCGCTGGGCGGCGTGATGACGGCGATGCTGCTGGGCCATTGGTACCTGAACACGCCCACCGCCTCGGGCAAGCCGCTGGAGTTCGTAACGACGCTGACGCTGGTGGCGCTGGTGCTGGAGATGGCCTTCCTGCTCTTCGTCGGCCCGGCTACCGTGCACGCCACCGTGCCGGTGACGCAGATCACCCCCGGCACGGTCATCCATACGGGCAACGGCAGTCTGGTCGTCAGCACACCAACGGCGGCGCCGGGGCAGACGACAGGCCAGCCGCCCGCCACCGACGCGCGCCAGACGCCCATCGCCACGACGGCGATGGCCTGGCTGGAGTTCGTGCTGGGATTCCTCGCGCCGCTGGGCCTGGGCGGCGCCGCGCTCTACCTGACACGCGGACGCTCGTTCCAGTCGGCCACCGGCATGCTCTACCTGTGCGTCTCCTTCATCTTCATCGGCGAGATTCTGGCGCGCGGGCTACTGCTCTTCCCTATCTTCGGGTAGACCTCACCCCCCAACCCCCTCTCCCACAGGAGAGGGGAGCTGGAGAGCACAACGGGCAAGTTCTCTCGGTTCATCATCGAGCAAAGGGAGAAATACGTGGAACAACAAGAGGAACGAGACGCGCCAGACCTTCAGTTGGTTCGCCTCGACCACGCGCCTGCCCTGCTGGCGTTCGAGCAGGAGAATCGGGCCTACTTCGCGGCATCCATTCCGGATCGAGGGGACGAGTTCTTCGCCGAGTTCGACGCGCGGCATGCGCGACTGCTCGCGTTGCAGGCCGCTGGGACGGATTACTTCTACCTGCTGGTGGCCAGGGATGGCGAAGTGGTGGGACGGGTGAACCTGTACGAAGTGGCAGACGGGGCGGCGGAACTCGGGTACCGGATCGCGCAGAAGGCCGCGGGGCACGGGCTGGCCACAGCGGCGGTGCGTCAGGTGCGCGAGCTCGCCGCTACAACGTACGGACTCACCAGGCTGCGCGCGAGGGCCACGCTGAACAATCCGGCCTCGCGCAAGGTACTTGAACACAATGGCTTTGTCTCCGTTGGCGAGCTAACACTCAACGGCAAGCCAGCCATATCCTACGTCTGCGAGCTGCGGTGACGTCACCTATTCATATCAACCCCACCACTGTTCTTGGGTTGGCATCTGGGTGAGGTCTTCCCTCGTGAGGAATGGCCCTCTTGTTCAGGGGGAGATTCCCTTCTGAAGAGCTACACCGAAAGCCCCGCTCGTCGTGCGGAAGGGGCTTGGGAAGAGGTCGCAGGCAGCCGCGAAAATCGCATATCATAGGGGCAGGGGTTGACGCATGGAGCGGCGCCCTGCCCTTGTTGTGTCCTGTCGCGTGCGACGCAGGCGGACGCAGGCGGATGCACGCGATGGAGCCGATGGAGAGGAAGCGGACGCAATGGCAAGTCCTTCTGGCCAGTCAGGGGTCAATCCGAAGATCTTCGGCGCCTACGATGTGCGAGGCGTCTACCCCACCGATCTCAACGACGAGACCGCCTATCGCATCGGGCGGGCCTTCGCGCACTACCTGGGCGTCGAGCGCATCGCCGTGGGGCGCGACATGCGGCTGAGCTCGCCCGCGCTGGCGGCGGCTTTCATGCGCGGCATCACCGAGCAGGGAACCGACGCCGTTGACCTGGGGATGACGACCACCGACGAGCTGTACTTCGCCGTCGGCAAGTTCGGCTATTCCGGCGGCGCCATGATCACCGCCTCGCACAACCCCAAGCAGTACAACGGGCTGAAGATGTGCCGCGCCGACGCCGTCGCCATCAGCTCCGAGACGGGCGGGTTCGCCATCCGCGATCTGGCCGTCTCCGGTGACTTCGCCACGCCGACGCGCACAGGGCAGATTACCCAGCGCGATGTCTCCGACGACTTCGTGGTGCACTGCCTCTCGTTCATCGATGTGGGCAAGGTCAAGCCGTACAAGATCGCGGTGGACGCCGGCAACGGCATGGCGGGGCTGATCGTGCCGCGCGTCTTCCAGAAGCTGCCGTGCGAGCTGGTACCGCTCTACTTCGAGCTGGATGGCTCCTTCCCCAACCATCCGGCCAGCCCCATCGAGCCAGAGAATACCGAGGAGCTGCGCAAGATTGTGCCAGCGCAGGGCTGCAACATGGGCATCGCCTTCGACGGTGACGCCGACCGCATGTTCCTGATTGATGAGCACGGGCGGCTGCTGGGCGGCGACATGGTGACGGCGCTGGTCGCCCACAGCCTGCTACAGACGCATCCAGGGGCAACCATTCTCTACAACCTGATCTGCTCGCGATCCGTACCAGAGGTGATCGAGCGCGATGGTGGGCGCGCCGTGCGCACGCGCGTAGGGCATAGCTTCATCAAAGCGCAGATGCGCCAGGAGAACGCCATCTTCGGTGGCGAGCACTCTGGCCATTTCTATTTCCGCGATAACTGGTACGCCGACTCCGGGCTGATCGCATTCCTGATCGTGCTGGAGTTGGTCAGCGTCAGCGGCAAGACGGTGTCGCAACTGGTGGCGGAGGTCGATACGCGCTTCCGCAGCGGCGAGATCAACAGCGAGGTTCACGAGCAGCAGGAGCGCATGGCGGCGGTCGAGCGGCAATTCGCTGCGCAGGGCGCCCAGATCGACCATCTGGATGGCGTCACCATCGGCTTCCCGACGTGGTGGGCGAATGTACGCCCGTCAAATACGGAGCCGCTCTTGCGTCTGAACGTGGAGGCGGATACAAAGGATGAACTGGGGCGTCGCACTGCCGATGTGTTGGCGGTGATCCGGCAAGCATAGCGACCAGAGGCGACTCGCAGCGACCAGTAAGCGACCGCAGGCGAACCATGAGCAAACTAGAGGAGGCTCAGCCGTGGGTGTGCTCTCGCGATTCACGACCTATGTGAAGTCGGTGTTCAGTTCGATGCTGGACCGGGCTGAAGACCCCGGCCAGACCCTCGACTATTCCTATCAGAAGCAGTTGGAGCAACTGCAAAACCTGCGCCGCAGCATCGCCGATGTAGTGACCAGCGAGAAGCGGCTGGAGCTGCAGAAGGCCCAGCTCACCGCCGACATCAACAAATACGATGACCAGGCGCGCCGTGCGCTCTCGCTCAACCAGGAAGACCTGGCGCGGCAGGCGCTGGAGCGCAAGCAGGGCATTCAGGCGCAGCTCTCGGGCTTCGACACGCAGATCGACCAGCTCAAGGCCCAGCAGCAGAAGTTCCTCGATATGCAGGAGCGCTTGCAGGCGCGCGTCGAGCAGTTCCGTAATCAGAAGGAAATGGTCAAGGCCACCTACGGCGCGGCCAAGGCGCAGGTGCAGATCCAGGAGCAGGTGTCGGGCATCTCCGAGGAGATGTCGGATGTCAATCTGGCCGTGCAGCGTGCGCAGGATAAGGTCTTGCAGATGCAGGCCCGCGCCAACGCTCTCGACGAACTGACCGCCTCTGGCGCACTGCCCGAGATCGGCTCACCGGGCGGCGACTCCATCGACCGCCAGCTTGCCGCGCTCTCCAGCAAGTCGGAGGTCGATAACGAGCTGGCCGCGATGAAGGCGCAGATGGCGCTGCCCGCCGCCACCACCGAAGAGGCCCCGCAGGCGCAGTTGCCGCCCGCCAGCGCTGAGCAGCCACAGCAGCAGTAGACCACGACTGTCCAACCGAGCAGGACACCGAGCGTTATGCGACCGCCGGACGACGGCGACGCGCGAGCAGGCGCGGCGGCGCTGGCTGGTGGCGGAAAGAAGGCGGGCGAGATGGTTATACGCATCCACATGGAAGATCAATATCGGCTGAGCGATGCGGCTGCAGCCGAGCTGGACAAGCTGGATGACGCGCTGGTGGCGGCGATCGATGCGAGCGATACGGCGGCCTTCAGCGCTGAGCTGAACATGCTGCTAACCTATGTGCGGCAGAACGGCGAGAAGGTGCCGATCGATGAGATCATCCCCTCGGATGTCATTCTGCCATCCGAAGACATGACGCTGGAAGACGCCCGCGCGATCATGGAGAAGCCCGTCGCGGCTCCCACGTCGGCGGATTCCACGCAGGCAGCCGACTAGCCGCTGGGCTAACCGCACGCATCCGACGCAATAGACCGCGCCCGCAGTCGAAACACTGCGGGCGCGGTTTTGCGTGCTGGTCGGGGCGGTGGGTCGGCTTAAGACGGCTGGCCCTGGCGCATGGGATAGCTGTCGAAGATGAGCCGGTCGGCGTGAATCTTGCCCTCGTGGAAGGTCAGACGCTCGGCGTAGGTGGCGCGCAATGGGCCGGTAGAGAGCTCATACAGGATCATCGCCTGATCGTCGTCCCCCAGGGCGGCGAGGATGTTCAGGTCGCTGGCGCGCCGGGCAAAGGCGCCCAGCCCGGCGAGGTAGTCCTGCTTGCCCTGCGTGTGGTTGACCGGCCCATCGAAGGTCACGTCGTCGGCGAGGTAGCTGGCGGCGGTCTCTATATCGCCGCTGCTCCAGGCTTGGGTGAATGCGCGCGCCATCTCGGCGGTGTTGGCTGGCATGTTCACATCCTCCTGCTGTTCCTTCTGCTCGCTCCGCTGGACGATGACTCATCCGATGAGCGCTCGTCGCAGCTCTCAGCATGCCATATGCCCCACCGTTACAGCCAGTCTGGCGCTCATCGCGCAGGGACGGTGGCGCCCAGTGTGATCTCGCCCACTATTCCCTCGCGTCGTGAGAGAGTATGCTGCGCACGCTCGTTACATCGGGTAGGGGCACTGCATTCGTTGAGCGTGAGAAAGGATTGCTGACCCACATGGCAGTCAAGCGTACATCCATCATCGGCATCTTCCTGCTGTGCATGCTGGTTGCACTGTCGGCTTGCGGCCAGGCTGCCGCCAAGCTGAAGCCTACCGCCACGCCCGCGCCGCCGCTGCCGAAGGGCTGGAATGCGGTGGCCAGCCCGCGCGTGGGCGAGGAAGGCAATCTGCACGATGTGACGCTCATCGCGGCCAACAACGCCTGGGCGGTCGGCAGCTACTACGGGATCGATGCGCTGCAGCGCACGCTGGTCGAGCGCTGGGATGGCGCGACCTGGAGCGTGGTGGCCAGCCCCAATCCCTCAACGCTCGCTAATGAGCTGGACGCCATCTCCGGCGACTCGGCTAGCGACATCTGGGCGGTGGGGCAGGCGACGAACCACAACGGGCAGTATTTCACTTCGGCGCCGCTGATCGAGCACTGGAACGGGTCGAGCTGGGCTGTGTCGCCCATCTCCGCCTCCGCGCTGGGCAGTGGCGATCACACGCTGGCGGGCATTGCGGCGCTCTCGCCCGCGAATGTCTGGGCAGTGGGCGAGACGACCACGCAGGCCGCCAACGGCGACCGACTGCAGTCGCCCCTCGTCGTGCACTGGGATGGCTCCGCCTGGAAGACGGTCGCCAACCCTGCGATCACTGGCAGCTACTACTCTCTGCTCAATGCTGTCACGGCCATCACGACCAATGATGTCTGGGCCGTGGGGGAAGCTCAGGACTCTTACTCCGGATCATTGGGTTCGCTGATCGAACACTGGAATGGCTCGGCCTGGATCGTCGTGCAGGACAATGCATCGGGGGCGCCGAGCACCGATGACGTGGGCGCGCTGACCAGCGTCTCAGCCGATGGCCCCACTGATGTTTGGGCGGTTGGCTCTGGGTTATACCCATATACAGGCGGGTGCGGCGCCGGAACCAATCGCGTCATGGAGCACTGGGACGGGCAGAGTTGGTCATATGTCAATTACCCGATTCCAGCCACGGGTCAGGGCTTTTTCGATTTCAACCACATCGCCGTCGTCGGCTCCAATGATGTGTGGGCCGTGGGCGGTGTCAATACGTATAGCCGCAATACGACGCCCACCGCCGAACACTGGGATGGCAGCCAGTGGAGCATCACATCGCTCCCTGCGCTGGCGACGGCCACCGGGTTCGCCAGCGTGGCGGCAAAAGCTGGCGTCGTGTTGACCGTCGGCCAGATGGCCATCTCCAATGGCTACGGCGCGACCGTCGTGGGCCAGTGGACGGGCAGCCAGTGGACGCGCATGACCAGCCCCAGCCCCGGCACGCTGACCAATGAGCTGAAGGGACTCGCCGCGATTGGCCCGAAGGATGTCTGGGCGGTGGGCGACTCGGCGGCGGGTACCCTCAGCGAACACTGGAATGGCGCGCAGTGGTCGGTCGTTCCCACGCCGAACAAGGCCGTAGCGGACAACTCGCTGAACGCCGTGGCGGGTACGAGCGCCAGCGATGTCTGGGCGGTTGGTTCCGGCGCCGGGAATGGCGTCATCGAGCATTGGGATGGCTCGTCGTGGACGGTGGTTCCGTCATCGAGCGCTCCGCTGCGTGGTGTGGCGGCGCTGAGCAAGATCGATGCCTGGGCGGTGGGCATGGGCGGCGCGCTGCACTGGAATGGCAGCGCCTGGGCGCAGAGTTCGGGCGCGCCGTCTCCATTGCTGGCCGTGACGGCGGTCTCTGCGAACGATGTCTGGGCGGTCGGTGGAACCCCTGGGCAGAGCTGTGGCGGCATGCAGCCTGCGATCATCGCGCACTGGAACGGAACACACTGGACGAGTATCCCCAACTTGCCGCAGGGCATCCTCACCAGCATCTCGGCTGTCAACAGTAGCGATGTCTGGGCGGTCGGTGGCCAACTCATCATGCACTGGGACGGCAAGCAGTGGTCGCAGGTCACGCGACCGAGTGGTAACGCGGCGGGTGTTTGCGCGGTCGCCAGCAATGATGTCTGGGTCGTAAGCGGGGAGGGCGGCTCAACCATCTCCGTGATGCACTGGGATGGCCACACCTGGTCGTCGAAGTCGCTCAAGCCATTGGGACAGGGCGACAACACGCTCAACGCCGTGGCGGCGGTTTCGCCCAGCGAGCTGTGGGCCGTGGGCAGCTACTCACAGTACTATGGCGAGCATCAGGCGCTGATCGAGCGCTACATCGCGTAAACCTTGTGTGGATTCGGGAGAACGCTTGACGTGGCGTCCGGAATCCCTGAAACTCATGCTGGCGGGGCGGTTTGGCGAGCGTTTTGTGGAGTATGTCCCCGGCGCGACGGCGCTGGATCGCCATGCGCTCACGAAGCGCCAGCCGCCTCACAGCATCCAGGGGATAGCCACGCATGCAACCTTCCGCCCGCAGCATCTGGCGCTTTGCCGCACCCGTGTACTGCGTAAGCGCCATCGTGCTGATCCCCTGGATCATCGGCCTCGCAGCCGTTCAACCGCGTACCGGGCTCGTGTACCACCTGGATTGGGTGGGGCTTGGGGTCGTCGTTCTGCTCATGGCGGGCGCGCTCATCACGGGCGCGCTCTGCCTGCGCCACTCGCGCCTGGCCGCCCTCACGGCCACATTCATGGCGACGGTAGCATTTGTGGCCGCCTGGTTTAGCGTCCTCGCGCTCATCCATCACACCAAGACGCTCATCATTGCCTGGCTCATCTTCGCGCCCCTGACCTGCCTGATGGCCTGGGTAGCCGTGCGTGTCGTGCGCTCGCGCGACACTGGCTGGAATGTGCCGCGCTGGGTGATAGCCGCGTGCTTCGCTTTCTCCGCGCCGGGCGTCCTCTGGATCTTCGGCGCTCCCATCGTGGATGCGGTTGTCTATGGCAACAGACTCTCGTCCGTGGTGGAGGCTCGCCAGTTGCGCGTGGCGTGGAGCGGCCTCGACCTCTTCGAGCTTGCGGCGATGCTGGTCACCGCCTACTGTATTCGCCGCGGTTCGCCCTGGATGGTGATCGCCGCCACCGTGGTCGCTGGCCTCCTGTGCTGCGATGCGTGGATTGACATCACGACCTCGTCGGGACTCGATCAGGCGCTCGGCATCGCGCTGGCCTTCATCGAGCTCCCGCTGGCCGCGTACTCGCTGGCGTTGGCGGCGCGGGAGGCGCGCTCGTGGGGAAGACGCGCCATGGCGCATTCATCAGCCGCCAGGTCGGGATGAGCGTTGCCCCCACCCCCGGCCCCTCCACTGCTTTGCGGGAAAGGGGAGCTGCTCGCTACAGGCGGTCGAGCGGCTGCATGCCGAGCGTGGTCAGCGCGTTGCGCAGGGTCTGCGCGGTGGCGCGCACCAGCGCCGCGCGGTAGTCCTTCACGCTGGCGTCGGACTCGCGCAGCACGGGCGGCGTGTGGTCGTAGAAATCGTTGAAGCGCGTCGCCAGATCGAAGGCATAGGCGGCGACGCGGTGCGGCTCCAGCGTCGCGGCGGCCTCGGCCAGCGCGCGTGGCCAGGCATCAATGTGGCGCATCAGATCCCACTCGCTCTGATCCAGCTTGGCGGGCAGCGCCGTCAGCGTCGCGGGCGCCTGATAGCCCGCCTCGCCGAGCCGCCGCAGGATGCTCTGCGCGCGGGCGTGGGCGTATTGCAAGTAGACGCCGCTATCGCCGTTCGGACGCAGCGCCTGCTCGACATCCAGCGTGATGATCTGCTGGAGGTCGAAGCGCACCATGAAGTAGCGGATAGCCGAGGCCGCCAGCGTTGCCGCCGATGCGCGGCTCATCGCTGGCTCGCCGCCCTCCTCGCGCGGCGCCATTAGCCGCTCGATGGCCAGATTGATCAGGTCGTCGGCCTTGATCTCGATGCCCTTGCGGCCCGACATGGCGTACGATGCGCGGCCATCGGAGGTGTCGATGCCCAGGCTGGCGGCGGCGGCAGGCGAGAGCGCCACTACCTCGTAGGCCAGGTGGCGCGAGTTCTCCGCCTGCTCCACATAGCCCAGGCGGCGCAGGCTCTCGTACACCACCTGCTGCGGATACGACTGGCGCACGTCGATCACGTTGACGACGCGGTGGGCGTGGCCAAAGCGCGCGGCGGGCGCTTCTTTCTTCGCCTCGTTGGCGCTGACCTGCGCGCGCATCGTCCACAGCTCGTCGCCATTCTGCTGCTGGCCCCACGGCAAGAAATGAAACTCCACGCCGATGCTGGGGTCGTCGCTGATGCCAAACTTCCAGAGCTGCGTGGCGATGTCTTTGCCGGTGTAGGTGGCCGTGCCGTCGCTCTTCACCAGAATCTTGTCGCTGGTGTGGTCGCCCGCCTCGCTCTGGCCATCGCCATCGCCAAAGGGCAGAATCCATGCGCCTTTGGCCGGGCCGCTCTCGGGCTTGCGCAAGATGCCGCGGTCGCGCAGCATCTCGAAGGTGTGGCGCCACAGTCCGGCGGCGACGATGGCCGACTCCCACGTCAGCAGGTTGTAGTAGATGTTGAGGCGGCTCATCGTCATCAGGTGCGCGTGGACGATGGCGGTGGAGAGCTCGGCGGCCAGTTTGGCGTAGTCGAGCTGGCCCGCTTCATGCGCGCCGCCGTGCTCGATGCTGTGCAGCACGCTCCGCCGCAGCTCGGTCAGCTCGGGGCGCTGCTCATAGGCCTTGCCCACGGCGACATAGACGCGCGAGCAGTAGTAGTCGAAGCTCTCGCCGGGCAATTGCTCCTGGCCGCCCTCCACCTCCAGCTCGCCGCGCCGCAGCAGCTCCTGCCCGACAACGACATCCGCCACCTGCACGCCGGTATCGTCAATGTAGTTCTGCACCTCGACCTGATAGCCCTGCGAGCGCAGCATGCGCGCGGCGGTGTCGCCGACGCAGGAGTTGCGCAGGTGGCCGACGTGCGCGGCCTTGTTGCTGTTGATGGCGGTATGCTCCACGACGACCTTGACACCAGCCTGCGTCCGATTCGCGCCGTAGCCATCGCCCGCCGCCGCCACTCGCGCGATGATCTCGCGTCCGACGCTGGGCCAGTCCAGCGAGATATTGAGGAAGCCGGGTTTGGCGACGCTGACCTCGCGCACGATGGCGCTCTGCGCGCCGCGCAGCCGCTCGGCGATGCCCTCGGCGATCTGCATCGGTGGGCGGCCCAGACGATTCTTCGCCGCCCAGGACATCAACTGCATGCCGTAATCGCCGAAGCTGGCCTGCACGACGGGGCGCACATCGAAGGGCAGCGCCTCCACCTCAGCCGCCAGCCCCTCATCGCGGATGTAGCCCGCCGCTGCCACACGCAGCAACGCCGTCAGCCGCTCGATCAGATCGACCTGCTCGACCTGTTCAGCGCCCGAGGCGCCATGCGGCTGTGCGCCGCCTGATGATTTCTTCTGGGGCATGGCTTCTTCTCCCGGCGCGTATATCCAGACGCGAACATGCGGCGCACACAGCACAATAAACGCCGACGGCAGGCGTCGGCGCATCATCAGCGGGTCAGGCGCAGCCAGCGTTGGCCACGCTTGCCACAGTATATCCCCTGGCGACGGGCAGCGTCTATGCGCGGAGGGAACCCTCACCCCAGCCGTCTCCCAGAGGGAGAGGGAGCAGGAAGGGTGCTCGCAGGCCAGGCTCCGTCCGGATAGCACCCCTCTCCCGCAAAGCGGGGGTGGGGCTGGGGGTGGGGGCCGACCTACGCTGCCCCTTCGCGCAGCGCCGCCTCTGCAGCCACTGGCGGCGCGGTGGGCGTGGGCTGATCGCGCAAGGCGAAGATGGCCCACAGCGCGCCGATGGCGAAGAGCGTGACATAGCTCTCGACCAGCAGCGTGTCGCCGATGCCGCCCAGATGGACGAACTGCGGCAGCAGCACAGTGACGCCGTCGAGCAGGAAGTGCAGCCCAATCGCCAGCCACAGCCAGCGCAGCGAGCCGCGCCGGAAGACCTGCAAGACGATCAGCGAGAGCATGACATGCGCGGTGATGGCACAGATGCGCTCCCAGCCCGCCAGCAGGGGTAGCCAGCCTGGCTGCGCGGCGATGGCCGCCAACTGCGCCGCCGCCGTGGCGCGCTGCGCCGCTGGCGCGATGCCCAGATTGGTCGAGCTCAGCAGCCAGACATTGGTCAACTGCAGGGCGGCCAGCCCACCGACCAGCACCATTGATTCCAGTCCGCCATGCCCCAGGCCGTACATGACGCCCTTGGCCCACGTCTTCTCCTCGTGGCCCATGAACCAGCGATAGCCGAGGTAGCGCCCGATCTCCTCGAAGAGCGCCGCCGTCAGCGCGAGAAAGACCAGGAAGGCGATCAGCAGCGGCTTCGACGCCTTGAGCTGCGGCGCCAGGAAATATTGCAGCGCTTCGACGGCTGGCACGCGCGTGATGAGCTGGAAGGTGAAGAAGATCAGCGCGCCGTAGCCCGCATAGCGCCAGCCGACCTTGAGTCGTGCGCGTGCGATGAGGATGAGGATGATCGGCAGCGCGATGACGAAGGCGACCGCGCCGATGCTTGCGATCCACCATCCGCTGCTGGGTTGGGCGATGGGCGCCACGATCGATGGCATAGGGGGTGTTTCACTCCTCCCACTCAGACCTGGGCGAGATGCGGCCTAGCGCGAGGGCCGCCACCAGGCGTTCACCGGCGCGAAGCTGCCGTGCATGCGGAAGCTATAGATCAGCGCGACCGCCGCAACCAGCAGCGGCGCGGCAAAGAAGAGGATCACGCCGCTGTTGAGCAGGACGGTCAACGACCCACTGAGCAGCGTCACCAGCCCCAGGATGATCAGCGCCGCCACCCAGCCCCACTCATTGCGCTGGCCAGCGAAGAAAGCCGCCAGCGCCGCGACGATGATGGCCAGCTTAGCGCCGATGTTGACGAGTCCGGCTGCCAGCTCCCCGCGCGACAGCGCGCTGGCGCTGGAGCTATCTCCCACGCTGATGAGCAGCGCCAGACCCACCAACACCAGTATGAACGTCACCACGCATGCGCCTTGCAGCAGGAGTCTCATCGTCATCTCCCTCTTCTAACGAACATCGGGCGCGCTCGGCGGCGCGCGCCTCAGAGAAGCTTGTAGAAGATTGTCGTGGCGCGCCCGGAGCCGTCAGCTTCGACGGAATACTCCGGGATGCTGCCGACCTCGATATACCCCACCGCGCGGGAGAACTGCACGGCGTCGCTGTCGGTATTCGTATCGAGTACGAGCAGCGTGCGGCGGTTCTCGCGCGCCAGCGCCTCCGCCGCGCGCATCAGCGCCCGCCCGATGCCCTGGCGTCGCGTTGCGCTGTGCGCCATCAGCTTCTGTACCTCCGCGCGATGCGGGGCGTTCTGCCGGAGCGATGGCGCGAGCTGCACGCTGCCCACCACTGCGCCCGCGCGCTCGGCGATCAGCAGCCAGCGCGCCCCTTGCGCGATCTCATCGCCGATATCGCGCCAGTACACCCGGGCGCGCTCCCCGGCGAGCGGTGGCCAGAAGCCCAGCGACGCCCCGCCTGCCACGGCGTCTTGCAGCAGCGCGCAGAGCTGCGGGGCGAGCGTCGCCACGTCGTCAGCCTCCACGCGGCGAATGGTGATAGCGTCGCTAGACGCATCGGGAAGAGCCGTCATAGCGTGCCAATCTCCTCATCGTGTCATCGAGATAGAGCGCTGGCCAAGGTTCCCCCTCCCCTCGCAGGGGAGGGGGTCAGGGGGAGAGGTTTCGCGCCCATCGTCGCTGGTAGTATAGCCCACCCGACGCGCGCCCCCAACCCGCGACGAAACAAAAAGCCCCTCTCCCGCCGCAGCGGGGGAGGGGTTTGGGGAGGGGGCTATCCGATACTGCTATCTGGCTGATCGGGCGACTCGGTGAGCGGTGGGGGCGGCGTCTCCTCCATCTCCTCCATCTGCTCGGTCAGTGGATAGACTGACGGCGCGGGCGGCGTCGGCTCACCGCGCTGCTTGGCCGCCACCGGCTCATCGCTGGTGGGCGCGCTCTGGGCGGGCGTTTCCTCCTGTCGCTCCATCAGCGCCGTGCGGATCACGTCGTCCATCGTCTCGGCCAGCGTGAAGCGCATCTCCGCGCGAATCTTCTCTGGAATCTCGGCGAGGTCTTTCTCGTTCTCCTCCGGCACGATCAGGTGGCGGATGCCCACGCGATGCGCCGCCAGCGCCTTCTCCTTCAGCCCGCCGATGGGCAGCACGCGCCCGCGCAGCGTGATCTCGCCCGTCATGGCGATGTCGCTGCGGACAGGGCGGTGGGTCAGCGCCGAGATGATGGCCAGCGCCATCGTGATGCCCGCCGATGGTCCATCCTTGGGGATGGCGCCCTCGGGCAGGTGGATGTGGATGTCCATCTCGCCGGGGAACTCTTCGGGCAGATCGAGCTCGTCGGCGCGCGAGCGGATGAAGGAGAGCGCCGCGCGGGCTGACTCCTGCATCACATCACCCAGTTGGCCCGTCACCATCATGCCGCCCTTGCCGGGCATCGTCACCACCTCCACCGGCAGCAGCGCGCCGCCGTTCGAGGTCCACGCCAGGCCCGTGGCGACGCCGACCTGTCCCGCCTCCATCGCCTTGTCCGGCAGGAAGCGAGGCGCACCGAGATACTGCTCCACATTCTTCTCGGTCACGCGGATGCGCACCGTAGGGCTGAGCACGATGCGCCGTGCGGCTTTGCGGCAGATGGTGGCAAGCTGGCGTTCCAGGCTGCGCACGCCAGCCTCGCGGGTGTAGCGCGAGATGATGTAGCGCATCGCGCTGGCGGGCGCCTGCACCTGCGAGCGGGTCAGCCCATGCTCATTGAGCACCTTGGGCAGCACGAAGTTGCGGCCAATCTCGACCTTCTCTTCCTCGGTGTAGCCCGGCAGCTCGATGATATCCATGCGGTCGGCCAGCGCGCGGGGAATCTGGTAGCGGCTGTTGCCCGTGCAGATGAAGAAGACCTGCGAGAGATCGTAGGGCGTCTCCAGATAGTGATCGCTGAAGGTGTTGTTCTGCTCAGGGTCGAGCACTTCTAGCAGCGCCGCCGCCGGATCACCACGATAATCCGCCGCGAGCTTGTCGATCTCGTCGAGCAGGAAGACCGGGTTGACCACTCCCGCCGTGCGCATCGCCTGCATGATGCGCCCCGGCAGCGCGCCGACGTAGGTGCGGCGATGGCCGCGAATCTCGGCTTCGTCGTGGACGCCGCCCAGCGAGATGCGCACGAATTTGCGGCCCAGCGCATGCGCGATGCTCTGGCCCAGCGAGGTCTTGCCCACCCCTGGCGGCCCGATCAGGCAGAGAATCGGCCCCTTATTAGTGTTGGCGGCCTGGGCCAGCGCCGCCGCGTCGGTGGATGCGCCACTGCGGGCGGCCTGCTGGGCCCGCCGTTGCGCCTGGAGGATGCGCAACTGGCGCACGGCCAGGAACTCGATGATGCGCTCTTTGACCTTATCCAGCCCGTAGTGCTCGCTGTCGAGCGTCTTCTGGGCGAAGGCCATGTCGAGGCGGTCTTCGGTGCGCTCGCTCCACGGCAGCGCCAGCATCCAATCAATGTAGTTGCGCAGCACCACCTGCTCTGCCGAGTGCGGTGGCATGCGCTCCAGGCGATCCAGCTCCTTCGTCACCTTGCTGCGGGCGTCGTCGGGAAACTGCTTCTGGGCGATGCGCTCGCGCAGCTCGCGGATCTCGCTGGCCTGGTCGCCGCCCAGCTCCTCCTGGATGGCGCGGAGTTGCTCTTTCAGATAGTATTCGCGCTGGTTCTTGTCGACCTGGCGCCGCACCTTCTGGCGAATCTGGTTCTCCAGCTCGCGAATCTCGATCTCGTTGCCCAGCGAGACACAGACCTTCTCCAGCCGCGCCAGCGGGTCGAGCGTGGCCAGCAGATCCTGGAGTTGGTCGGCCTCGCTGCCCATGCGCCAGGCGATCTCGTCGGCGAGGCGGCCCGGCGCGCTGATCTGCAGCGTGGCGGCGACATCGTCGGCGTTGAAGCGGCGATCCAGCAGCGAGAGCTTCTCGAAGAGCGAGGCGGCATGGCGTATCATGGCGCGGGCGGCGATGCGCTCGAATGGCTCTTCTTCGATGGGCGCCGCCGCGACGCGCGCGAACGGCTCGCGCTGCTCCCACGCGCCCAGGTGCACGCGCCGCAGGCCATGCACCACGATCTGCAGCGTTTGCTCGTTTTGCTCTTCGACCTGCTTGATCTCGACGAGTGTGCCGATGGGGAAGGCGTCATCGGGGCCAGGCTCTTCCACCACCTCGTCGCGCTGGGCCACAGCGACGAAGAGCTTGTCGGAGGCATTGGCGGCCTTGACGGCCTCGAGTGTCCGCTCGCGCCCAATCGAGAGGGTGACACTGGCTCCCGGGAAGATCACAACGCCCTTCAGGAGCGCCAGTGGATAGGTTTGCGTTGGCGTCTGGTCGGGCTGGCTCGGGTCGCTCAGCTCGGCTTCATCACGTATTCCCTGTGTCGATGTATCCATGGAAATGGAATCCTCATGAGTGCTTGGCATGCGCTTCGCTGCGGACGTACTTCCTCTGGCGCGTTACGCCCCCTGGGTTCTTGCTTCCCGGGTTCTTGTTCCCACTGGCCAGGTCGCCAGCCGGAAGTGGCCTCCAGGGCGCCAGGTTGGTATCTCAACATAACGTCCGGCGCCGCCCGCTGTGCGCGATGGCGAGCCGCAAGCGGCGCGCGCATCACCCCAGAGGGAGGCGCCATGCATGACAGCGATGTGTTCGATTGTTGGACGACACTACAGGTAAACGACAGGTGAACGCCCGCTCCTGCGCCGGAGGACGTGTAGCGCCTGAGCGCTCCTCACGCGCCCGCGTCGGGAAGCGGACGCACACTCAGGCTGACTCGTTCTCCAGCTCGACATTGCGCGACTCGATGACGGCACGCGTGACGATCTGGGCGGGTTGATGCGACATAATGGTCTCGCCGTCAATCACGACCTTCTTCACATCTGAACGTGACGGCGCATCGAACATCACATCGAGTAGGACATTCTCCACAATGGTGCGCAGACCACGCGCGCCCGTCTTCTGGGCCAGCGCGGCGTCGGCAGTGGCTTCGAGCGCCGCCTGCGTGAAGGAAAGCTCGATGCGATCCAGATTCATCAGCTTCTGGTATTGCTTGACGATCGCATTCTTCGGCTCGGTCAGGATGCGGATGAGCGCCTCGCGGTCAAGATTATCGAGCGAGCAGGCGACTGGCAGGCGCCCGATGAACTCCGGGATCATGCCGAACTTCAGCAGGTCATCGGGGATCAGCTGGGCCAGCGCCGTGTTGCTCAGCTCAGGTGTCTCGTCCACCGCCTTGAAGCCCATCAGCTTGTGGCTGCCCAGCCGCTGCTCGACGATCTTATCCAGCCCCTCGAAGGCGCCGCCGCAGATGAACAGGATGTTCTGCGTGTTGATCTGGATGAAATCCTGGTGGGGATGCTTGCGCCCGCCCTGTGGCGGCACATTGGCAATCGTGCCCTCGATGATCTTCAGCAGCGCCTGCTGCACGCCCTCGCCAGAGACATCGCGCGTGATGGAGGGGTTGTCGGCCTTGCGGGCGATCTTGTCGATCTCGTCGATGTAGACGATGCCACGCTCGGCGCGCGCCACATCGAATTCAGCGATCTGGATCAGCCGCAGCAGGATGTTCTCGACATCTTCGCCGACATAGCCAGCCTCGGTCAGCGCCGTGGCGTCGGCGATGCAGAAGGGGACATCGAGCACCTTGGCCAGCGTCTGCGCTAGCAGGGTCTTGCCGCTGCCCGTGGGGCCGATCAGCAGGATGTTGCTCTTGCCCAGCTCCACATCGTCGATCTGCATGCCAGAGTTGATGCGTTTGTAGTGGTTGTAGACGGCGACGGCGAGGGTCTTCTTGGCGCGATCCTGGCCAATCACGTATTGATTGAGCTGGTCATAGATCTTTTTGGGGGTCGGTACCTTCCCGGTCGCCACTCGCGGCTTGACGACGGCCTGTTCTTCTTCAATGATCTCGCGGCAGAGGTCAACGCACTCGTCGCAGATATAGACACCGCCTGGCCCGGCGATGAGCCGCTGCACCAGATCCTGACTCTTGCCGCAGAAGGAGCATCGGTACGTCATGCGCGTCCCCTTTGTATTCGCCACGTTGCTACCATCCCCTCGCTGTCGTCGGCCTCTCTCCGACGTCCGCTGTCGTTCGTCTGCTGACGTTGATCGCCGTGTTTCGCCGTGGGTAGGCTCCGATACGGCTCGTTGCCCCACGTTTGGCGCCGCAGTTGACGGGATGGCCACGCTGGCCTGGATGTCACACTGACGACGATGATTGGCGCGTCTTTGCGCGCCTGCCGCGCGCTTGGCGCCCGCCAGCCGACCTGCGAGCAGGGCGGATGCGCGAGCGGTACTTGATCATAGTATATACGTCAAATGCGCCGGGAAGGAACAAGTTCGCTCCCAATCCCGACGCTTCTGGTTGCAAGCGCCCCCTCCCCCAGCCCCTCCCCCGCTAAGGCGGGAGAGGGGCTGGATTGGCTCGGCGGGCTGTGCTACTCCTCTGTCTCTGGCTCCTGGTCGGCGCTGGCCTTCATCTTGGCCTCCGCCTTCGTCTCGGACTTCGCGGCGGGCTTCTTGGCTGCCGCTGCGTCGGCCTGCTCCGCAGCCTCGGCGCCAGCGCGTGCGGCGGCGGCGGCGTTGGCCTGGGCGCTGGCGGCCTCGGTCGCGGCCTGCGACTCGGCCTGGTCAGCCCCAGCCGTCTCCTCTGTTGTGTCCGTCGTCGTCTCTTCCGACGTCTCTTCGGCGGCGGGCGGCCACTTGCCCTCCGTGGCGATCTCCACCATGCGGTCGAGCGCCTTGTCGCGACGCAGGCGGGCGATGATGGAGCGCTTCTGGCTGGCGTTCAGGCTGTTCCAGCGCTCGCGACGCCCGGTCGTCAGCGCGGTCATCATCTCGTACCACTGCGCGCCTTCGTCGTCGTCCACGACGATGTGCTCGGCGTCGGCGAGAGCGGCCAGCCCCAGGTCGCGCTTGACGCGCTCAGTCGCCTCGGGCTGCAGCTCCTCGCGGTAGGCCTCCGGCGTCTTGTTGGTGGCGTCGAGGAACTGCTCCAGCGTGAGGCGGCTGTCTTCCAGCATGCGCCGCGTCTCGCGCGTCATCGTCTCGATCTCATCGTCCACCAGCAGCGGATGGATGTTATAGGTATTCGCCTCGGTGAAGGCCTTGGTGACGGCCTCGGTCAGCTCGCGGTTGGCGTCGCGCGAGCGCTGCGCCGCGAGCTGTTCGCGGATGGCGGCGCGCACCGCGTCCATGTTGGTGTATTCGCCGACCGACATAGCGAATTCGTCGTTCAGCTCGGGCAGCTCGTGCTCCTTGACGGCCTTCAGCGAGACCTCGTAGCTGGCCTCTTTGCCGGCGAACTCGGGGTTGCCGTAGTCTTCGGGGATGGTGGTGGTGAAGGACTTGCTCTCGCCTTCCTTCATGCCCACGACGTGCTCATCCATGCCGCTGAAGATGCCCACGCGGTCGTCGGTGAGGACGAATTCATTGTCGTGCAGGTTGCTGATGTCGCGGTCGCCGCTGGTCAGCTTGAGATCCATCGTCACCTGATCGCCGACTTTGGCCGGGCGGTCGGCGGGCAGCCAGGCGGCCTGCTGCTGGCGCAGCCGCTCGACAGTCTCCTCGACCTGCTCTTCGGTGGTTTCCAGGTCGGGCAGCGGCACGCGGATGGCCTTGTAGTCGCCCAGCGTGGCGGGGGTCAGCACCGGCACATGCACCACAGCGGAGAACGGCTGGCCGATCTCCAGCGACTGGTCAGTATCGACGTGCGGCTGGGTGAGCGGCGTCAGGTTGTTCTCGACGAGGGCGTTGCGGTAGGCGCCGTCGATCAGGTCGTCCAGTCCCTCCTGATAGATCGCCTCTTTGCCGAGCATGCGCTCCAGCGTGGCGCGCGGGGCGTGGCCGCGGCGGAACCCGTGGACGGTATACTTCTGCGCCAGACGCTTGTAGGCCTTGTCGGACGCAGATTCAATCTCTGGCCAATCCACTTCGACGTGTAGCTTCGCCTCGCTCTCGGGCGTGCGCTCGACGGTGACTTTCAAGGTGTGGGCCTCCAACCAGCACAAAGAAGCGCGCAGACCAACGCGCAGACTCACGCGCGGCCAGCCAGCCTCGCGCGAGGCGACCGGGCGACGTGGTCGAGTGGCATTGGGGGCGCGGCAAGGTATCGCAGACAGTTATCAATGTACGCAAAGGATAGTATACCACCAGTCGCAGCGGATAATCAGCCAGTCGCGCGCAGCCCGAAAGGCCGCGCCCCGTCCCCCGTCGCTGGCGGCTGCGCGACGGCGTGCGGTACAGTGTGTGGGCGTCTGTATGCAGGTAGCAATGGACATTCAACAACCTGAGGAGGTTTTCGCATGGCGAAGCGATATTCCAGCGCACCGGCGATGGTGATTGACCCCAGTAAGGACTACGTGGCGACCTTCCACACCGAGCGCGGCGACTTTCAGGTGCAGCTCTTCGCCAAAGAGGCGCCAGCGACGGTCAACAACTTTGTCTTTCTGGCGCGCGACGGCTTCTATAACGGCGTCACCTTCCATCGCGTCATCAAGGGCTTCATGGCGCAGGGCGGCGACCCCACCGGCACGGGCACAGGCGGCCCTGGCTATCAGTTCAACGACGAGCAGAGCGCGCTGAACCTCAAGCACGACGGCCCCGGCACGCTGAGCATGGCCAACGCCGGCCGCAACACCAACGGCTCGCAGTTCTTCATCACCTTTGGCCCCACACCTCACCTCAATGGCAAGCACGCCGTCTTCGGCAAGGTCATCAGCGGGATGGATGTGGTCAACAGCCTGCGCGAGCGCGACCCCGGCCACGACCGCAAGCCCGGCGACATGATCCTGAGCATCGACATCAGCGAGCAATAGCCAGCGATAGCGCATGTGAGCGCACAGCCGCCAGCGGACGAATCTTCCCATCTCGGGAATCCATGGGAGTGAGCGACGACCTTTGACGCAACGACAGGCCCCCACGCTGGCGGTGATCGCTGATCTGCATGGCAATCTGCCCGCGCTCGAAGCGGCTCTGGCTGATCTGGAGCATGTTCAGCCCGACGCTGTGGTGATCGCGGGCGATTTCGTGAATCGCGGCCCACAGAGCCACGCCGTCGTGGCGCGCGCTGCGCGACTGGGCTTCCCCGCCATCAGTGGCAACCACGATACGTGGCTGTCGTCGCTGGCGCGCGGCGAGCGCCTGCCCGATGGCTGGGAGTCGCCCTGGTGGACGCCCGTGCGCCGTGCCACCGAGGAACTGACGCCTGACGACCTGGCCTGGCTCGATGCGCTGCCCACCACGCTGCGCGTGGAGCTGCCGGGCTCCGAGCCAGTGTTGATCGTGCATGGCAGCCCGCGCGATAGCCGCGAGGGCATGGGGCGCATGTTCAGCGATGCCACGCTGGCGGCGGCGCTGGAGGGCGTGGAGGAGCGCGTCATCATCGGCGCGCACATCCACTATCCCTGGGAGCGGCGGGTCGGCGCGCGGCGCACCGTGGTGATCGGCGCGGTCGGCTGCCCTTTCAATCTCGACATCAACGCGCAGTATGGCCTCTTCACCTGGCGCGACGGTGATTGGCGCTGCGAGCATCGCTCCATCCCCTACGACCATGAGCAGATAGAGGAGGCGTGGCGCGCCAGTGGCTACCTGGATGGCGGCAGCCTCTCGGCGGAGTTGATGCGACTGGAGCACCAGACCGCGCGCACACAGTATGTGCCGTTCTGGGATTGGGCGGTGGAGCGCGGCCTGCCGCTGACGCGCGAGAGCCACGCCATCTTCGCGGCGCAGCGCGAGCCAGCGCCCGCCATCTTTCCGCCGCCCGCCGACCTGAGCGGCGTACCCGGAAGAGGAAAAGCGGAGCAGGCGCAAGGATGAATCAACGGGCGCCTGCATTGCGTAGACGGCGACGAATGCGTGGGCGCCAACACCCGCGAACGGGGAACGATAGATAGACGTGAGTATGACGCTCGAACCAGCCCAGGCAGCGGCCTCTGAGACATCCCAATCATTCCAGACATCCCAGCCGAGCGCGGACGCCCAGCGTCCGGAGCGGCGGCGTGCCCTGCGACGGGCCTGGCTGGCCTGGCGCGAGTGGGCGGCGCTGGCGGCGCTGATCGCGCTGGCGGCGGGGCTGCGGCTGACGCTGGCGGCGCGCGGCTGGCCGATCCTCAATAGCGATGAGGCCACGATGGGGCTGATGGGCAGCGACGTGGCGCTGCGTGGCTCGCGCCCCATCTTCACTTATGCGCAGGACTACATTGGCGCGCTGCAAGCCTATCTGGCGGCGCCGCTCGATGCGCTGCTGGGGCCGACGCCGCTGGCGCTGCGTGTGGTGACGACGCTGGAGATGGTCGCCTTCCTGCTGGTGGTGTATGCGCTGGCGCGGGCGCTCTGGTCGCCTGCGGTGGCCCTGCTCAGCGTGGCGCTGCTGGCGCTGGGGCCAGAGTGGGCGCTGCTGCGCGAATTGCAGGCGGGCGCCGCCGCGCAGGAGACGCTGCTCTTTGGCGCGCTGGTCGTCTGGCTGGCCTACCTGCGGCTGCGCGCTGGCCAGGCGCGCCCGCGCCGCGCGCTGCTCATCACGCTGGCGCTCGATCTCGCCGTTGGGCTGGCGGTCGGGCTGGGGCTGTGGAGCGACTTCCTCTTCCTGCCCTACGTGGCCGCCGCGCTGCTGGCGCTGACCTGCCTGGGCCTGCGCGACGTGCGGGTGGGCGCGCTGCGCCTGAGCCGCGCGCTGGGCGAGGCGGCGCTGGGCGTGGTCGGCTTCCTCATCGGCGCCGCGCCCTTCATCGTGGCTAATATCAGCAGCCACGGGCGGACGCTCAGCCACGCGCTGGCGCTGGCGCAGGCGCACAACGGCGCGGCGCCGGGGCTGGGCCAGCGGCTGGCGCTCTTTGGCTGGCAGATCGGCGCGACGCTGCTGGTGGGCCTGCCCCAGGCGCTGGGCAGCGGCACAGTCTGCCCCGACTGCGCCGTCTGGCCGCAGTCTGGCGTCAGCGTCACGCCCGGCCAGCTCGCGCAGGAGCTGGCGTTGACGCTGCCCTTCGCGCTGGTGGCCATCGCGCTGTGGTTGTGGACGGCGCTGCCGCTGGCCCGCGCGATCCGCCGCTGCCTGCCGCTGATCGTGGCGCAGCGCCGTTCTGCCGCGCCTGCCCTGCCGCCGCTGAACGCGCGCTGGTGGGGGCGGCTGATGCTGGCGCTGGGGGGCGCGCTGACCCTGCTGCAATACGTCGTCAGCCGCACGTCGTATACCTTCCCGGCGTCGTCGGCGCGCTACCTGATTGGCCTCTATATCTGCGCGCCGCTGATGATCGCGCCACTGGCGCCTGCCTGCGCGGCGCTCTGGCGGCGCCGTGGCTCTCGCGAGCGGCGGGTGGCGGCGCTGGCGGCCCCGCTGGGGACGGCGCTGCTGCTTGCGCTCTTCGTGTTGCAGGGGATCAGCGCGGCGCATGCCCTGGCCGCGACCGCCGACCGCCAGACCTACGGCCAGCCGATGGGCCAGCGTGACGCGCGGCTGGTGGCGTTCCTCCAGGCGCACCACAGCGCGGAGTTCTACGCGGGCTACTGGACGTGCGTGCGCCTGGTCTTCACCTCCAGGCAGCAGGTCAACTGCGCCGTCATCGATCCCGACGATGCCTTCAGACCGGGCTTCAATCGCTACCCTCCAGCGGTGCGGCGTACAGCGGCGGCGCCGCATCCGGCGTGGATCTTCGACCTGGCGCGTGGCGAGGAGGGCGCCCAGGTTCCGGCGCAGGTGGCGGCGTGCATCGCCACGGGCGAGCCGCGCTGCGTCGGCTATACCTCCGCCACAGTGGATGACTACCTCATCTTCTACTACGCTGGCCCATCGGCGCCCTGACGCCGCTCGCCATATCCCCGCCATTTTGCGTAGAGCGCGCCGCACCGCCGATGGTATACTTGGCCATGTGACAGTACTTGAGCCACGCCTCACCATTTGCAGCGACGACAAGGCGGTCGCAGCCTGCGAAGGGCCTGCGCGCTACGATGAGCAGACGCCGTTTGTCCTGGCGCTGCCCGCTGGATGACTAGCCGGATGATGTGGAGAGGTGGGGATATGGCGTCGCCTGGTAGCCTCGGTGGAGGCGAAGCAGCGGGTGGCGGCCAGCTTGGCCCACACTCCTGTGTGCTGGAGACGCTGACGTGGTCGCCGGATGCGCCCGCCGCGAGCCTGCGCTATGTCATCGTCGACGACCTCACCCAGGCGATCACCTATTGCCGGAGCCGTCTCGCGCAGGATCTCATTGCGCCAATCTCGCCACAGGAGGGCGACGAGGAGGGCGATGAGGAGCGCTGGCGTCGCGCGCGCGCCATCTTCGTCCCCGGCGAGCTGGAGCGGCGCTGGCAGGCGGCGGAGCAGGCGCTGGCCGAGCTGCGCGCGGAGGCCGACGCCGACGAGCGCAACACATCCGCGCTGAGCGAGCGGCTACGCGCGGTGACCCAGCAGTACGCGCTCGATCTGGAGGTGGGCGCCATCTATGCCCTGCCCGATGATCTCGCGGCGCTGCTGGCGGTCATTGGTAATCCCTTCGTCTGGTGGGATGACGAGGTGCAGAGCGTCGAGCAGGAGCGCGCGCCCTTTGACTACGCCAACGCGCGCCATCGCGACATCCTGGCGCGTCGCTTGCGCGAGCAGAACGAGGCCGAAGACGCCGAAGCTGAAGCTGGCGCTTCAGGTTGAGCTCGGCGCCGGGCCGCCTGCGCGCGGTATACTTGAAGAGAATGGGTGTCCGGTGGCGCGCCCGATGATCGCCACCCAACCGCGCGACCTAGCCAGAACAAGACGCGACGCGAAAGCGAGGCGAGTACCCTATGACGATGGACCGCCAGGAAGCCATCGAATTTCTTGTAGACCATTACCAGCATCCGCGCAATCGCGGGGCGATGTCTGACGCCGATGTGCATCTCTCGGGTGGTAATCCGGGCTGCGCCGATACAGTGGAGATGTACGCCCGGATTACGCCCGATGGCCATGTCGAGCGCGTCTCGTTCGAGGGGCAGGGCTGCACGATCAGCATGGCCGCCGCCTCGTATGTGACGGAGCTGACCGAGGGCATGACGCTGGATGAGGTCGAGCAGCTCAGCTTCGAGTCGCTGATCGACGATCTGGGGCGCGAGGTGGTGATGGCGCGGCCTACCTGCGCGACAGTGGCGCTGGGGACGCTCAAGAAGGGCATCCACGAGTATCACATGCGCCAGCGCGCCACGGCAGAAGAATAGCCGCAGCCTACTTCGCTCGGAGAGCCGTCCCTTCCATGTGAAAGGGACGGCTCTCTGTTGCCGTTCGCCTGGGGCGGCTCAGCGCTGGTAGGCGCTGCGTGAACCACGTGCGGCGCCGGTCGCGCCGGTCGTTCGCGCAGCGCCTGCATTGCCAGACTGGCTGGCGGGCCGTGCTCGCCCGGCGCGACGCTCGCGATAGTCGGTAGAGTCGATGGCGACATTGCGCACGAAGCTGCGATCTGAGAGCCGCGAGCGGATACGCTCATCCATGTGCGCGAGCAGGCGGTGGTTGGTCGTGACGACGGTCGGCATGTGGTAGTTGTAGCGATAATTGATGATCTGGAAGAGCTTCTCAGTGGCCCAGGCGGTGGCGTTCTCGGCGCCGAGGTCATCCAGCACGAGCAGGCCCGCCTCGCGCACTTTGTCGAAGAGCTCGTCGTAGGGCATCTCGCTGCTGGGTGCGAAGGCGGCGCGCAGGTGGTCGAGCAGATCGGGCACGATGCTGAAGAAGACCGATTGGCCGCTAGCGAGTCGCTCGTGGGCGATGGCAGCGGCCAGATGTGTCTTGCCCACGCCATAGCCGCCGCTCAGCACCAGCCAGCCCTGCGGATCCTCGGCATAGTGTTGCGCGACCTCCAGCGCCTCGCGCAGCCCGGGCAACGCAGATTCGAACGTGGCGAAGGTCTTATCGCGGAAGGCGTCCAGGCTGGACATGCGCCGCAGGTCGGACATGCGGCGATCCTCCATCTGGCGCTCCTTGCAGACGCACGCGACGGCCTGACCGAATGACGGGTCGCCCACTGGCACGTCGAGCCGCACATAGCCCGCGCCGTGGCAGTGCGGGCAGACGCCATCGTCGTCGTCGTCGCGGCGCGGCTCGCGGGCGGGCGCGTTGCGGCTGCTGGTCGCCGCATTGGCTGAGTTGGCCGCATTGGCTGACCCGCTGGCGGCGCGATTGGGCCGCA
>DATAED010000506.1:0-2520 GCA_036258195.1 Ktedonobacterales bacterium
CGCGGACAGCGGCCCCGACTCGTCACTCGTGGTGAGTTGGGGCCACTTGTCATGTGCGGGGCGGAACCTCTCCCCCTGTCCCCCTCCCCTCCGAGGGAGGGGGAACCCGGAGCAGGCATTGTGGCGCGGGGTAAAGGTGGATAGAGTAACAGGGACTGCTGGCCCACGCCAGAGCACGCCGGGCATGCAGAACTCCCCTCTCCCACTGCGGCGGGAGAGGGGCAGGGGTGAGGGCCCCACCGGGAGGAAGTCATGGCGACGCAGGGGAGCGAGCGCGGCGTGACCTTCGAGGCGTCGGCGCCGATTCGGGCGCGACCAGCGGTGGTCTGGGCCATTCTCACCGATTACCGCAATGGGCATCCGAACATCCTGCCGCCGCGCGCCTTCAGCGATTTTCGCGTGCTGGAGGGCGGCCAGGGCGCGGGAACCGTGATGACGTTCACGTTCCATGTGGCGGGCGCTACCCGCGCCGTGCGTCATGTCGTCAGCGTACCTGACCCCGGGCGAACGCTGGTGGAGGGCGAGCCAGACGGCTCCTCCGTGACGACCTTCACCCTGACGCCGCTGGATGATGGCCAGCGCACGCAGGTACACATCAGCACGACGCAGCGCGGCCAGAGCGGCCTGCGCGGCGCCATCGAGCGGCTGCTGACGCCGCTGCTCGCGCCCACCATGCGCCGCATCTACCTCGACGAGCTGGCCCGCCTGGACGCGCTGGCCCAGCGCTGGCCAACCTCTGGCACGTAATGAAATAGCGGCTCCTCACCCATGCGATGGCGCGCGTGGGTGAGGGGTCGCCGCGTTGGAGGGCGGCTGCCGCTGGTCGCCCGCCTGGTCCGGGAGGAAGCGAGCGTGGCGGCCGCGCAACTATGGAGGGTCTGTGGCGGGCGCGGGCGCATCCCCAATCCGCCTGCGCGCGCCGGGGAACGGTAGGGCTAGCTGACGACCGAGACGCCCAGCGCCAGCAGCGCGTTGACAGCGTCGCCACCGCTAGCGTAGACCGTCGAGCCGTTTGCGGAGAGATTGCCCTCGAAGACGCGGTTGTTGGGTGGATCGTCGCCCGCGATGTCGCGGATCAGCACGCGATGCTCGCACTCGATGCCGAGAATCTGCGCCGCCGCCTCCGCGATGAAGGTATTCGTCTCGTTGGCCGCCACTTTGATCGCGCCAAGGTAGGCGCCGATGAAGATGTTCTCCAGCTTCTCACCAAAGCTCAGCATGGCGCTGGCGCTGTCGAATGTGCCAGCCGGGAAGCTGAAGACGTGATAGGGGAACGCCAACCCCAGGCTGACCAGCGTATCCTGATGATCCTGCTCCTGCTGGCGGGCCGCCCGGAAGTACTCGCGGTGCTGGCTATTGAGCAGCGTGCCCATGGCCTCGTCGCTGGCCACGCCATAGGCCGAGGGTTGCCCCAGCGCATTGGCATAGAACGCCACAGCGATGCGCTCGGCCCCCACAGCGGCATTGCCAAACGCGACCACCGGGTCAACTCCATCGGCGTGTACCACGGCGCCCTTGCCATTCCGGAAGAGCAGCCCACCGCCCACTCCCGCGCCCAGCGCCACCCCACCGCTCGCCGCCATCAGCCGCGCCATGAAGGTGCGGCGCGTGCTGGTCGCGCGGAACAACTCACTCGACTTCAGCAGGTTTTCCGCGCGCTCGCTATCGACCTGCTGCTCTTCTGCCCTGTCTCCCATCGTGCGCTCCTCTCGTGTAGCGGGCCAGCCGCCGACACTGTGCTGATGCTCAATTCTCCGGGCCACCAACATGTACACGGCGACCCGCACGATTGGATGAGCGAGCATCAGAGAAGGATATGGAGATTCGGCGCGAACGAGGAGCGGAGAGACGCTACGTCCCGGGAGTTGGCGCCACAATGACTTCCTAAGCCGCCGTCGTCACAGACCCGCCGTGTTGTATTCCACGCCGTCGTAGCGCGCCCAGGCCTGTTGGGACGTCAGGTGAGCCCAATCGAACTGTCGTGCGCTGGCGGTGTGGAGGTTGGCGACGCCGATGTAGCGCCCTATCGTGCCAGCGTTCGGATCGGCCGTTGGGGTCCAGAATCCCACCGAAACCTCCCATCCCGCCGGAATGGTGTACTCTTGTCCCGTCCAGAGCGCGCGCTGGATCACGTAGGTGTCCCATTGGGCGTCGGCGAGCGAGGGAGTCGCGAGCTGGACGCCCACATGCACAACGGTCACGTCTGCGAGCGGGACGATCTCGCCGCCAGGCCCGCCGACAAAATGCCCACGCAGAGTATTGGAGACGAGGGCGAGTTCATCCCGGAAGGCTTGATCTGCCGCGATCGTCGGTGTCGGCTCGACCACAGTCGGCTGCGTTGGCGCCATCGTTGACGCATCCGCAGGCGTCTCATGAGTCGTGGAGGAGGCACAAGCAGAGAGGGACAGGCACAGGCAGCAAAGAGCAAGCACAGCGAATCGCAAAGCGCGAGACATCGTACCCTCCTTGAAGTGACTGTGTGGCTGTATCGACGCCAATGCCACCATAGAGCGCCGCCCC
>DATAED010000507.1:0-11891 GCA_036258195.1 Ktedonobacterales bacterium
AGCGAGGTCAACGCCAGCCACGGCGCACGGGCTGGGCGTCTCTTCCCCGACGCGCAGGCTGGCCCGCCTCGTTGCTGACAGTGCGCCAGCCCGCCACCACACCTGCACATCCAGCCTGCACAGACAGCATAGCGCCCGCCCGTCACCGGAACGTTACGAGCAGCGTTACGGGAGCGCGATGCGCGCAGGCGCCTGGCGGCTGGCGAATAAAGTCGCGCCTGGGAGGCGGCCTAAATGGGTCTCCCAGGCGCGGTTTTAACCGCCAGCCCGTACTAGCGCAGCAGCGCCTTGACCGCGCTGACGATGTGCGCGGCGCTGATGCCTGCCGCCTCGATCAGCTCATCGGGCTTGCCAGAGCCGGGCATCTCATGGACGGCCAGCTTGATGAGATGCGGCTGGTGATCGGCGGGCGCGGCGCTCTCTGAGCCGGAGAACGCCTCCAGCACGGCGTCGCCCAGGCCGCCCTCCATCCAGTGATCCTCGACGGTCACGATGCGTCCACCAGTCGCGTCAACGGCGGCGCGCAGCGTCCTGGCGTCGATCGGCTTAATCGAGTAGGCGTCGATGACGCGAATCGCGATGCCTTCGCTCTGGAGCTGGTCATACGCTTTGAGCGCCTCATGCAGCGTGATGCCCGCCCCCACCACGGTCACCTTGTCGGCGTCGGACTGCCGCACGACGCGGCTCCCACCGATGGGAAAGCTCTCATCGGCGCCGTAGATCACGGGAGTCTTCTCGCGCGTGGTGCGCAGGTACACGATGCCGGGCTGATCGGCCATCTCGGCGACGAGATGCGCGGCCTGGTTGGCGTCGCTGGGGTAGAGCACCGTGCTGCCAAACACCGCACGCATCATCGCCAGATCTTCCAGCGCCATCTGCGACGGGCCATCCTCGCCGATGGAGACGCCCGCATGTGAGCCACTCAGCTTGATGTTGGCGCGCGAGATGGCGGCCATGCGGATGAAGTCGTAGGCGCGGGCGAAGAATGCGGCGAAGGTCGAGGCGAATGGCTTATAGCCACGCACCTGCAACCCCACCGCTGATGCTACGAGCTGCTGCTCGGCGATGTACTGCTCGAAGTAGCGATCCGGGTACGCCTTGGCGAAATACTCCGCATAGGTCGAGTTGCTCACCTCGCCGTCGAGGCCGACCACATCGGGCCGCGCCGCGCCCAGCGCCTTGAGCGCGTCACCGTAGGCGCTGCGGGTCGCCGTCTTCGAGCCTTTGTCATAGGAGGGCAGGCTCAGCGCCGCCTTCTCGCCGTGTGTGGCGGGCGTTCCCGCCTCGGGCTTGTGGACGTTGACGATGATATTGCGCTCGCCGCCCAGCTCCCTGATGGCGCGCTCGGCCATGTCGGGAGGCAGCGCCTTACCGTGCCAGCCGTCTTTGTTGGCGATCTCGGCGAAACCGTGGCCCTTCTCTGTCTTCGCCACGATCAGTGTCGGCTTTTCGGTCTGCGCGCTCGCCTCGGCATAGGCGCTGTTGATCTGGTCGAGGTTGTGGCCGTCGATCTCGATGGTATGCCAGCCGAAGGCACGCGCCCGTGCGGCATAGGCGTCGCCGTCCCAGCCGAGCATCGTCTGCCCGCGCTGGCCGAGGCGATTCATGTCGAGAATGGCGGTGATGTTGCTGAGCTTGTAGAAGCCGCCGAGCTCGAACGCCTCCCAGTTCGACCCCTCCGACATCTCGCTATCGCCCAACACCACCCAGATGCGATACGGCAGCTTATCGAGGTATTTGCCCGCAAACCCCAGGCCCACGCTGATTGGCAACCCCTGACCCAGCGAGCCAGTCGCCACATCCACATAGGGCAGCACCGGCACAGGATGCCCCTCGATGCGGCTGCCAAACTTGCGCAGGGTCAGCATCTCGGCGTCGGAGATGGCGCCCGCCGCCTTGTAGACGGCATAGAGCAGTGGCGCGGCATGCCCCTTCGAGAAGATCAGGTGGTCGTTGGTAGGCGCCTTGGGCTGCTGAAAGTCATAGCGCAGATAGTCGTGCAGCAGCACCGCCAACAGATCAGCCGCCGACATTGACGACGTGGGATGCCCAGAGCTAGCAGTGGTCGTGCTGCGGATACTATCGACCCGCAACTGCTGCGCCAGCTCGTGCCATTGTTCGTTCGCGCTCATACATGCCTGCACTTTCTCTTTGACGAGAGCTGTGGATGCTGTTGATCCGATGTCGTTGGTATCATCGCTGCACATCGGATACCACACGTTCACGCGCCTTCCGCACGGCGCAGGGTCTGCTCGACGATGGCGGGCAGGTCGGTGGCCAGCTTCGAGTTGGCGATGACACGAGTCGCGCCAGCGGCGCGCGCCTCGGCCTGCGTCTCCACATCCACATGCGACCCATAGGCGATGACGGGCAGCCTGGCCTCCCGCGCGGCGGCGATGGCCTCGCGCCAGCCCGCGCCCGCCGCCGTATTGACCAGCGCGACGCTGTAGCGACCCTCGGCGACACGCTGCGCCCACTCAGGCGCGCGTCTCACGGTCGTCGTCTCGAAGCCGATGCGCTTCAACATCGCGGCGACCTTCACCGCGAAAAAGAGGTCGGGATCAAGCAGCAGCGCGTAGCGTGTGGCGCGCTCCTGCGGCGCTTCGTCGGAGGTATCCGGCTCACTCATCGGTTGGCGCCTCGGCTAGTCGTCGGATCGCTCGTAGACGGGTCTGCGGAACTGCTCGCCCAGCTCCTCATTGATCACGCGCGGGTCATGCCAGAGTTGTGGTGTCAGGATGTGTTTGCCGTCAACGCAGTAGGGATGGGAACACGTGCGCTCGTGGCTGGTCTGGAAGATGAGATTCTCACCCTCTACCGTCACCCAGATGTGGCGGCGCGAATAGCCGTCGCCCCACTTCAGCAGCAGCCCGTGATTGTACTCGTCGAAGCGGCCCAGCCCGTACAGATAATCGCGATTGAACTTCGACAGGATCTCGCCCACATGGCTCTGCTCCACGACCTTCGCCACCTCTGGCAGCATCTCGGTGGTCGCCTGGGCATCCAGATCCTCGCTGGGGATCGTCAACTGGCGCGACGATTGCTGTGCCTCGCGAATCATCTGAGTGATGTTCTCGGCCTCGTCGTCGCGCAGGGTGCGCGACTGCCCCAGAATCTTGCCTTTTGACTGTCCGTTGTCATTTGCGCCGGTTGCCATCGCGCCTCTCCTTTGGGTTTTTCCGCAAGGAACCTCTCTGGACACTCTACCATCCTGACACGTTGCGGCGCCAGAACAGCAGGTGGGCGGCGAGAGATCAGAGAGATCAGGAGGCGCCCCACACCTCGGCCAGCCCATTGCGCAGCCCCACGCCCAGCTCCAGGCCAGCGGAGCCATCCACGAAGCAGAGCGCGGTGATCTCGGTATCGCTTTTCCACTCCTGCCGCTGCGCACCGCCTACCGTGCTGGCGGTATCGAAGAGTTGCAGACGTGTCCCCTGCGCCACCGCCAGGCGCGAAGCGTCCGGCGAGAGCGCCAGCCGGGCATCCGTGGCCAGCGCGCCGACCTCCACAAAGCGGCTCGCGCGACTGCGGAAGTTGTAGAGCCGCACCTGCCGCGCGTACGAGCCGACCGCCGCCCAGCTCAGATCGGGTGTCGCGGTGATGGGAAACTGCAGCGTCCCAGCAGGCTCGACCAGCCGCCCGACCGCTCGCGGCCCGCTGGAGCGCAGCGCGCCGCTGCGGCGATCCAGATCCCAGAGCTGCACGGTGTTTGCGCGGCCCACCGTGGCGACACGCCCGGTGGAGAAGGTGAGCAACTGGCGGCCATCCACCGAGAGCAGGCGCGCGTGGACATGCCAATTCTCGTCAGGTGGCTCGCGCAGCCAGCCGAGCGAGCTGTCTTCCTTGCAGCGAATCGGCGTCAACCACGCCGCGCTCACGGCCCCAGCCAGCGGTCGCGAGTAGACAGATGTGGCGCGCCGACCATCGTCCGCCCAGCGAAAGGGATCCTCATCGGCCAGCGCCAGCGGGGCGTCGGGCGTGGCCAACCGCACGTGTGGCGAGCTGTCGTAGAGCATGGCGTCCATCGCCCCCGAGGGCGCGCTGATGGCCGTGTTCCAGAGCGTGCGGCCATCCGGAATGCTCCACACGCGCGTCCCCAGCGAGAAGCCCCACGCGCAGGCCAGCGCGCCGCGCGGCGAGAGCCGCAGCGCCTGGAGCGCGCCCACCCGCTCGTGTGCGCCAAAGGCCAGCGCGCTCACCACATCACCCGCGCGCATCGAGACGATGGTCAGCCGCCCATCGAGCTGTCCCAGACCGCACAGCGCGCCGTCATGGGTAAACGCGATGGCGGCGACTGGCGACGAGTCCAGCCCGCTGAAGCGCCGCCGCAGCGTGAACGGCGCGTCGCTCAGCGCGCGTAGCCCGGCGCGCGGGCGATGCTCTCGGGGCGCGCTGGGGCGCCCGGCGGGTGGCGCGCCAGCCTCTGGGCGCAGACCCGCGTCATAGGCGCGCCGACGCTCGGCGTCGCTCAGCGTCTGGTAGGCCGAGTTGATGACCTGCATCTTGGCGAGCGCGTCTGGCCCTGCCACATCAGGATGGTAACGCCAGGCGAGGCGGCGATAGGCGAGCCTCAGCGCCTCATCGTCTGCGGAGCGGTCAACTTCGAGGATCGCGTAGAGGTCCTGCTCGTCTGCCATGCGCCACCCGGGCTTCTGCCCCTCACTCAGCGCCGCGCCCCGAGCCGGGTAGCCCGGAGCGCGGGAATCCACCATCGTCTCCTCAGTATACGGCGCACGATGGCTCAAGGCGCCAGACAGGCGACGAATTCGCGAGCGTGAGATCACGAGAGACCGCGCAGGGACGCCGCGTCAGGCTACGACGAGATACAATGACAACCAGATGCGGCGCCGTGCCTGGCTCATCGGAGAGCCATGAGCAGCAGGCGCTCGCAGGCGCTATGAGGAGAGACGCTGGATGGATGCGACCACGGGGAATGCGCCGACGCGCGCGCCCGCCGTCTTCATACTGGATTGCGATAACACCCTGCTCGACAACGACGCCGTCAAGGCCGATATGGACGCCCAGCTCAAGGCGCTGCTGGGCGACGCACGCACGGCGCGCTTCTGGGAGACGTATGAGCATGTACGCGAGGCGGCAGGCGTCGTCGATCTACCACAGACCTTTGAAGCGTTTCGTCTGATCCTGCTCGACGACGACCTGCTCGACCGCGTCAGCTCCGCCATCATGGATTATCCTTTCCAGACACGTCTCTTCCCGCAGTCGCTCGGCGCCATCGCCCACCTGGAGACGCTGGGAAGGGCGGTCATCGTCTCGGATGGCGATTCGGTCTATCAGCCGCGCAAGATCGAGCGCAGCGGCCTGGCGGCGGCTGTCCATGGGCAATGGGTGGTCTACACCCACAAGGAAGATCATCTGGCTGAGGTGATGCAGCATTGGCCAGCGGAGTTCTACGTGATGGTCGACGATAAGGCGCGCATCCTGGCTGAGACCAAGCGCCGCATGCCAGGCCAGTTCGTGACGCTGCACATCCTGCAAGGTCACTATGCGGGCGACACCTATACACCTGCGCCCGACCTCACGCTCTCCCACATCGGCGACCTCGAATCGCTCGACCTGCCCACCCTGCGCCGCTACCTGGCTGGCTGAGTGAACTGTCGCGGCCATTCATGGCCAAATCGCGCGTGCTCCTGCCATTGATGGCCGAGAGCGTCTTACCGCGCGCTATGCCCCCTTGCGGGCAAAGACGACCAGCCGTCGCGCGTCGAGGCTGAACGGATCGCCCGCCAGCGAGCCATAGGTTTGCACGACCGTCAGCCCGCAGCGAGCCAACAGATCGCGCAGCTCAGTGAAGGCGTACAAACGGAAGCTGGCGTCGTAGACATACGGCGTGGCGCCATCGGCATAGGTGTAGGTGCAGTGGATGGCCAGCCGCCCGCTGAGCGGGTCGAAGGCGCGCTCTTCGCGCACGCGCAGCGCGGCGCTGGGCTCCCATTCGCGGATTGGCTGCCACTGCCGCAGCATGGAGTCGCGGTTCCAGATGTCCATCGACAGCCAGCCGCTGTCACGCAGCCGCGCCGACCAGCCTGCCAGCATCGCCTCGTTCTCAGCGTCGCTGAAGAAGCCGAAGGAATGAAACAGCGAGGCGAGCAGATCATACGGCCCGCCAAACGGCTCGCGCATGTCTCCCTCAACGAACGTTGCATCCAGCCCCGCAGCGGCCTGCTGCGCCTGCGCGATCCACTCGCCGTTGCGGTCAACCCCTGTCACAGCGTAGCCGCGCCGAGCGAAGGGCAGCGCGTGGCGACCGAAGCCGCATGCCAGATCCAGCACGCGCGCGGGTGGGCGCAGCCCCGTCTCGCGCAGGATGAATGCGACCTCCGCGTCGCTGCGCTCTTCCGTGAGCATCGGGCGCACGGAGTCGGCATAGCGCTCGCCATAGTACTGCGCAAACCAGTGGTCGTTCGCCACGGTCGCCTCCCTGCGTCGCTATAGCACGCCTGTCGTCTCGTCCGACTCCGCCGACGCGGTGGGCGTCTCCACTGATGCGGAAGGCGTCTCTGCGGAGGCAGTGGGTGTCTCTGCCGAGGTGGTGAGCGTCTCAGCCGCAGACGTTACCTGCTGCTGCTTCCGCTGCTTCCGCGCGGCGCGCATGCGCAGGAAGATATCGATTGCCAGCACGATCAGCACGCCGATCACCGGAATGACGATGTTCCCGTATGGCACGCCTGCCAGGTACGGCTGGATGATGTGGTCATTGTGTACCATCGAGCCGGCTGTCCAGCCGAGCGTGAGCGCTGCCAGATCGAGCAGCCACGGCAGCCGACGAATCAGCTCGGCGACCAGCGCGCTCCCGACCATCAGCAGGGCAATGCTGATCGCCAGCCCCACGGCCAGCAGTTCGATGCTGCCATGCGCCAGTCCACCGATGGCCAGAATGTTGTCGAGGCTCATGGTGACATCGGCGATCAGAATCGTCAGCAGCGCCTTGCCAAACGATGGATCTCTGGCCGCGCCGCCCTCAGCGGACTCGGCCTCGCTGCCGCTGTGATCGTCTCGGCCCATCAACAGGCGAGCGGCGATGACAAGCAACACCAGTCCGCCGATGGCCTCCAGCAGGGGCAGCACCAACAGTAGCGTCGCTGCCGCTGAGAATGCGATGCGCAGCACGATGGCCGCGCCACCGCCCGCCAGAATCGCCATCAGCCGACGACGACGGGGCAGGCCAGCCGCCGCCGCGCCAATCACCAGCGCGTTGTCGCCGCTGAGGGCGAGATCAACCAGGATGATGGCGCCGAGGCTGCCAAGAAAGGTCAACACGCGAACGCACTACTTTCCGCTGAGCGAGCGATGACGCTCGGATTAGCCTATACCGAGAATCCATCATAGGCATATCGGCGCAGACTTTGCCACCGAAAAATCGCGTATGCAAGCACAGTGGAGAGGCGCCAGAGGTCGTCGGCAGACTTGCGGCGCGCTGACGAACTGGACTACACTGCCACCAGTGTGAGCAACGCAGGGTGTGCTCTACACCGTCCGGGTACATCGCGAGGTCGCGCGTGGCCAGCGACTCTGACAGGGAGGCGAGAGTGATGAGCGTGATAGACGCGCACAGTGGCGCCGATCTCGACCGCCGACGCGATCTGACGCGCCGCATCCTTGCGCAGCGTGTCAGCCGCTATGGAGACGTCGGCCCCAATCTCGCTCCGGTTGGCTCGGCGCGCTTCCGGCATGATGGGCGGCGCCTGCTGGTAGGCTTTGCCGTGGCGCACCCTGGCATGGCGGGAACAGTGGTCGAGCGCGTGCGCCAGTACGCCCAGGAGCACGGCTACTTCCTCCGGTGGACGGTGACGCCAGAGGCAGCGGGCGAAGAAGCGTTCCCGGCAGCGCTGCTCGCCAGTGGTTTCCACCTCGATGAGCGGCTGATCCTGATGTCCAGACATGGCGCGATCACAGCCGACGCCAATCCCGCTGTGCGCATCGCGCTGGCCACCAGCTTCGACGCCATGCGCGCCTATGAGCACGGCAGCCGACGCTCATTCTATGACGACGATCAGCCAGATGAGCGCATGGTCGCATCGCGCGCTGGCGACCGCTGGCGTCAGCAGGAGCAGGGCTGGTATCGCTACTACATCGCTATCTGGCGTCAACGCATCGTCGGTGGCTGCTACGTGACGCTGTGGGAGGACATCCCGACGCTCATGGGCGTCTACACGGTCGCCGAAGCGCGCAATCAGGGGGTCGCCACCGCGCTGCTGGCGCATGCGACCGCCGAGATCGTGCGCTCCGGACGCGATCCGTACTGCCTGTATGTCAAGCACGATAATCCGGCGCAGCGTCTCTATCGGCAGCTCGGATTCGAGCCACTGGCCAGCGAAGAGACGTACCTGTGGCCGTCGGGACAACGCTCATGACACCCAACCTCATCCCCTCAGACGCCCCCACGAACGCGCCCGAAGCGGCCAACTCGCGTATCGTCAGCCTGCTGCTGCGGGGCGCGCGCCGACGCCAGATGCAGCGCGCCGTGCGCGAGGGGCGCCTGACCCGCATGACCGCCTCCGATGTGCTGGCGCCGGAGTCGCTGCCACGGCTGGCTGTCCAGAGTCTCTGGCTGCTGGTGGGCTCGGCGGCGGTCTATGCGCTCATCATCGGGCTGGCGAGAGAGTGGCATCATAGCGGCCAGTTGCTTGGCGATGGTCCCGCCATCCTGCGACTGGGATTGCTGGCGCTCGTCAACATCGTTGGCTACATCCTGATGATTCCACTGCATGAGGCGGCGCACGCGCTGGTGATCCTGGCGTTGGGCGGGCGACCGCGCTTTGGGCTGAAATGGCCGCTGGCCGCATACTGCACAGCGCCGAATCAACTCTTCCTGCGACGCGGCTATCTCACAGTCGCACTGGCCCCGCTGGTCGGCCTGACCGCGCTGGCGCTGGTGGTCGCGCTGCTGGCGCCCAATATCGCGGCATGGCTGCTGCTGGCCGTGGCGGGCAACGTCTCTGGCGCAGTAGGCGATCTGGAGGTCGCGCGTGTCATCGCGAGGCTGCCATACGATACGCTGATCGCCGATACCGAGACTGGCTACATCGCGTACCGCATCGAGCGCGAGCACATATCCGGGCGCGACTCAGCGTGAGGATGGCCCATCCAGCGGGCCAAAGAGCGCGTGGAAGTCGCCATTGAATCCGTCGAGGAATCGTCGCATGCTGGCCACGTCTGCGGTGGTGATGGGGACATCGCTGAAGGGCTGCGGGGAGCGGCTGGCGTCGGAGAGTTGGAGCGGTGCGGTGGCGGGAGAAGCAAAGAGCCGGTGTAGCAGGTCATCGAACTCGAAGTCGTCTATCTGGTCGAGGTCATCCATGGCGTTCAGCGTATCCAGGTGTTCGGCTGGCGCGGTGGAATGCGGGAATGAGGCGACGAAGATGCCGCGATGTTTGCACCGCTGGCAGGTAAGCAACACCAGCCAGCGCGATCCTCGCTGCGCCAGCACCAGCATGTCCTCAGGCAGGTGATCGGCGCCGCAAGATTGGCAGGCGACCTGCGCGAACCGCTCGCGTAAGATGCGCTCCTGGCCCTTCACGATCCACTCCTACTCGCGCGCCAGCTCAATTGCTCAGCATCGAGCGAGCCAGGGTCAGCGGCCTGGCGGCGCCCGCGCACTCCGCCAGGCCGCTCATTTATCTAGCTCGTCCAGAATATCCAGGCTCTGAATGAAGTCGCGATACACGTCGAGGTTGTAGGCAGACGCGCGCGTCTCGCTCGTGATCGACGTCTCTTCGGCGGCGCCGCCAGCGTTGAGCGTCACACTTGCCGAGTCCATCACCTTATCAGCGACAAAGATCGGCGCCTTGAGTCGCACCGCCAGCGCAATCGCATCGCTCGAACGCGAGTCGATCTCGACGTGGCGACCATCGACATCCATCAGGATGCGCGCATAGAAGATGTCTTCGACGAGGTCGTTGATGACAACGCGCTCTACTTTCGCGCCCAACTCCACAATGACAGTCTTGAGCAGGTCATGCGTCAAGGGGCGAGGCGGCGTCGAGCCCTGCAACTCCATCGCGATGGAGTACGCTTCTGGATTGGCGATCCAGATGAACAGGTATCTGTCGCCCTCGCTGTCTTTCAGGATGACGACCCTCTGGCTGTTTTCAACGCTGATGCGGACACTGTCGACCGACATCTCCACCATAGGGTTTCCTCCATCGTGCGCTGAGTCCGGCTGGCAGTGATGACCGCGCCAGTCTCGGTTCATTGTACTCCACTGTACTGAGACGGCGCAAACAGGACGCGACCGTCCGACCCCTGAGTCGGCTTCCACCGACGCACGTCAGAATGCGGGCAATTTCAGGCGTCGCTGCGCTAAAATAGGCATGCATGAGCGGCGCCGATTCGACGCCCACCCCTGCGCAGAGCATCACCCGAAGGCGGGTGACGAGAGGAGAGCGCGATGACTCGCGGCGCCCAGCGATCCACTTCTTCAGGCCCGGCTGGCGGTCCGCCGAACGGAGACGGCAGACAGGCGGCGCTGCGTGCGCTGCCCTCCGTCGAAGAGGCGCGGCTCAAACTGGAGGAGCGCCTCGCGCACAGCGGCGCAGCGCCAGTCGCGCATGCCCTGCTGGTGCGCGCTATCCGCGCCACGCTGCACGCCATGCGCGAGGAGATTCGCCAGGGCGGCGCGACGCCCACCGGGGACGTGCTGGTCGACCGCATGCTACGCACGCTGGCGCTCCAGCAGCGACCCAGCCTGCGCCCCGTCATCAACGCCACTGGCGTCATCATCAACACCAATCTGGGGCGCGCGCCTCTGAGCAAGCGCGCCATCGCGCAGATGACTGCCGTGGCGCGCGGCTACTCCAACCTGGAGTTCGACCTGGAAGCGGGCGCGCGCGGCTCGCGCCATCGCCACACGCGCGCCATGTTGCGCGAGCTGACGGGCGCAGAGGATGCGCTGGTCGTCAACAATAACGCCGCCGCCACGCTCGTCGCTCTGGCCGCGCTGGCGGCGGGGCGCGAGGTCATCATCGCGCGCGGAGAGCTGGTCGAGATCGGCGGCGGGTTCCGCGTGCCTGATGTGATGGCGCAGAGCGGCGCGCGGCTGGTCGAGGTCGGCACGACCAACCGTGTCCGGCTAGCGGACTATGCGGCGGCCATCACCAGCGAGGCGGCGCTGATCCTCTCCGTCCACCCCAGCAACTTCCGCATCATCGGCTTCACAGAGACGCCCGCGCTGGCTGACCTGGCCGCCCTCGCCCACGAGCGCAACCTCCTGCTGATGCACGATCTCGGCAGTGGCGCGCTTCCCGTAACCGAGCGGTACGGGCTGGGTCACGAGCCAACCATCGGCGAGAGCGTGCGGGCGGGCGCTGACCTCATCTGCTTCTCTGGCGACAAGCTGCTCGGTGGGCCGCAGGCAGGCGCGCTGATCGGCACGCGAGCGGCCATCGCGCGCATCGAGCGCCATCCGCTGATGCGTGCCGTGCGCATCGACAAGCTCACGCTGGCGGCTTTCGAGGCCACACTGCGCGCCTACGCCGATGAGACATTCGCCGAGGAGCTGCCGATCTGGCGCGGCATCGCGCAGACCCGCGAGCAGATTGCCGCGCGGGCGGAGCGGCTGGCCCAGCGACTCCAGGCGGCGGGCATGGCGGCAGAGGTCATCGCGGGCGACTCAACCGTCGGCGGCGGCTCGCTGCCCGGCGAGACACTGCCTACCGCGCTCTGCGCCCTGCCCGCGCGCGACTCCGGCGCACAGATGGACGCCGCGCGCCTGGCCGATGCGCTGCGCCAGGGCGAGCCGCCCATCATCGCACGGGTGCTGCGCGATCAGACACTGCTCGACCTGCGCACCGTCGCGCCCACAGAGGAAGAGGCGCTCTACGCGGGCATCGTCGCCGCCTGGCGCGCGGTGGACAGCACGGGCGCCACTCGTT
>DATAED010000508.1:0-2238 GCA_036258195.1 Ktedonobacterales bacterium
AGCCCATAGCCCACCACGAAGGCATCGGGGATGGAGAAGCCCGTGTAGGCCAGGCGGCCAGGATCTTCGCGCGCAGGGCAGGGCTTGTTCTTGTCCAGCAGCGCGCAGACACGCATGCTGCTCGGCTGGCGCGCATCCAGCATGGTGATGAGCTTGGAGAGCGTCAGCCCGGTGTCGATGATGTCCTCGATGATGAGGGCATGCCGCCGGTTCAGGTCGGAGTCCAGATCCTTCAGAATTTGCACGCTGCCGGAGGTCGTGGCATGCGAGCCGTAGCTGCTGGCCGAGATGAAATCCAGCTCGACGGGCAGGTCGATGGCGCGCACCAGGTCGGCGGCAAAGGCGACCGCCCCGCGCAGGGTGATGATGGCCAGCAGCGGCCCACTCTGCGCCGCCTGCCAGTAATCACGCGTGATGGCCGCGCCCAGCTCGCGGATGCGCGCGTTGATCTGCTCTTCCGTCAGGATGACGTGAGCGATGTCGCCGCTCTGGCTTCCGGTGGGTGGGGCCGCATACCATGCCGACTCCACAGTGATTGGTCGCGCCAGATCGCGCGTTGGCTCGCTCACGCTCATCGCTCTCGTTCCTCCATCTGAACAGCGCTCCGCAGATCACGCTCGTCGTCGCGCAATGGCTCGGCCTGCAAGGCCAGCGCGCGGCTGGTCGCAGGCGTCAGCTTGAACTCATCGGCGATGCGCACGCCCGCCACCCACACGATGCGCTCGCCCAGGCAGACGACTGGCAGCCGATGGCGCAGCTCACGCGGTACTTTGGCGTCGCTCAGCACGTCTTGCAGCTTCTTCTCGCGCGCCATGCCCAGCGGACGAAAGCGGTCGCCTGGCCGCCATGCGCGCACCGTCAGCGCATCGCTGGCGATGCGATCGGCGTCGAGATAGACCCGCAGCTCGCCGCGCGCCCCACCCGACATCCCGCTGCCATAGCTCAGCGGTGGCGTGCGTGGGATCGGCGGCAGCGCGGCGCCTTCCAGCCCTGGCGGCGTCTCCAGCGGCGCCGCCAGCACGCGCCAGCCCAGCGCCGCGATCTCCACTGCGCCCGGAATCGGCAGCCGCCATGCGGTCTCGGTCGCCTGCTCGGTCGCCTGCTGGCTCACCTGCGGCACGCGCGCCAGGCTGAGCGTCTCGTAGCCCAGCGTCGCCCGCAGGCCGTCTGGCAGACTCAGCGCGCCGCCCGTGCGCCCCTCGGCGATGAAGCGCTCGATTAGCGCGATGTGCCGCGCCTCCAGTCCGCCAGCGCCCTCCACTGGAGTCTCCACTCCCCCCTCGCCCCGTGGGAGAGGGGGGCTAGGGGGGTGAGGTCGCGCCAGCAGCCGCTGCGCCGCGCGCCGCACCACACGCCGTCGCAGGGCCGACGACAGCTCGCGCAGGCCGCCCAGGCGCATCTCCACGCGGTCAGCCTGCTCCACGCTGACGACCCCCGCCCAGGCGCCATCGGTCGCGGCCTCCAGCGCCGCCAGATCGTCGGCGATCAGGCTGGCGTTGCGCGCGAGCGTGCGCCGCACGTTTGGATTATACGCCTCCAGCAGGGGTAAGAGGCGACGACGCACGCGATTGCGCAGGTAGCGCTCGTCGCGATTGGTCAGGTCTTCGCGCGGCAGCCAGCCGCGCGCCGCACAATAGGCCACCGCCTGCGCGTGGGTGATCCCGAGCAGTGGACGCGCCAGATCGCCCCGCAGCGGACGCATCCCGGCGAGGCCATCCAGCCCGCTACCGCGCAGCAGCCGCAGCAAGATCGTCTCGGCCTGGTCGTCGAGCGTATGCCCCAGCGCAATGCGCGCGGCCCCCACCTCCGCCGCGACCCGCCGCAGGAAGCGGTAGCGCAGGCGACGCGCGGCGTCTTCGAGCGAGAGATGCTGTGCGCTGGCCCACGCCCGCGTCTCCACTTGCTCGGCGACGCAGCGCAGCTCCAGGCTCGCCGCCAGCTCCGCCACCCAGCGCGCGTCGGCTGCTCCTGCCGCGCCGCGCAGACCATGGTCGAGGGTCGCCACCACTAGCTCACCCGGAGCTACAGTCAATGCAGGCGACGCAGGCGACGCTTGCAGCGCCAACAGCGCCCCCAGCAGGCACAGCGAATCGGCGCCGCCCGAGACAGCTACCACCAGCGTCGCACCCGCCAACCACAGCGCATCGGCGGCGACCGCCCGCGCGACCATCTCTTCGACCGCCCGCATACTCGCCGGGCGAGGGATGTCTGGCTGCTCGCTCGGCTGCCCACCAGCAG
>DATAED010000509.1:0-1767 GCA_036258195.1 Ktedonobacterales bacterium
GGGGTTGAAGTGGAGGCGCTAATCCGACAGCGTGAGCGCGTACTGGTACAGTCCGGGCTGCGGCTGATAGCCCAGCTTGCGGTTGATCGCCAGGATGGGCGCGTTCTCGCTGTCGTTGTGCGTACGGATGTAGATCGCGCCATAGCGGCGGGCGCAGCGGATGGCGTGCAGCTTGAGCGCCTGCGCTACCCCGTACCCGCGATGCGCGCGGTCTACGCCCGTCACCATATTGTACATGGAGCTGGTGGTGGGGAAGTAGCCGAGGGCCGCCAGCCCCACCCATTCGTCGCCGCGCGCCGCGATGATCTGCCCATCAGGCCGATACCACGACGCGCCGCAGACGAAGCGCTGCCACTCCTCGAAGGGCACGAAGGTCTGCGCTGCTCCTGGGATGTCGAGCGCGGCGCGGCGGTTGATCTCGTAGTCGCGGCGGCGCGCCTCCTCGGTATCGCCGACATCGGCCAGCGAGAAGAAGCGGTAGCCCGCCGCCTCCGCCCGCGCCAGCGCGCCGACGAATGGCCGCTCGTCGAAGCTGGCGAGATCGAGCGTGGACTCGAAGCGATGTCGCCCGCGCACAAAGCCCCGAACCTCGGCAAAGCGGATGGCGTCCGGGTCGTTGTCGCGCAGACTGACCTCGAAAAGCGTGGCGCCCTCGGCGCGCAGCCACGCCAGCAGATCGCGCCAGAGCGTCGCGCCCACGCCGCGCCGCCGCCAGCCAGCATCAATGCAGAATTCGCCATCGAAGTGGCCTGGCTCGCTCCAGGGTCGATAGGTCGCCTCGGCGTAGCCGACCACCGCGCCCGCGCGTGACGCGGCGACGCGGCGGTAGCGGCGCGCCTCAGTCGGCAGGCCCGCCTCCCACTCCAGCGCACGCTCGACGGTCATCGGCTCCAAGCTCCAGGTATTGTAGATGGCGACCGTGCGTTCCACGTCAGCGGGAAAGCGCGTGGGGCGCAGGGTCACAGTGAAGTCGCCAGAGACGTTCTGCATAGGATTCGCCATGGGATGTATCGCTCCAGTCTGTTCGGGCGTCGATCAGCGCGCTCGCTCCAGCCAGCGCGCGGCGCTGCATCAAGGCATGGGGCGCCCGCGGCCCAGCGCGCTGGAGGAGATCGAGACACGCAAGGTCGTTGGCCCAGGAAGAATACGGGTACTACACCGACCGCCCGCGAGCGGTCACACGCCGATGGAAGATCATCGGTCGCTTCCTGAAAAAGGGCGCACTACGGCCTTGCGCTGCCATCCCTGGGCGAAACGAGGCGAACCAGATACCGCCAGGCCGAGGAGAATTCAGGCGTGGAGGGGCGCGCGAGCGTTATAGCACGCATCGTCTCTGCCCCTTTCACCGTCTGGCCGCCAATGAGGAACTCGTGCGCAAGGGCGGCGCCCGCGCAGAGCGATTGCAGAGCGATTGTAGCATGCGGCACGCTGATCAGCAAAGACTACGCGGGCGCTTGTCAGCGGCGATCAGGCGATGGCGCGACGCGGTGGGTCGGGCAACAGCGCCAGCAGTGAGGCGATGATCGCCAGGGCAGCGCTGGGGATGAAGAACAGGGAGGCGTCCAATACGGCGAGGTAGATCAGGACGATGAGGGCCGCCGTCGCGAGCCAGAGCATCGCCCGCCCCGCCCAGATGAAAGCCAAGCGCGTGCGTAGACTCTTGCCGATGGGCCTGATGAGGCTGGGCGCGCCATGCGCGAGCGCGCCCAGCGCAACGGCGATCAGCGCGACGACCAGCAGCGCGAAGACGGGCAGCCAGGCCAGTGG
>DATAED010000510.1:0-1590 GCA_036258195.1 Ktedonobacterales bacterium
TACCTGAATTATCCCGTCTTTGTGCTGATCGAGGAGGCGCACCACTTCGCGCCCCATGGCGACGAGGTGGTGACGACGCGCATCCTGAAGCAGATACTGGCGGAGGGACGCAAGTTTGGCGTGGGTGTGGGCCTCATCAGCCAGCGTCCCGGCAAGCTGGACGCCGATGTGCTGAGCCAGTGCCTGACCCAGTGCATCATGCGCATCGTGAACGAGGTCGATCAGAAGAGCGTCGGCGCAGCGGTGGAGGGCGTGGGCCGCGAGTTGCTCGACAACCTGCCCGCGCTCTCGAAGGGGCAAGCCATCATCGCGGGCGCGGCGGTCAATACGCCGGTGATCTGCCGCGTGCGTCAGCGCATCACCCCGCACGGCGGCGAGAGCAAAGACGCCCCGGCCGAGTGGCGCGCCTACCACAGCGGAGACGCCGCCGCCGACCGCCAGCGCGAGGACGCCATCCTCCATCGCAACACCAAGGGCTTCAGCATCTTCAAGAGCGAGTAGTGGCTATCAGGTATAGCAACTGCGACGAAAGGATTCCGAGGATGGCGACAGCGCGGCGAATGATTGACGCCCTCGCGCCGCTGGCGCTGCTGGTAGCGCTCGCAGGCTGCCTCACATCCTGCGCTGCCAGCGTCACCGCCGCCTCGTCGACCGCGACGCCGACCGCGACGGCCATTCCACCGACCGCGACGCGGGCGCTGCCGACCGCGACGATTCTGGCTGGCTCGCAGTGGATCCCGCTGGCTTCTACCTCGCCAGCCGACCTGGTCGCCGCTGCGCGCGATACGCTCCCCAGAACCTTCGAGGGCGGTGACAGCTTCGACATCACGGCCGCCAGCCCAGCAGGGACGCCTGCGGTGGTCTGGGAGCTACGCAACAGTGAGTTCTCGCAATCTACCGACCTGATTGTTGTGCCCTTCCAGCAGGGCGGCGGGTACGTGGACGTCATGCTCGCGCTGAACTCTACCCATACGGGGTTCCGACCTGCGGAGGAGTTTGCTGGCGGGGTACTACCGCATGGGGAGATCTGGAAGTACACATCCGCGCAGGCCATCAGCGCGCTCAGCGCCCAGCGTCATGTCGCAAAGGCGGCAGGATTCGTACCCATCCTCGTGTACTGGACGGTCAATTTCAGCGACGTCCAGTCTGGCGCCGTCACCTGGGATGTCAGCAGCCTGGGGCCAAAAAATCCCGTCTGGATGCTGCGCGGTGCGAACGGCGTCTACTACATCCTGGCGAATAACGAGCGCATCTACGCGCTCAGCGAGATGCCGCTGCATACTCTGCCGCCCACGGGTTATTGACCGAGCGGCTCACTCCGCCGCGATGGCGACGTCGGCGGGTAGCTGAACCATTGCGGCCAGCGCGTCCACCTCGCTCACGATGTGCGTGGCGTGTCCCTTGCCAGTCGTGTCGTCCAGCAGGACGACGCTGCCAGGGGCGAAGCGCCGGCGCTCGCCATCGCTGACGGTGACCTCCCACTCGCCCGCCAGGCAGAAGAAGAACTGTCGCGCTGGCGATGGGTGTGGCTCGCCGTACCAGCCCGCGGCGGGCGCCAGGAAGGTGACGCGCGTGGCGGGCGTGAACGGC